>NZ_JBANRK010000006.1:0-148002 GCF_037860795.1 Sphingobium mellinum | reverse complement strand
ATCCGACGCCTAAAATCCGCCAGAACCCGGAGCCGCCGCCCACATGTCCCTTCATCAATCAACAATGTCAAAGAGCCGACCAAACATCAGAGCGGACAGTGATTGTTCCCCGACCCTTATGTTCCGGGGGACATCTGTCCGTAATGTTGGCGACCGATCGAGGCGAGAACCAGTGGCGCTCACCGCGTCGGTGGAGTGGCATCTAGGCGCGTCCCGCGAGTCGGTCAACCGGAAAAATCGCGGGGGCTGCTTTTTTCCAAAAAGCGCGGAAATCGGGGCTGGCGCCCCCTCGCCGCGCTTCAGGCCATGGGTTCGCCGGGCCAGCTTTCCGTGTCGATCAGCGCCTGCATCGCCTGGTCATAGCGGGGGCCGGCGGGCGCTTCGAACGGGAAGAGGGCGTCGACCGCGGCGAACAGATCGTCCGGCAGGGCGAGCGCAAGGCTCCGCAGATTCTCGTCGAGATGGGCGATGCTGGTCGTGCCGGGAATGGGGACGATGAAGGGCCGCCGCGCCATGGTCCAGCCGAGGCACAGTTGCGCCGCCGTGCAGCCTGCTTCCCGCGCCAGTTCCGCCAGCTGGGCCGCAAGAGCGAGGTTGGCGGCAAGGTGCGGCGCCTTGAACGCGGCATCGCGGCGCGGATATCCTCCTGCGCCACGCCGTGCGGGCCGACGCCGCCGGCCAGCAGCCCGCGCCCCAGCGGCGAGAAGGCGACAAACCCGACCCCCAATTGCGCGCAGGCGTCCAGCACCGCCAGTTCCGCATTCCGCGTCCAGGGCGCATATTCGGTCTGCATCGCGGCAATCGGATGCACGGCATGGGCGCGACGCAGCGTCGCGGCCGACATTTCGGACAGGCCGATCGCGCCGATCTTGCCCGCCTCGACCGCCCGGGCCAGAGCGCCGACCGACTCCTCGATCGGCACGCGCCGGTCCAGCCGGTGCAGATAATAAAGGTCGATATGATCCACGCACAGCCGGCGGAGCGAATCCTCCAGCACCCGCGCGATCGTCCGCGGCGACCCGTCGAGCATGCGCGTGCCGTCGACCGCCGCCAGGACGCACTTGCTCGACAGTGTGAATTCGCTCCGCCGGTGCATCAGCGTGCGCCCGATCAGTTCCTCGTTGGCGCCCATGCCATAGACCGCAGCCGTGTCGAACAGGGTAACGCCCGAATCAAGCGCGTGGAGCAGCAGCCTTTCGGCCTGCGCCGGGTCGGGGCGCGGCAGATAGGCGTGCGACAGGTTCATGCAGCCCAGCCCGATCGCGGACACGGTGAGCGAACCTAGGGTACGAGTCGGCAGCTGGCTTGTCATGACCTATTACCCCGTTTTGTGGCGGAAAAGCGCCGCATTCCCGCCCTGCCGTCGGATGAACGCCCGCAGGGCGAGCGTGGTTTCGACCGCTTTTTCCCTTCATCGCGGCCCTGCGCACCCTTTAAAGGGCATGATTGCGAATTTGAAGGATTTCTGCGATAGCCTGAGCAAATGAGCTTCAACCTGCCGCGAGAGGGCGAAAATGAACGCAGTCGTCAGCCAGATAGGCGATCTCGCCGAAGCCGGTGAAAAGATGGTGGAGCGTCTGCGGCGCAAGGCTTTTCTGCCCGACAGCCGCAAGGAACTCAATGTCCGCTTCGGCATCGCGGAAGCCGCGCAGCTGCTCGGTTGCTCCACCAACCGCATCCGCATGGCGGAGGAGGACGGGCGCCTGCCCCCTGCCCCGCCCACCGAAAACGGCCGCCGTCCCGGCTATACGGTGGACGAACTGCTCAACATGCGCCAGGTACTGGGCGCCAGCCCGGAACGCGCGCCGCTCGACATTCCCTCGATCATCGCGGTGCAGAATTTCAAGGGCGGCGTCGGCAAGTCGACGGTGACGACGCATCTGGCGCATTATTTCGGGGTGCAGGGCTATCGCGTGCTGGTGGTCGATTGCGACAGCCAGGCAACCACGACGACCCTGTTCGGTTTCAACCCGCATTTCAATATCCAGCGGGAAGAAACGCTCTACCCCTATTTGTCGATCGACCCGACGCAGGTCGACCTTCTCTATGCGGTCAAGCATACCGCCTGGCCCAATGTCGACCTGATCCCGTCCAATCTGGAGCTGTTCGACGTCGAATATGAGCTTGCCGCGGCCGGGAGCGACGGCGGATCGGTGCTGGCCGCGCGGTTCCGCAAGCTCAAGCAGGGCCTCATGGACCTCGCCCGCCATTATGACGTGGTGCTGCTCGACCCGCCGCCAGCGCTCGGCACGATCAGCCTGGCGGTGATGCAGGCGGCCAATGCGCTGCTGGTGCCGCTGGCCGCGACCACGCCGGACTTCTGCTCGACCGTCCAGTTCCTTTCCATGATGGACCAGGTGATCGGCCAGTTGCAGCAGGCGGGGATCGCGGTCGACTATCAGTTCGTCCGCCTGCTCTGTTCCAAGTTCGACAGCAATGACCCAAGCCATTCGATGGTCCGCGCGATCATGGAACAGAGCTTCGGCCCCGCCCTGCTCCCCATCCCCATCCTGGACAGCGCGGAAATCAGCCATGCCGCGCTGCGGATGATGACCGTCTATGAGCTGGAAAAGCCGATCGGCACGCCCCGCACCCACAAGCGCTGTCGCGCCAATCTGGACGAGGCGCTGGCGCAGATCGAGGCGCTGGTGCGGCAAGGCTGGGGCCGCGTCGCCCCGGCGCGGGAGGAGGATATCGTCAATGCGGCATAACAGGCTGTCCTACAGGACGATGTTCCCTTTATGTTCCCAAATCTTGATGACCGATTCACCGATCGGCTGGGGCCGCACGCCAGGTTTCACGCGCAGGACGGCGCAGCGTTTCTACGTAAGCGCGGCGCGCCCTTCCGGGGAACCCCATGCCGTTCCAGGCAACGACGGCCGGTCGAGCGACAGGGGAAATGATCATGGCGCGTAAACAATCGGATTACCTGGCGGCGCTGCTGGCCGACGAAGCGGAGGACGCAGCGCCGCCCCCCCTGACCGAGCCGGCTTCGCCCGAAACGGCCGCCGACGAGGCCCCCGTCGCCGAGCCATCCCCCCTCCCCGCCCCTCCGCGCGGCGACCGCGCGCGCGCGACCACCCTGCTTGGCCGCGAGTCCGCGCTGGCACGGTTGGCGTCAGGCGAAGTGCGCCAGGTCACGCAGCTGCTGCTTGATCCGGCCCGCGTGCGGATCTGGCGCGGCAACGCCCGGCTCTACGGCAATCTCACCGAAGATAATTGCCGCGAACTCATCGATTCCATTCTGGCGGAGGGCGGGCAGAAAGTGCCAGCGGTGGTCCGCCGGGTGGAAGATGACCCGGATCATGACTATGAAGTGATCGCCGGCACCCGGCGTCATTTCTCGATCAGCTGGCTGCGCGCGCACAGTTATCCCGACCTGATGTTCGTGGCCCAGGTCGCCCAGCTGGATGACGAAGCGGCCTTCCGCCTCGCTGATCTTGAAAACCGCGCGCGCAAGGACGTCACTGATCTGGAGCGGGCGCGCAACTATGCCCAGGCGCTGCACGCCCATTATGGCAGCCATCTGACGCGCATGGCCGAACGGCTGAAACTGTCCAAGGGCTGGCTCAGCAAGATGATCAAGGTGGCGGGCCTGTCCGACGATATCGTCGCCGCCTTCGCGTCGCCGGCGGACGTCCAGCTCAAGCCCGCTTATGCACTCAGCCAGGCGCTCGACGATGCGGCGGCCGCCCCCGCGATCGAGGCGGAAGCGGATCGTCTGGCATCGATACAACAGGAACGGCGCGATGCGGGCGAGCCTCTCCTGCCCGCCGCCGAGGTGATGAAGCGCCTGCTCGACGCGCCGCGCACGGCGCAGTCCGCGCCCAAGGCTGATCCTTTCACCTGGATGACACGCTATGGCCGCCCCGCGCTCACCGTTCAGTCGGTCAATCGGCAGGGCGTCACCATCCGCCTTCATGCCGGTTCGGGCGCGGATGTCGACATGCTGACCGCAGCCCTGCGCGACGCGCTGGAGCATCTGGAGCAGCAAGGGATGGGTTTGCAACGCTGATGCGGGAACAGGGGGGTCTGGATCAAGGGACGCGGGGGACGCCTTCGACAAGGCTGGCCAAGCGGCCGCGCGCCGTTTCCCCGGGGAAACATTTGCCCCCTCCCCTCGCCGACCCATGCCCCGATGACGATGAAACGCGGCACGCGGGACAGGGGTGTCTTGAACCCTGCCCCTGTGTTTCCCCGGGGAAACACCAGACCTTCAGGGCATGCGGGAGCACATCATACCCATACCGCCCCCCGTTTCCCTGGGGAAACACGCCCGGGCTGCGCTGGCGGCCGCCAGCGCCAGCCGCCCTCCCCCACCCCTCGCCGCAGGGCCAGAACCAGCCACCCTTCAGGAGCTGTCCGTGACCAAAGCCGGCAAGAACGAGTTGAACGATCAGTTCGAACTGTTCCTTCCCTATATCGCGGACATGCCGCTGCGCGATCAGCGCGAGATGATGGAGCGCCCCTTCTTCAGCCTCGCCAAGTCAAAGCGGGTGAAGCCGATCGATTATACCTCCCCCGACGGCAAGGCTTGGGTCCATGTATCCGCCAATCCCGATTATGGCATGGCGACCATCTGGGACGCGGACATATTGATCTATTGCGCGTCGGTGCTCGCCGACATGGCGCGGCGCGGCCTCAATGACGTTCCCCGCAAGCTGCATCTCATGCCCTATGATCTGCTGCGGGCCATCCATCGGCCGACCACGGGGCGCGCCTATGAGCTGCTCGGCCAATCGCTCGACCGGCTCGTGTCCACCACGATCAAGACGAATATTCGCGCTGAAAACCGCCGTGAAGCGACGTTCAGCTGGCTCGACGGTTGGACCCAGCTTGTCGATGAGCGCACCGAACGCTCGCGCGGTATGACCATCGAACTGTCCAACTGGTTCTATGAAGGTGTGTTGATGCAGGGCGGCGTGCTCAGCATCGACCGCGCCTATTTCGACCT
Organism: Sphingobium mellinum; assembly: GCF_037860795.1. NCBI lineage: Bacteria > Pseudomonadati > Pseudomonadota > Alphaproteobacteria > Sphingomonadales > Sphingobiaceae > Sphingobium > Sphingobium mellinum. The sequence goes on along the minus strand of NZ_JBANRK010000006.1, from coordinate 143,048 downwards.
GACCGGCGGACGCGAGCGTTGGCTGTACAAGGTCGCGCGCAAACATGCCGGCGGGGCAGGGGAGGGGGGCTTTGCCATTTCCATGCCCACCCTGTTCGATAAGTCAGGCGCTGAAGGGGCCTATCGCCGCTTCAAGTTCGAGATCGCCAAGATCGCGGAGCGCGATCCCTTGCCGGGCTACACACTCCTGCTCGAACAGCCTGACCGCAAGCGGGAGCCGTCGCTCCGGATGCGCCGCCGCGACGGCGAAGGCGCGTCGCGCCAGATCCGGGCGGCCGTGGGAGCGCGCCAGCCTGTCACCGTCGGCGCCGAACCCAGGCTCAAGGCCGCGAGCCGACCCGCGAACGGCCTCCACGCACCAGACGAGACATTCGACGCCCGTGACGTCATTCGCCGCACCGTGACCGGCCTGTCGACACGCGCAAGTGCCGGGGAACTGACGGACGCGACCCTCGCTGTCCTGCGATCCGACTGCCCCGGCTGGGACTATCAGTCGCTCCATCAGGAATTTCGCGACTGGCTGGATGCCGATCCGACCCGCACGCCGGTCAACTACCAGAAGGCGTTCATCGGCTTTGTCCGCCGCTTCCACGACAAGAATCGCCACCGGCTCTGATATGCGGGCGCGCTCCGCATCGCGCCATGCCCCTGAAGCCGTGCCCATGAGGGGAAGCGAGATCGCGTTCCCGAAGTGTCGGGTTCACCCAAGCGCGCCTGCCCCTTTATCCCGGACAGCCCGACATGCGTGCTTGGTCGCCCCGACTTTGAACGTCCTTCCGCACGCTATGTCGCGAACTGATTCAATCATCCCGCCGCCGCAGCCCGATCCCCCGGCTTATCGACATTCCAGGAACGGGCTTCACATCTTCAGGAACGGTTACCCGACATTTCGGGAACGGCAGGGCCGACATTTCAGGAACGCAAAGCCGATCCTTCAGGAACGCCTCTGCCCGCCCGACTCGTGGAAAAGCGGGCCATTACCGGCGTTTCACCGTCCGCTAACTCTCTAACAAAGCTATAAACCCTGTAACATGCAGGAGATTTTCTTGTGGAAGGGCAGGAGGATGGGCGCCTCGCACCACCGGTGCGATCCACCGCTTTCAGTCGCGCCTGGCGGCAAGCGCTTCGACCTGCGCGACCAGCTTGGTTGCACCCTGATGGGAAATGCCGAGCAGTCGCGCGATCGCGGTGCGGCTGAGCCTCGGATAGGCCAGTTCCAGGCGCATCAGCAGCGGCGCCTTGCTGCGTCTCGTGACTCCGAGGTCCGCCGGCAGCCGCGCAACCTTCGCTTCCAGCCGGTCCAGCTCCGCCAGCCCCTCAACCGCCTGCCGCCCGATCATCACCGCCAGCTGGACCGCCAGAGCCGCGCTGTCCGTTCCCGGAAAGCGCGGCAGATCCACGAAGGACGGCAGCCGCCGCAGGGCAACCCCCGCTGCCTCCAGCGCGCCGGGCAAATGGGCGGCGACGACCCAGCCGAGATCCGACCGCCGGGGATCGAGCCGCAGGTGCCGTCCGTCGGCGGTGGTCAGCAGCTGAGCGGGGCTTGCGGGCGCCTCCAGGCCCTCCCGCGCAGCAATCAGGCGTTCGGCGACGGCCTGTAGCGTCGGGGCAGGGTAGGGGGCCTCCACCAGCCTCTGCGCGGCCCGCCAGGCCGGACCGAAGCGCACCAGATCCTCCGGTGCCCAGGCCTCCGCTTCCTTGCGATCGTCCAGCAGCGTCCGCGAAACATTCAACGTGGCGCGTGCGACCGGATCGGATCGGCTCTCGTCCGCCGACAGGGCGAAATGCACCAGCGCCGCCACCGAAAGCGGGTCGTTCAGCCCTTCGCCATGCCGGGGCGGCGCCGTGCGTCCGCAGATCCAGTCCTGAAGCTCCCGGACAGTGACCGGGACCCCCGCGGCGCCCGCCAGCAGCGCCGCGCCCCGCAGCCGCGCGCGCGCCAGCCAGATGTCGGCCGCCGGACTGTTGGCAAGCCGCCCATCCAGCCGACCGAGCATCAGCAGAGCCTGTTCCGGCGAAGAGGAAAAATCGCGCATTCCTGCGGCATAGCGCCTATCGGCATGTAACCAAACAGGAATGTTGGTTGTATCCGCTCATAGGCTTTTGGAGCGGCTCGTCTTGGGAGGCCGGACCGACGCGGATCGCATCGATGTCATAGGCGATATGCGCGTCGTCCACAAGCCCGCCAGCCTGTGACCAGTGCCTGTGGCCAGTGCCAGTGGCCAGTGCTTGTCGGCTGTCGCTTCCGCTCCCCGCTGTCCGCTTCGGCCGATCGCGCTAGGGCCTCAGCAGGCGATAGCCCACGCCCGGTTCGTTGCGGATGATCGAATCGTCGACCTGCACCCCTTCCAGCTTGCGCCGGACGCCGCGTGCGGCGACGCGCAGATATTCGACGTCGCGCTCATGCCCCGGCCCCCAGACGCTGACCAGCAGCTGCGCGTGGGTCACCACGCGGCCGGGATGCCTTGCCAGCACGGCGAGGAAGCCGAACTCCTTGGGCGTCAGATGCACTTCTTCGCCCGCGCGCCGGACGATCCGGGCCTCCAGGTCGATCTCGATATCGCCCACCGTCACCAGCAGGCTTTCGGCTTCGGCGGAAAGCCGGTGGCGCAGCGCCGTGCGCACACGCGCCAGCACTTCCTCGGTGTCGAAGGGCTTGGTGACATAATCGTCCGCGCCAAGGTCCAGCGCCGCAACCTTCTGCGCGGTTTCGTCCCGCGCGGAAATGACGAGCAGCGCCGCCCCGGCCGCCTTGATCAGCGGCACCAGTTCCAGCCCGTCCCGGTCGGGCAGCCCCAGGTCGAGCAGCACCGCATCGGGCTTGTCGATCGGCATCGCCGACAGCGCACCGCGCGCCGATCCCGCCTCCGCGACCCGATAGCCGGCGCGGGTCAGCCCGGCTGCCAGCAGGCGGCGGATGGCCGGCTCGTCATCGACGATCAGCACGCTCGACTTCGCGGTCATTCGATCGACGGCCCCTTGACCAGCTTGGATGCGGGAAAGATGAGGTCGAAACAGGCGCCGCTGGGGTCGTGCCGGTTGCTGGCCCTGACGCCGACGCCCATCGCTTCGGCAAAGCCCTTGACGATGGCAAGGCCAAGGCCCGATCCCCCCTTCCGGTCGGACCCTTCGATCCGGGTGAAGGTTTCGAAGATGCGCTGTTCCTCGCCGGCGGGGATTCCCGGCCCGTCGTCCAGCACCGACAGCGTCAGCCCCCGCGACGTGCGCCGCGCGGCGATGCTGATCGGCGATGCCGGTTCTGCATATTTCGCTGCATTTTCAATGAGGTTGATAAGGCAGTGGTGCAGCAATTGCGGGTCGGCCGAAACCAGGGGCAGGTCGGGCGCTATGTCCATCGCCACGGCATGATCGCGCAGGATGCGGCGCAGGTCCTGCACCGCGCTCGCCACCGCTTCGGCCAGGTCGATAGGTTCGACCGACTGGTGAAGCGCGCCGGTTTCGATCCGCACCATGTCCAGCAGGTTGGCGACGAAGCGGTTCAGCCGCTCCGCTTCGCCCCGCGCTTCCCTGAGCTGCTGGTCCTGGGCGTCGGTGGCCGGCGTGATCTCGCCCAGCATGCCCAATATGGTGGTGAGCGGCGTGCGCAGGTCGTGGCTCACCGAAGAAAGCAGGGCGGCGCGCAGCCGGTCGCGTTCCTTCAGCTGCGTCACCATCGCTATCTCCGCCTCCAGCCCGATGCGCTCCAGGGCGAGGGCGGCCTGGTCGAGCAGGCTGAGCAGCAGCGGCAGCTGGTCGGAGCGGATGGGCGTTCCCGCGTCGGGCCGCGACAGGCCGAATACCGCCAGCGTCCGCCCTCCGGCCGCCACCGGCTGGAACAGCCATTCCGACGCCGTCAGCGTATCGGATCCGCGCCCGGCGGCCTGCCTGTGGTCGAAGGTCCAGCGCGAAGCCGCCTGGTCGAGCGCCTCCAGCCGGGCATCGGGCGGCACTGCCGCGCGGATCGTCAGCTGGCTGCCCTGGGGCAGCAGCAGCAGCGCGTTGACGCTCAGCAACCGGTGCACTTCCGCGCAGAGGAGATGGGCCAGCTCGTCCGCCTGGCTGACCCCCGTGAGCTGCCGCGCGAAGCCGGCGAGTGAACTATTCTGTGCCGCGTTCTGCTCCGCCAGCAGCGCCTGGTCCCGCACCCGCGCGGCAAGATGGCTGCTGGCGGCGGCAACCCCCAGAAGCACCAGCACGGTCAGGATATTTTCCGGGTCCTCGATGGTGAAGGTATGGGTCGGCGGGATGAAGAAGAAATTATAGGAAAGGGAGGAGGCAAGCCCGGTGACGATGCCCGCCCGCAGCCCGTAGCGGGTGGACGCGACCATGACCGGCAACAGGAACAGCAGGCCGACATTGGTGATGCTGCGCGCCGAAAAGATCAGCGTGCCGATCAGAGTGACCAGCGCGACCAGCGCCAGCGAGGCGACATAGTCCACGGCCCGGGCGCGGGGGCTTGCCGCCGCCCGCCGGGGTCGTCGGGGCGATCCGCCATCCGCCTCGATCGGCAGGACGTGGACGGTGATGCCGGGCGTTTCGCGCACCAGACGGTCGACCACGGATCCATGGCGCAGCTCAAACCAGCGCGACCGCGTCGATTTGCCGACGATGATCTGGGTCGCGCGCGCATCCGTTGCAAAGCGGATCAGGCCGTCGACAATCCGTTCGGCTGGAACATTCTCGACCTGCCCGCCCAGTTGACTGGCAAGGTGCAGCGCAGCGGCGAGGCGCGCATTTTCCGCATCGGTGAAATGGCGCGACCGGGCTGTTTCGATATGCACCGCCGTCCACGGGCCGCGCAGCGCGTCGGCCAGGCGCTTGCCCGCGCGGACCAGTTCGGCGGCGCCATGCTGTTCGCTGACCGCGACCAGGATGCGCTCGCCAGCGGCCCAGGTGCCGGCCAGGGCGTGGGCGCGCAGATAATCCAGCATTTCCGGGTCGACCGCCTGCGCGGCGCGGCGCAGCGCCAGTTCGCGCAAGGCGGTAAGGTTGGACTTGGAGAAATAATTGCCCAGCGCCCGGCTCGCTTCCTCGGGCACATAGACCTTGCCCTGCTTCAGCCGGTCGATCAGTTCATCGGGCGGAATGTCTATGACCTCGATGTCGGCATTTTCGATCACCCGGTCGGGCAAGGTCTCGCGCACCCGTACCTTGGTGAAGGATGCGACGATATCGTTGACGCTCTCCAGATGCTGGACGTTGACGGTCGAATAGACGTCGATGCCGGCGGCAAGCAGTTCCTCCACGTCCTGGTAACGCTTGTCGTGGCGGGAACCCGGCGCATTTGTGTGTGCCAGCTCATCCACCAGCACCAGCTCCGGATGGCGCGCCAGGATGGCGTCGATGTCCATCTCGCCCAGCGTGCGGCCTTCATAATCGGTGTAGCGCCGGGGCATGAGGGGAAGGCCCTTGAGCAGCGCTTCGGTTTCGGGCCGGCCGTGGGTTTCGACCACGCCGATGATGACGTCGGCGCCGGCCCGCTGGCGGGCGGCCGCCTCGGTCAGCATCTCATAGGTTTTGCCCACCCCCGGCGCTGCGCCGAGAAAGACCTTCAGGCGGCCGCGATCCTCCTGCGCGGCCTGGCGCAGAAGCGCGTCGGGATCGGGGCGGGGCTGCCAGCTCACAAGGGCTTGATAGCGGCTTTTGCGTCCAAAGTATCCAGCGCGCGATTGAGCAGCAGCACATTGACGCGGCGCTCGCCCAGGAAACCGAACAGGGGCTGGTCGACATGCGCCGCCACAAGCGATCGGATCCGCCGTGGATCGCTCCCGCGTGCCCGTGCCACCCGCTCGACCTGCAGGAGCGCCGCCTCGGGGCTGATATCGGGGTCGAGGCCCGATGCGGAGGTCGTCACCAGATCGGCCGGAACGGGGGACGCCGCCGATCCCCCCAGCGCCCCGACATCGGCCTTGACGCGGTCGCGCAGGGCGCGGGACGTGGGGCCAAGATTGGACCCATAGCTGTTGTCCGCTTCATAGCCCTTGCCCGCGGCAGAGGGGCGGGGGTGGAAATAGCGGGCGCTCTCGAACCGCTGGGCGATCCGTTCCGATCCGATCACGCGCCCGCCTTCCCGGATCAGGCTGCCGTTCGCCGGATGCGGGAAGGCCAGCTGGCCGATCCCGGTCAGCACGGCCGGGTAGGCAAGGCCAAGGAGCAGCGCGAACAACAACGTCAGCACGATGGCCGGGCGAAGGGCGCAGGCAAGGTCTTTCAGCATGATGTCTGTCCCTCAGGCGAGGCCAAGGCCGGAAATGGCAAGGTCTATGAGCTTGATGCCGATGAAGGGCGCGACCAGGCCGCCAATTCCATATATCGCGATATTGCGCGCGAGCAGCGGCCCGGCGCCGATAGCGCGGTAGCGCACGCCCTTGAGCGCGAGCGGCACCAGCGCCGGGATGATGAGCGCGTTGAAGATGATCGCCGACAGGATGGCGCTGCCGGGCGAGGCCAGACCCATGATGTTGAGCACGCCAAGACCAGGATAAAGCACCACGAACATTGCCGGTATGATCGCGAAATACTTGGCGACATCATTGGCGACGGAAAAAGTGGTGAGCGCGCCGCGCGTCATCAGCAGTTGCTTGCCCAGGCCGACAATCTCGATCAACTTGGTCGGATCGCTGTCCAGGTCGACCATGTTGCCCGCCTCGCGCGCTGCCTGCGTGCCGGTGTTCATCGCGACCCCGACATCCGCCTGCGCGAGCGCGGGCGCGTCATTGGTGCCATCGCCGCACATGGCGACCAGGCGGCCGCCCTGCTGTTCCTTGCGGATGAGGGCCAGCTTGTCCTCGGGCGTCGCTTCGGCAAGGAAGTCGTCGACCCCGGCCTCGGCGGCTATGGCTGCGGCGGTGAGCGGATTGTCGCCGGTGATCATCACGGTGCGGATGCCCATGCGGCGCAGTTCGGCGAACCTTTCCCTGATGCCCGCCTTGATGATGTCCTTCAGCGCGATGGCCCCCAATATGCGCCCGTCACGGGCTACCGCCAGCGGCGTCATGCCCCCGCGCGCTATCGCCTCGGTGATGTCGCGCAGTTCGCTGTCGGCGACGCCCGGATTGGCGCGCAGGATCGAATCCACCGCGCCTTTCTGGATCAGCGACCCGTCGACGCTGACGCCCGAAATGCGGGTCTGGGCGGTGAAGGGGATGATTTGGGCTCCGGCCGGAAGCGCGCTGCGCGCCGTGCCGAAACGGTCATGCGCGAGCGTGACGATCGACCGGCCTTCGGGTGTTTCGTCGGCCAGGCTTGCCAGCAGCGCGGCTTCGGCAAGATCGGCCGCATCCACGCCGGTCAGCGGATGAAAGGCGCTCGCCTGCCGGTCGCCGATGGTGATCGTGCCGGTCTTGTCGAGCAGCAGCACGTCGACATCGCCCGCCGCCTCGACCGCCCGACCCGACTTCGCCAGCACGTTGAAGCGCACCAGCCGGTCCATGCCGGCGATGCCGATGGCGGACAGCAGCGCGGCAATGGTGGTGGGGATGAGGGTGATGAGCAGCGCGGCCAGGATCGCGACCGGAATATGCCCGCCGGCATAGCTGGCGAAACCGGGGATGGTCGCGACCGCGATCAGGAAGATGATGGTCAGGCCGACCAGCAGGATGGTGAGCGCGATCTCATTGGGGGTCTTCTGCCGCTCGGCGCCTTCGACCAGCGCGATCATCCGGTCGAGAAAGCCCTGGCCCGGCTCCTGCGTGACGCGCATCCTGATATGGTCGGAAATGACGCGCGTGCCGGCGGTCACGGCGGATCGGTCGCCGCCCGCCTCGCGGATGACGGGGGCGCTTTCCCCGGTGATGGCGGCTTCGTTGACGGAGGCGACGCCCGCTATCACTTCGCCGTCGGCGGGGATCAGGTCGCCGGTTTCGACCAGCACGATGTTCCCGCGCTTAAGCTGCGCGGCGGGGATGATCTTGCCATCGGGCAGCCGCGCCATCAGGTCGGACTTGGCGGCGCGCAGCGATGCCGCCTGCGCCCGGCCACGCCCTTCGGCCAGCGCCTCGGCAAAGGTGCCGAACAGCACCGTCAGCCACAGCCAGACGATCAGCTGCGCCTGAAAGCCCAGGGGCAGGGGCTCCCCGCCGACCGCCAGCAGGACCGTCAGCAGCAGGGCGACGACCGCCGTGGTGAAAAGGACGGGGTTCTTCACCAGCTCTCGCGGGTCGAGCTTGGCGAAAGACTGGCGGATCGCCGGGCCGACGAGCTGCGCTGAAAAGATGGATGTTGCGCTTGTCATGGGGGACGCCTTCAGAAAAGCTGGCCGTGGATCATGGCGAGATGGTCGGCGACGGGGCCAAGGGCGAGGCTGGGCAGGAAGGTCAGGCCGCCGACGATCAGGATGACCGCGATCAGCAGGCCGATCCACAGCGGACCCGTGGTCGGGAACGACCCGCTGGTTTCGGGCGTGTGGCGCTTGGCGGCAAGGCTTCCCGCGATCGCCAGCACCGGCACGATCACGAAGAAGCGGCCGATCCACATCGCGGCCCCCAGCAGGCCGTTATACCAGGGCGTCCCCGATGTGATGCCGGCAAAGGCCGATCCATTGTTGCCGGTCGCGGAGCTGAAGGCATAGAGGATTTCCGAAAAGCCGTGCGGTCCCTTGTTGAGCGGCCCCGCCAGGCCCTGCGGCATGACGGCGGACAGCGCGGTCAGCCCCAGGATGCACAGCGGCAGCATCGCGATCGCGAGGACCGCCAGCTTGACCTCGCGCGCCTCGATCTTCTTGCCGGCATATTCCGGCGTCCGCCCGACCATCAGCCCGGCGATGAACACGGCCAGCAGCGCGAACAGCAGGAAACCGTAGATGCCCGCGCCCACGCCGCCGACGACGATTTCGCCCAGCTGGATGTTGAACAGCGGGACCAGACCGCCCAGCGCGGTGAAGCTGTCATGCATGGCGTTGACCGCGCCGCAGGACGCGGCTGTCGTGATGACCGAAAAAAGCGCGGAGGCGGCGATGCCGAAGCGGACCTCCTTGCCCTCCATGTTGCCGCCCGCAACGCCCAGCTGGTGCAGCACCGGATTGCCCGCCGCTTCCTGCCAGTAAACGATCGCGACGCCGGCGATGAACAGGATCATCATGGCGCTGATTATGGCCCAGCCCTGCCGCGTGTTGCCCACCGCCTTGCCGAAACACCATGCCAGGCCCAGCCCGACCGCGAAGATCGACAGCATCTGGACCAGGTTGGTGAGTGCGGTCGGATTTTCGAACGGGTGCGCGCTGTTGGCGTTGAAAAAGCCGCCGCCATTGGTGCCCAGCATCTTGATCGCTTCCTGCGAGGCGACGGGGCCAAGGACGATATGCTGGCGCGCGCCTTCCAGGGTGGTGGCGTCGACCATGCTCGCAAAGGTCTGGGGCACGCCGCTCGCGATCAGGAAGATCGCATAGGCAAGGCAGATCGGCAGCAGGAGGTAGAGCGTGACGCGCGTCATGTCGGCCCAGAAATTGCCGACCCCGCTCGCCTGCCGCCGCGCAAAGCCGCGAAAGAGGGCGAAGGCGATCGCGATTCCGGTCGCCGCCGACAGGAAGTTGTGGATGGTGAGCCCCAGCATCTGGCTGAGGTTCGACAGCGCGACCTCGCCCGAATACCATTGCCAGTTGGTGTTGGTGGTGAAGCTGATGGCGGTGTTGAACGCGCCGTCCGCGCGCATCCCGGCCAGGCCGCGCGGGTTCAGCGGCAAGAAACCCTGCAGGCGCAGCACGGCATAGGTGAACAGCAGCGTCGCCAGCTGGAACAACAGCATGTGCAGCGCATAGCGGCGCCAATGCTGATCGGCCGCCGGGTCGATGCCCGCCAGCCGGTAGAAGCCGCGCTCCACCGGCCCCAGCAGGACGTGGAGCGGGGTCTGCCGCCCCTCATAGAGCGCGTGCAGCCACAGCCCCATCGGCTTGGCGAGCGCCACGATGGCGACGATGAACAGGAGGATCAGCCCCCAGCCTTGCGCGGTCATGGGAATTGCCCTTTTTTCAGAAGCGTTCCGGCCGCAGCAGGACCGCGACCAGATAGAGGAGGAGGCCGGCCGCGGTTGCGCCGGCGAGCCAGAGCTGGATAGTCATGCGCCCGCCTTCATGCTTCGCCGCACAGGCGCGTGAAGGCGAGCGTCAGCAGGAACAGTCCCGCCAGCCCGCCGAGCCAGAACAGATCGGTCATCAGCCTGTCCCCGATCGTCAAAGGGTGGATTGCCAGTGCCGGACAGGCAGGTCGACGAGGGCGAAAAGCGCCGGCCCTTCGACGAGCAGCGCGACGCCGCAACTACAGGCCAGGAAGACAGCCCCTGCCGCCAGCAGCTCGACCGGCCGCGTCGCATGGGGCGGGACTTGATGCAGCACGCGGCTCAGCCAGCCCAGCACTTGCGCGCACAGGCCCAGCAGCAGGACGCCCAGGACGCGCAGCATGACCTCGGCGGGCCACCATCGCTCCCCGCGTGCCAGACGGTCTCGGATCATTTCCATGGCTCAGCTCCACGGCGCGAGATTGCGCGGGGCTGATGTGGGTCATGCGCCCGTTAAGGTTCCACGGGGAATTGGGCGGCGCGCATAAAGTTTCCGTAAAGTTCGCCAACGGTGCGCGACAATGTCCGCCCGCCCGAAACATATCGGGCCCCCATGCGACAGCATGGGAGCCCGGCTATGTCGTTCGACGAAGACTTGCGCCTAGCTTGCAGGGTCTTTCGGCGCGGCAGGCGCCTTGGGCTTGGACCTTGGCTTGGCGGCCGGCGCGGCGGCCTGCTCGTCCTTGGGGGGCCTGATCGACAATTTGGGCTTCGCCTTGGCCGGTGTCTTGGCCTTGGCCTTGGCCGGCGCCTTCGTGCCGTTGGTGGCGGGCGCCTTGTCGGCGGCGGGCTTTGCGGGTTCGGCCTTCGCTGCGACGGGCTTTGCCGTTTCAGCCTTGGCGGCGACCGGCTTTACCGGCGCGGTCCCGCGCGCCGCATCGGCCTTCGGGGCGGCGGGCTTGGCCGCGCTGCCCGGCTTCCTGCCCAGGCCCAGACGCGTGGCGACGGCGCGTCGCGCTTCGGAATAGCTGGGCGCGACCAGCGGATAGGATTTCGGCAGGTCGTAGCGCTGGCGATATTCGTCCGGCGTCAGGCCATGTGTCGCCAGATGCCGCTTCAGCGTCTTGTAGGGGCGGCCGTCGATCATGCTGAGGATATGATCGGGCGAGGACAGGCTTTTGCGCGCCGACACGGCGGGCGTATAAGTTGCCGCCGGCGAAGCGGCAGCATTCGCGGCCGGATCTTCAGTCAAGGCGGTCCGCGTCGTGCGGATCAATTCTGCCAGGCTTTCGGTCGGAACCGAATTGTTGGAGACAAAAGCGCTCAACAGCTGCACGGTGAGCGTCGTGATGTCGGGCGACCCATTTTCAGACATTGGCGCGCTTCCCCTTTTTGAATGATGGACTGTTTGGAAGGATGGACTGGTTACAAGTATGGACGGTCCTTTTGCGCGCTTTATGTGCTTTTGTAAATCATATTGATCCATTGGTCACAAAGGATCTGTCCCTTGGCAGGACGATTTCATGTTGCGTACTACTGTTCGGGGCGCAAGGTCAGGGCGGCATAGGATAAGGCAGGCGGATGGGACAGTCGTCGATCGTCCGCGACTATGGGAGCATTGCAGCGGCCAATATGGCCGCGGTGCAAGATGGATCACGCGCCCGCGCCCATGCCGCGACGCCCAAAAAAAGGCCGGCTCACAAGGAACCGGCCGTCTGAGTTTTAAGGAGAGGATGCCTGAAAGGCAGGGCGCATGTGCAGCCGCGACCTCATCCTGACAATTGTTGAAATTGGCGGGCCGATTGCGCGCCCTGCAACCACGGTCGCGGGACGCGCAGAGGGTCAGCCGTTCAGCTGGTCCTTGACCGCCTTGGCCGGCGTGAAGGTCAGCTTCTTGGAAGCGGCGATCTGGATGGTGGCGCCGGTCGACGGATTGCGGCCTTCGCGGGCCGGCTGGTCCTTGACCTTGAACTTGCCAAAACCGTTCAGCGAAACTTCCTGGCCCTTGGACGCGGCGCCGGCAATCGCAGCAAAGATGCTGTCGACATATTTGCGCGCATCGGCCTTGGTCAGGCCGTGATCGGCGGCGATGGCTTCGGCGAGTTCCGTATTGTTCATGAGATCGTCTCCCTTTCTTGGACGAAGCGTCTTAACGCGACTGCGCGCGCTCAACCAACTGCTTTTTCGCTTTGAACCCAATATTTTCGGGGGAATTTGGCGATTTTGACGTCAAAATGCGTCCGATACACCCCGATCGCCTCTCAACCCCTGCCGCGCAGCCTTCCCGGCAGCGCATGATCCTTCAGGATTTCGCGCGCCGCATTGTGGCCGGGCGCGCCGGTCACGCCGCCGCCCGGATGGGTTCCCGCCCCGCACATATAGAGTCCCTTCAATGGCCCGCGATAGGCGCCATGACCCAGCACCGGCCGCGCCGCCCACAGCTGGTCGATCGTCATCGTCCCGTGCATGATGTCGCCATCGACCATGCCGAAGCGGCGTTCCAGGTCCAGCGGCGTCAGCACGTCGCGCGCGATCACCGACCGCGCGAAGCCCGGCGCATGGGCATCGACCGTCGCGATGACATGATCGGCCGCCGCTTCCCGCTCCGCGTCCCAGTCGCGCGGGCGGCCGTCCGGGCCGGGCGGCAGGTGCGGCGCGAATTGATGGCAGAACAGGCTGGCGACATGGCAGCCGGGCGGGGCGAGGCTGTCGTCGACGGTGGAAGGCACCAGCATTTCGACGATGGGCTGGCGCGACCAGCCCTCCCGCTTCGCGTCGGTGAAAGCGCGGTCCATATAATCGAGCGACGGCGCGATGATGATGCCCGATTGCAGATGCTCGCCCGGCCCCGGCAGGCAGGAAAAGTCGGGCAGCGCCGACAGCGCCACATTCATCCGCAGCGTGCCCGATCCGGTGCGGAACCCCCGGATGCGGCGGCGGAAATCCACGGGCAGGTCGCCGGGCGCCACCATCTTTTCATAGAGCAGCCTTGGCCCGACATTGGCGATGATGCAGTCGCCCGTCACCGTCTCGCCGCTCTCCAGCGTCACGCCCACCGCGCGGCCATTATCGATCAGCAGCCGCGCCACCGGCGCCTCCAGGCTGATCTCCACGCCCTGCGCGCGCACGACCCGCGCCATGATATCGGTGATGGCGCCCATGCCGCCCACGCAATGTCCCCACACGCCGTTGCGGCCGTTCACCTGGCCCATGACATGGTGCAGCAGCACATAGGCGCTGCCGGGTGTGTCGGGCGAGGCATAATGGCCGACGACCGCATCGAAGCCGAACGCCGCCTTCACCGGATCGCTTTCGAACCAGCCGTCCAGGAAGGCGCGCGCCGACTTGGCGAACAGGTCCAGCAGGTCGCGCCGCTGTTCGATCGACAGGCCCGCGATCCGCCGCCCATGATGCAGCGCGGCGGCCAGTGTCGAAAGCCCGCCGCCGGCATGGGGCGGCGTCTTGAGCATCTGGTCGCGCACCAGCGCCGCCACCGGGGCCAGCGCATGCAGATAGGCGGGCAGGGCGGCCGCGTCACGGGCGCTGAACTTGGCGAACTCCGCCTGGGTGCGTTCCAGCCCGCCGCCCACCTTCAGATAGCGACCATCGCCCAGGGGCAGGAAATTGGCGATCGGCCGCTCGATGACGCGATAGCCCCGCGCCGCCAGCCCCATGTCGCGGATCACCTTGGGGTGCAGCAGGCCGACCGTGTAGCTGGCGGTCGAATTGCGGAAACCGGGGTGGAACTCTTCGGTGACCGCCGCGCCCCCGATGACGGCGCGCCGTTCGAGGATGCGGACCTTGTAGCCGGCGCGGGCCAGGTAAAAGGCGCAGACCAGTCCATTGTGACCGCCGCCGACGATGACGGCGGCAGGACGCCGCGTCATGCTGTTGCCGTCTCCCGATCGAAGCCGTCCATTCGCCGCGCACCTCTTCCCGGGTGAAGTTATACATATGTATAACTAAAACGCGCGCGGCGGCAAGGGGATAACCCTTATGCCTGGGCGCTGCGCCCATAGCGCCGGGCCAGCACGGCGCAGGCCATCAGCTGGATCTGGTGGAACAGCATCAGCGGCAGCAGGATCGGCCCGACCGCGCTCGCGGGGAACAGCACGCCCGCCATCGGCACGCCGGTCGCCAGGCTTTTCTTCGACCCGCAAAATTGCAGCACGATCGCATCCTCGCGCGACAGCCGCATCGCCCGCGCCAGCGCCCAGGTGACGAACAGCACGGCCGCCAGCACGCCGCCGCAGATCGCGGCGAGCAGCGCCAGTTCCGCCCGCGAAACCCTGTGCCACAGTCCTTCGACCACCGCCGCGCTGAAGGCGGAATAGACGATCAGCAATATCGTCGCCCGGTCGACCCGTCCCAGCATCGCCCGATGCCGCGCGACAAAGCCGCCGACCCAGGGCCGCGCCAGATGCCCGAGCAGGAAAGGCAGCAGCAGTTGCAGCACGATCCCTTCCACCGACGACAGCGGCAGGGTGGCGCCCGCGCCGCCCTTCTGCATCAGCAACGCCACCAGCAGCGGCGTCACGACGATGCCCAGCAGGTTGGAAAAGGAAGCGCTGACCACCGCAGCCGCCACATTGCCTCGCGCGATCGCGGTGAAGGCGATGGAGGACTGCACCGTGGACGGCAGCAGCGTGAGGAAGAGAAGCCCGGCGCGCAGCCCCGGCGGAATCGTGCCGATCCGCTGCAAGGCCAGGCCGATCAGCGGGAACAGCAGGAAGCTGACGGCCAGCGTGGCCAGATGCAGCTTCCACGCCTTAGCCCCGCTCCAGATCGCTTCGCGCGACAATTTGGCACCGTGCAGAAAGAACAGCAGCACGATGCCCGCATCGGCCGCGATCCCGACGATCCGCGCGCCCTGTCCCTGCGCCGGAAGGACGGACGCCGTCAGCACCATCAGGATCAGCAGCAGCAGGAACGGGTCCAGCATCTCGCGCAGGCGGGTCATGTCGCGCCTGTAGGCGGACGCGCGCGAAAAGGATAGATGGCGTGCAGGGCCAGCGTCGCGGGCACGGACGGGAGGATGGATCGATGAACGAAGGGATCGAACGGATCGAGCGCGACGGCGTCATGGAAATCCATATCGACCGTCCCGACAAGAAGAATGCGCTGACCGCCGGCATGTACCGCGCGATGACCGCCGCGCTGGCGCAGGCGGGCGCGCGCGCCGACATCGGCGTGGTGCTGGTGGCGGGGAAGGGCGACGCCTTCTGCGCGGGCAACGACCTTGCGGACTTCACGCGCGGCCCCGAAGGCGGGGAAGCGGCGTTCGCGTTCATCCGCGCCATCGCCGCTTTCGACAAGCCGCTCGTCGCGGCGGTGCAGGGGCTCGCCGTGGGCGTCGGCACGACGATGCTGTTCCACTGCGACCTCGTCTATGCCGCACCCGACGCGCGCTTCGTCATGCCCTTCGTCAATCTCGGCCTCGTGCCGGAAGCCGGGTCCAGCCTGCTCGCCCCCGCAACGTTCGGCCATGCCAAGGCGGCGGCGATGCTGCTGCTGGGTGAACCGATGGATGCGGACGCCGCCGACCGCGCCGGTCTCGTCAGCGCGGTCGTGCCGCGCGACCAGCTGCTCGGCCATGCCCGCGCCAAGGCCGCCGCCCTGATGGCCAAGCCACCCCAGGCGCTCGCCGCGACCCGCCGCCTCATGAAGGGCGATGCGCGCGCCCTTGCCGACCGGATCGAGGAGGAAGGGCGGCTCTTCTCTCGGATGCTGCAATCGCCCGAAGCGCAGGAAGCCTTCGCCGCCTTCCTGGAGAAACGCGCCCCTGTGTTCCGGCGCTGACCGTGCCGCCAGCGCGGCGGCGCAAGGCTAGCATGGCGCGGCCCTGTAGGAAACAGGGCCGCTCACGATAGGATCAGGCAGGAAAAAATCGCCGTTAAATGACGATTTCGTTCATGACATCAGCGCCAACCCGCCAAAGCGATCCTCACGCCGCCACCAGACCCCGCATCCGCAAAAGCGCGTCGACCTGCGGCGCCCGCCCGGCGAAAGCGCGGAAATTCTCGGCCGCAGGCCGGCTCGCGCCCGCGGCGAGTATTTCCCGGCGGAACGCGCTCGCACCCCCGCCCGGCAGATCGGCATGGGCGAAAATCTCGAACGCATCGGCCGACAGCAGTTCCGCCCACAGGTAGGAATAATATCCCGCCGCATAGCCGCCCGCGAAAATATGGCTGAAGGCATGGGCAAAGCGGTTCCATTCGGGCGGCCGGACCACTGCGACGGCGGCGCGGACTTCCGCCAGCACCTCGTTGACGCGCGACCCCTTCGCCGGATCATAGTCGCGATGGAGCAGCAGGTCGAAGGTCGCGAACTCGATCTGGCGCAGCAGCGCAAGGCCCGCCTGGAACTGGCGCGCGGCAAGCAGGCGATCGAACATCGCCTCCGGCAACGCCTCCCCGCTGTCGACATGGCCCGATAGGCTGATCAGCGTTTCCTTGTCCCAGGCGAAATTCTCCATGAACTGGCTGGGCAGTTCCACCGCGTCCCACTCCACCCCGGAAATGCCGCCGATCGACGGCAGGTCGACCTCGGTCAGCAGGTGGTGCAGCACATGGCCGAATTCGTGGAACAGGGTCACGACGTCGTTATGCGTCAGCAGCGACGGCTTGCCGCCGGCGGGCGGCGCGAAATTGGTGGTGAGATAGGCGACCGGAACATGCAGCCGGTCGGCATCGCGGAAGCGGGCGCGGCATACATCCATCCACGCGCCGCCGCGCTTGCCCGCGCGGGCGAACAGGTCGAGATAGACGCCCGCGACGATCGCGCCGCCGGCATCCAGCACGTCATAGAAGATCACGTCGGGATGCCAGCTGGACACGGCCTCGCGCGCGACCAGGCGCACGTCGAACAGCCGCTCGATCAGGGCCTGCGTCCCGGCAAGGACGCGGGGGAGGGGGAAGTAGGGCTTCAGCGCTTCCTGGTCGACACCGTGCAGCGTGCGGCGCATCGCTTCGGCGACATAGAACAGGTCCCACGGCTCGATGTCCTCGATCCCCAGTCGGGCCGCCGCGAAGGCGCGCGCCTCGTCCAGTTCGCGCTCCGCGATCGGGCGGGCGCGACGGGCAAGGTCGGCAAGGAACGCCAGCGCCTCGTCGGCGTCGGCGGCCATCTTGGTTTCCAGCGAATGCGCGGCGGAATCGGCAAAGCCCAATATCTGCGCGGCTTCGTGCCGCAGGGCCATGATGCGGTCGATCCGCTCGCTATTGTCATGCGCCGGCTCTTCGGCCTGATCCGAGGCCCGGGTGCTGTTCGCCCGATAGACGCGCTGGCGCAGGGCGCGGTCTTCCGCATGGAGCAGTATCGCCAGCACGCTCGGCTGCCGCAGGGTGATAAGCCAGCCGTCCAGCCCCTTTTCCTGCGCGTAGGCGGCAAGGATCGCCTTGTCGCTGTCGGGCACGCCGGCAAGCGCGGCTTCGTCGATGACATGCTCGCTCCAGGCCTCGGTCGCATCGAGCACGGCATTGCCGAATTTGGTGCCAAGGTCGCTCAGCGCCACGCCGATGTCGAGGAAGCGCTGGCGATCCTCCCCTTCCAGCGCGACGCCGGCAAGGCGAAAGGCGCGCAGCGCGAGTTCGACCGCGCGCCGACGGGCCGGGGGCTGTTCAGCGAAATCCGGTCGGGCGGCGACGCGGGCGACCGCGTCATGATGGGCGCGGTTCTGGCCCGCTTCCATGAGATAGGCGGTCATCAGCGCCAGTGCCTGGGCATGCGCCTCCCGCAATTCCGGCGTATCGGCGACCGAGGCGAGATGCCCGACCGGCGACCAGACGCGCGAAAGCTGGAAATCGGCGCGCTCGGCGGTCAGGACCACGGCATCGAAATCGTCGCTCGATCCGCTGCTGATCGCTTCGATGACGGCGCGATGCCGCTCGATCGCCTGTTCCATCGCGGGCACGACATGGTCGGGGTGGATGGCGGCGAAGTCGGGAAGGTCGTGATCGGCAAGAAGGGGATTGTCGGTCGTCATGGTTGCTCGGCATGGAAGGAATGATGGGGGCGATATAGCCATCGGACCGCGCCATTTCCATGGCATGGAATGTCAGGACGGGGCGATCTTGGCATATCACCGGTTCCGCGTGGCACGGGGCGGGCGGCGTCCCGCGGCGCCTCCCCGCCTGGCTAAGCCAGCAGGATATAGGCAGCGCCGAGCAGGGCGCATCCGCCCAGCACGGGCAACATGCCGACGCGGAAGCGGAAGACGGCGATCATCGCCCCTGTCGCCAGCAGCGCCGCCGGGATGTTGATCGACGCCAGTACCGGCAGGTCGAGCGTGCGCGTGACCGGGCGGACCTGCGCGAAGAGCGTGTGGATCGCGAACCAGATGGCGAGGTTCAGGATGACGCCCACGACTGCTGCGGTGATCGCCGTGAGCGCGGAAGACAGCGCCTGGTTGCCGCGCAGCCGCTCGATGAAGGGGGCGCCCGCGAAGATCCACAGGAAACAGGGCACGAATGTCACCCAGGTGGTGAGGATCGCGCCCAGCGTCGCGGCGAGCAGTGGCGGCAGCGCGCCGCTGTCGCGGAAGGCGGCGAGGAAGCCGACGAACTGCGTCACCATGATGAGCGGCCCGGGCGTGGTTTCCGCCATGCCAAGGCCATCGAGCATCTCGCCAGGCTTCAGCCAGCCGAAGGTGCCGACCGCTTGCTGCGCGACATAGGCGAGCACCGCGTAGGCGCCGCCGAAGGTGACCACCGCCATCTGGCTGAAGAAGCTGGCGATGCGGGTGAAGACGTCCTGCGGCCCCAGCGTCAGGAACAGAGTCAGCACCGGCGCCAGCCAGAGGAACAGGAGAACAGCGCAGATGCGCAGCGACCAGCCGGGATTGGGTCGGGCATGATCGGGCAGCGCTTCGCCGAGCGCGGTGTCGCGGTCATGGACAATGGCTCCCTTGCCCCCGCTGTGACCGCCGCCACCCCTGAACGCCGCGATGCCGCTTCGTCCGCCCAGAAAGCCGATGATCCCGGCCGTCAGCACGATCAGCGGAAAGGGCGCGCCCAGGAAGAAGATCGCGACAAAGGCAGTGGCGGCGATGCCGCGCATGACATTGTTCTTGAGCGCTCGCCCGCCGACACGAACGACCGCCTGGACCACCACGGCGAGGACGGCCGCTTTCAGGCCGAAGAACAGCCCTTCGATCAACGGCACATGGCCGAGCAGGACGTAGAGATAGCTGAGGCCCAATATGGCGAGGAATCCGGGCAGGACGAACAGGGCGCCGGCGATCAGCCCGCCCTTGGTCTTGTGTAGCAGCCAGCCGATATAGATGGCGAGTTGCTGCGCTTCGGGACCGGGGAGCAGCATGCAATAGTTGAGCGCGTGGAGGAAACGTTCCTCGCCGATCCATCTTTTTTCCTCGACCAGGATGCGGTGCATGACAGCGATCTGGCCGGCCGGACCGCCGAAGCTCAGCGCCGCGATGCGCGCCCAGACGCGCGTCGCCTGGCCAAGGGGGATGCCGTGATGACGGGCGGGGCAAGCGTCAGCTGTGGCGGGGGGCAATGCGCTGGCGGTCATCGGGCGGGCTTTCGGCTGAAAAAGGCGTGGAACTGGTCGAGCGCGTCGCTGGCGAGGGCGATGCGCTGGAGATCGTCGTCGGTGGAGGCGCAGATGCCGGCGAGCATGGCGCCGAGGCCAGCGGCTTCCGGGCGGCCGAATTTATGGTCGGCGATGTCCAAGTCATGAATGATTTCACCAATTGAAACGAGTGCGGAATCAGAGGTGAGGTTGACGCGGCGCAATATCGTTTCGAAACTACAACGATTTCCTTCATGCGTGAATTCCGCGTCGGCCATGTCGAAGCGCAGTTCGCCCGGTTCCGGATCATGATGGCGGCCGTCGACGAAGCGGAAGCGGGCGGCGGGGTCGATGAAGCGGCGGATGAGCCAGGCGCAGGCGATGCGGTCGACATGGACGCCGCTGCGCGTCACCCAGACGCGGCCGTGAAGGGCGAGCGCGGGGGGAAGGTCGGCGAGCCCGGCGCGGCTGACATCGGGATGCTCGTGGCGCCGCGCGTCAAGCTCCGCGAGCGCCGCCTCCGCCGCCTGCCGGCCATGCGCGGCGAAAAAATCGAGCCGCATGGCGTCCTCCAGCCGTTTGTGCAGCCGGGCGATTTCCGCCGCGCTGGCGGGGCCGGTGTCGAGCAGGCAACGGGCGGCATCGGCGATGTCGGCATAATCGGCATCGCGCGCTGCGTCGAACAGGGCGCGCACGTCGCCGTCGCCCTGCCCGGCGAGCAGGCGCGCCTCGATCAGCGTCGCTTCGCCGCCGCTGGCGATGATGTCGCCCATGAGCGCACGCAGCGCCGCCTCCGCCTGTGGCGACCGGGGGAGGACATGAACCGCGTTCTTGAGCGGCACAGCGCCGATCGCCTGAAGCCGGCGCCAGATCCTGACGCGCAGATAGGGCGGCTTTGCGGGCAGCTGGTGCAGCAGAGCAAGCCAGGGAATGGCCTCTGTCGATTCCATGATGCATATGTATCAACGATAATGTTTCAATGAAACAGGAATATCATGAAGCACTGTCTGCCCGCCCGGCCCCGGCCCCGGGCCCGGCGTCCTTGCTGCAATGACGGCCAGCGGCCCGGCCATGGCCAAGGCCGTCTTCTGCGCGAGGCGCCCAAGGCGCGGGCAGGGCGGTGGACAAATTATGGATCATTCAATTTGAAGGCGGGCTTTTGAGGAGAGATGCGGCGGCCGTCGCCGGTGGACCGGAGGAAGGGCCGCGCCCGCTGTCATCGAGATGAAACCTGAGCGTCATATCGCCGCGTGGTTGAACAAGCGGATTCGGACGGAAACCTGTGTCTCTGCAACTGCTGATCGTCGAGGATGATGACGAGCTTGCCACCCAGTTGAGCGAGCAGTTGCGGCATTTCGGTCATGAGCCGACCGTGGCGCCCAACGGCCGGCGCGCCAACCAGCTGGTCGCCGACCAGCATTTCGACGCCATCATCCTGGACCGCATCCTGCCGATGATGGACGGGATCGAACTGCTCAAGACGCTGCGCGGCCACAATATCCTGACGCCGGTCATCATGATGACCGCGCTGGGCCAGGCACGGCAGAAGATCGAAGGGCTGGAGTGTGGCGCCGATGACTATGTCGTCAAGCCGGTCGACCCGGCCGAACTCAATGCGCGGTTGCAGGCGGTTACGCGGGCGCGGCAATGGACGGAACAGGGGTCGGACGAAACGCTGCGCGTGGGTGAGATCGTCATCAGCCCGGCCCGGCACAGCGCCTGGCGCAGCGGCAAGGCGCTCAAGCTGCAGAAGACCGAGTTCCGACTGCTGACCGAACTGGCGCGCCGTGCCGGGACGACGGTCACGCGCGCCATGCTGCTGGAGCGGGTGTGGAAATATGATTTCGAGCCGACCACCAATCTGGTCGACGCCTATATCCGGCGGCTGCGCATCCGCCTGACCGAATTTGACGAGAGCGATCCGATCATGACCATTCGCGGCGTCGGCTATATGCTGCGGGGATGATCCCCCTTCGATCCCTGCGGGCGCTGATGCTCGCTTTCCTGCTGTTTTTCCTGGGCGCGACGCTGGCGACGGCGCTGGGCATCTATTTCGCGACCCTGAGCACGATCGACCGGCTGGTGGTGCAGCGCATCGCGGGGGCGAGCGAAATGATCGCGCCGCAGGGCCAGCCCCCGTCCGCCGCCGTGATCGGCCAGCGCATCATGGCGGCCTCGCATGATCGCGACACGGCGGACCTGGGCTATATATTGTTCGAACACAGCCAGCAGATAGCGGGCAATGTGCGCGTGAGCAGGCCTTTGCCGACCGGCCTGTCGCGGATCGACGTGGCCGACCGGATCAAGGGGCTGTCGCGCGGCCGGGTGCTGGTGCGCGACCTGGGCGACGGGCTGCGGCTGGCGGTGATCGCCGAGCCCGAGCCGTTCGACGATTATGACGCGGCCCGTAAGCGCATCTACATATGGGGGTTCGGCTCCATCATCGCGGTGGCGCTGGCGGCGGCCATGACCTTCACGCTGATCGTGCGGCGGCGGATCCTCGCCGTGCGGCGCACGGTGGACGCGATCGCCGAGGGAGACATGACGCGGCGGGTGCCGGTGGACGGATCGGGCAGCGCGTTCGACCTGCAGGCCGAAGGGGTCAACCGGATGCTGGCGCGGGTCAACGAGTTGATGGAGGAAATTCGCAATGTCACCAATGGGGTCGCGCATGAATTGCGCACCCCGCTGGCGCGGCTTCGCAACCAGTTGAGCCTGATCGCCCATGATCCGGCGGCAGAGCCGGTGCGCGGCCCGATCGAGGACGCGCAGACCGAGGCGGACAGGCTGATACGCCTGTTCACCGCGCTGCTGCGGATCGCCGAGGTCGATAGCGGCGCGCGGCGGGAGGATTTCACCACATTGGACCTGGCCGCGTTGGCCGGGGAGTGCGTTGAGGCGCTGGACGCGGTGGTCGAGGAAGGGGGACACCGGATCGACGGGCTGACGTTGACGCCGGTGCAGCTGCGCGGCGACGCCCGATTGTTGTCGCAGATGGTCGTCAACCTGGTGGAAAATGCGGTGCGTCATACCCCCGCCGGCACCACCATCCGGGTAGCCGTGACGCCGGATGAGGACGGCGCGGCGGTGCTGACCGTGGCGGACGACGGACCCGGCATCGCCGAGGCGGACCGCGCGCGGGCGCTGGACCGCTTCGGGCGGCTGGGGGGCGGGGGGGACCCCAAGGGGCACGGTTTTGGCCTGCCGCTGGTGGCGTCGATCGCCCGGCTGCATGGCGGGACGATCACGCTCGGCGATGCGGCGCCGGGCCTGCGGGTGACGGTGAAGATGCCGGGGCTTCGCGGCGCGGACTGACCCGTGGGGGCGCCGATCTGCGCAGGGCGGGCATGACTTCATGGAAACGCCGATGGGGGACGCGGGTGGCCGCCGCGCCGCCGCGCATGAGGGACTGCCGTGAGGAACCGGGAGGCACGCTGAACCGTTTGATCCGCGTAACATAATCGGGAGAGTGTCATGTTGTGGACCGTATTGCTTATCCTCCTCGTCCTGTGGGTGCTCGGCGCGTTCGTCGTGCCGGTCGGCGGCGCCCTCATTCACCTGCTGCTGGTGTTGGCGGTGATCGTGCTGATCTATCAGCTGGTGACCGGGCGCAGGGTATAGCGCCGGCGGCTGGCCCATGTGCCGGACCGGGACGCGGGATGCGACCCCGCACATCCCGGTCCAGCCTGGCCGGCTTGCGAACCGAAGACTGACAGGGGCAATCGACAAATCGTGACGGTCTGATCGGACCGGAAAATCATGACGCCCTCTTCAAAAAAAGCGGCGGCGGCGATGAAACGCGTGCGCGTTGAAACCGGGGGGCGTGCCGGGAATTATAGTCCGGTTCGATCTGTAAGAGGTGATCGGTGGAGCACGACAAGAATAGCGACGCGCAGGCCATGAACGGAGAAGCGACGGGCGAACCGGCGGCGGGAGAAATCAGGGACACGACCAGCTATTTGCCGACCGGGGGCGCAGCGCGCCATCACTGGAAGAATTCCACTGTCGCGCAACCGGGGCTGGAACAGCGCGGCACGGTATTCTTCGCGGCGTTGCAGATGACGCGGATGCCGATGATCATCACCGATCCGCGCCAGCCGGACAATCCGATCGCCTTCGCCAACAAGGCGTTCCTGGACCTGACCGGCTATGAGGAGGAAGAGGTTATCGGCCGCAACTGCCGCTTCCTCCAGGGTCCCGATACCGACCCGTCGTCGGTAAGGGAATTGCGCGAGGCGGTCGCGCGGCGGGAGGCGATCTCACTCGAACTGCTGAACTACCGCCGGGACGGGTCGCCTTTCTGGAACGCAGTGTTCATTGCGCCGGTCCATGCCGAGGATGGCGAGCTCATCTATTTCTTCGCCAGCCAGCTGGACGTCAGCCGGCGGCGCGCGTCCGAACAGGCGTTCCGGCAGGCGCAGAAGATGGAAGCGATCGGCCAGCTGACCGCCGGGCTGGCGCATGACTTCAACAATCTGCTGCAGGTGATCGCGGGCAATCTCGATATCCTGTTGAGCACCGACATTGACGAGCGGCAGCGGCGGTTGCTCGACAATTCCGCCCGCGCGACCGACAGGGGCGCGAAGCTGACGCGCCAGTTGCTGGCGTTCGCGCGCAAGACGCGGCTGGAACCCCGGCGGGTGGACCTGAACGACCTGATTCACGAATTCGGCGATCTGATCGACAATACGGTCGGTGCGCAGGTCCGGCTGGTGACGGCGCTGGAAAGGCGTTTGCCGCCGGTGAGCATCGACCCCACCCACCTGGAAATGGCGTTGCTGAACGTCCTGCTCAACGCCCGCGACGCCATGCCCAGGGGCGGCACGGTGACGATCGCGACGCAGTTGTGGAAGCTCAACGGCAATGCCGCCGCCTATCATCTGCCGGAGGGCGACTATGTCGTGCTGAGCATCGAGGACCAGGGCGAGGGCATGAGCGAGGATGTGCGCCAGCGCGCGACCGAACCCTTTTTCACGACCAAGGGCCAGGAAAAGGGCACCGGCCTGGGGCTGGCGATGGTGCATGGCTTCGTCCAGCAGTCGCTCGGCAGGCTGGACATCGATTCGGCGCCCGGCGAAGGGACGACGGTGCGGCTGATCTTTCCCGTCGCCACGGCGGAAGACCGGGCGCCCGAAAGACCCGTGGCGGCGTCCCGGCCGGGGTCCGCCACGGGCGGGTCAGAAACCATCCTGCTGGTCGAGGACAGCGATGATGTCCGTACGCTGGCGCAGGAACAGCTCGCGGCGCTGTGCTATACGGTGGTCGCCGCGGCAAGCGGCGAGGAGGCGCTGGCGACGCTGCCGCATCACAGCATCGACCTGCTGCTGACCGACATCGTGATGCCGGGGGGCATGAACGGGCTGGAACTGGTGGAACGGTTTCGCCAGACCCATCCCGACACGCCGGTCCTGATGACGACCGGCTATAACGAGGATCTTGTCGCGGACATTCCGCGCGGATCGAAACTGGACGTCATCGGCAAGCCCTATCGGCGTGAGGAACTGGCCGACCGCATCCGCATGGCGATAGACCATCATTCCACGGCGGAGCGGCGCGAGGAACGGCCGTTCGGGCCTAAGGAGGGCTGACTGACCGGCCGGGGCCGCCGCCTGGCGCCATCCCCGCCATCACCGCCTTAACTGCCTGGATGGCGGGATCGCTTGGGCCCCTTCAAACGTTTTCCCATCGTCGAAAGCGCGCTGGTTACGCTTTCCCCTGGATGGAGATCTGAAATGGCGAAGGGTAGAGGATGGATGTTGGTCCCGGCCTGTCTGCTGGGGCTGGCGGCGTGTACGACAGCGACCCCGTATCAGCCGCTGAACGAGCGCGGCAGCGCGACCGGCGGCTATAGCGAGCAGCAGGTCGAGGCGAACCGGTTCCGCGTCGCATTTTCCGGCAACAGCATGACGTCGCGTGAGACGGTGGAACGCTATCTGCTGTACCGCGCCGCCGAACTCACGCGGGACAGGGGCTATGACTGGTTCGTGATGGCCGATCGCGGCACGGAGCGGCACAGCAGCACCTATGTCGACCGGCCCTTCAGTCCCGGCGTCTACGGCTATTGGGGGCCTTCGTGGCGCTATTACGGCCGGGGGTTCGGCTGGCGGACATGGGACCCCTTCTGGGGCGATCCCTTCTGGGACAGCACGATCGATGTCCGCACTGTCGATCGGTACGAGGCAACCGCGGAGATCGTGATGGGCAGGGGGCGCAAGCCGGTTAACGAGGTGCGCGCCTTCGACGCGCAAGACGTGCTGCGCAACCTGGGGCCGGATATCGTCCGGCCAAGCTGACCCCGCGCGTATCGGCTGGGGATGAATGCATATCACAAGGCGGTAGTGGCGGTGCCGCGCAAGGTGATGGGGCGAGTCCGCTCGGTTTCGCCGCTGCGAACCTTGCGCCGGGCCGTCAACAGATCCTGACGCGTCAGGATGCCGACGACCTTGCGGCTGCGCCGATCCACGATGGGTATGCGCCCGATCCCCGATTGCACGATCAGATCGGCCACAGTGCCTGCGGGGTTTTCAGGAAAGGCGACCGGCTGGGACGCATCCGACAGGTTTTCTGCGAGCGACGCGGTGCGGTCCACGCCTTCCACCCTCGAGCGCAGGGCATCACTGCGCGACACGAGGCCCAGCAGGCATCCCTCGTCGTCGACCACGGGATAGCTTCGGTGCCGGGCTTCGCCCGCGAAAAAGTCGACGACCTCGCCCATCGTCATGCTGCCGGGAAGCGTCTGTGGATCCAGACTCATCAGGTCGCTCACCTGCAACAGGTCGAGCGCGTCGACGCTATATTCCTGGAAGATGTGGCGGCCGCGCCGGGCGATCTTTTCCGTCAGGATCGACCGCCGCATCAGCAGTACGCTGACGCCATAGGCGCTCACCGCGCCGGCAAGGCAAAGGGGCAGTGCCTGGAAATCGCCGGTCAGTTCGGCAGCGAAGAGCGCGCCGGTGAGCGGTGCGCGCATCGCCCCGCTCATGATCGAGGCCATGCCGATCATCGCCCAGAAGCCTGGATCGCCCGGGAGATAGTGGCCGGCGAGGCAGCCCAGTGCGCCACCCAGGATCAGCAGCGGCGCGAGGACGCCGCCCGATGTGCCCGACCCCAGCGCGACCAGCCAGACGAGAGCCTTCACCAGCAGCAGCGTGACGATGGCGCGCATGGCGAGGCTGTCGCCCAGCAGGGCGTGGATATTGGCATAGCCCGCCCCCAGCACATGCGGGTCGACAAGGCCGCCGAGACCCACGATTATCGACCCCAGCGCCGGCCACCACATCCAGTGGATGGGCAAGCGATGGAAGCTATCCTCGATCCGATAGAGCGCGCCCGAGAGCAGCGCCGCTTCCAGACCCACCAGCAGGCCCAGGGCGAGCGCGGCGGCGACAGGCCCGATGCCGCCGGGGATCGGCAGCTGCGCGGCGAACATCGGGCCGACACCGATCAGCCACGGACGCAGCGCGAAGGAGACGAGCACCGCCAGCACCACGGGCACGAAGCTGCGCGGTTTCCATTCGAACAGCAGCACTTCGAGCGCGAGCAGGATCGCGGCCAGCGGCGTGCCGAAGATCGCGACCATGCCGGCAGCGGCCCCCGCGACGAGCAGTGTCTTGCGCTCGGCGGCGGTCAGGTGAAAACATTGGGCAAAGAGAGACCCGATCGCCCCGCCAGTCATGATGATCGGACCTTCCGCCCCGAACGGCCCGCCGCTGCCGATCGAGACTGCGGAGGACAGGGGCTTGAGGATGGCGACCTTAAGCGACAAACGGCTTTCGCCGAACAGGATCGTCTCGATCGCTTCGGGGATGCCGTGGCCACGGATCTTGTCCGACCCGAAGCGCGCCATCAGGCCGACCATCAAGCTGCCTACCAGAGGGATGAGGATGACAGCCGGACCAAAGGCGTGCGCGGCAATGTCGCTATCGGCGGCGGACAGGCGACCCTGCCAGAACAAGTTGGTCGCCAGCGCGATCAGTTTCAGCAGCATCCATGCGCCCAGCGCGCCGCCGGCACCCACGACGAGCGCCATTGCCGCCAGAAGGACCATGCGCCGGTCAGCACTATGATCGCCAAGCACCGTTGCTTCAGCGGAAGCGGAGGCTTCCCGAATCATGCAAATCCCTCTCTTGTTGGATCACGACGGGCAATTATGTCGTATAGCGACATATATCAAGCAGAAGGCGCGGATGAGCGGGGACAACAGGGCGCTAAACGACGCGGATTATTTCGCGCTGGCTGAGTTTCGGTTCGCGCTCCGCCAGTTCCAGGCGTTCAGCGACGAAAGGGCGGCGGAGGTGGGCCTGACCCCGCAACAGCATCAGGCTTTGCTGGCGCTACGGGCCGCGAGTGTCGAGGAGGCCACGGTCGGCTTTGTCGCCAAGCGGTTGCTGCTGAAGCCGCACAGTGCGACGGGGTTGGTCGACCGACTGGAAAAGCTGGGGCTGGTGACGCGAGGATCGACTGACGCTGACCGACGTCGGGCGCAATTGCAACTGACGCCGCGCGCGCTGGACCTGCTGGCCCGCCTGTCGGCGGCGCACCGTGACGAGATCAGGCGTCTGCGGCCATTGCTCGACCAGTTGCTCGCCCGCTTCGCCTGAGGCGGGCGGCGCTGACCCCGCGCGATCAATGCATGATGGAAGGAGGACGCATGGCCGCCATCGCGCGGGCATGATAGCGAAGGGCCAATTCCCGATGGATATAGATGGCGTCCGGCTGATCGCCCCGGCACATCGCTTCGGCGGCCTTGCGCGTCTCTTCTTTCGACCGGTTCAGGCAGAAATCCGCGTCGTTCGACATCGTTGCCATAACCTCTCCTGCGAATCGTTGGACAGGCACGATATGCAGGCTGGCAGCCGAGCGGAAGAAACATGGATCAATCGCCCGACCTGCCACCCCAGAAAGTGGTGGAGGACGCAAGGCGCGGTCACGCGACCGCCCAGAAGGGCCGGATTGCCGGGGTCCAGCGGCCGGCCCGCCCCGCTGCGGATGGCGAACTATTCGGGATTATGTCTTTGGGCATAGGCCCGTAGCGCAGCGGCGCGCCATGGGCCGGGCGTCAGAAATCGATGCGGATATGGACGTTCGACCGATCGGTGCCGGCGGCGCGGGCGATGGCGTCCTTTGCCTGATCCACCAGGGTGGACAGCGTCCGGGCGCCGCTTTCCGGCCCCGTATCCGGGTGCAGGTGCGCGGGCGCGCGGTCTTCGCCCATCAGCAATTGCTGGTCGGTCAGTCCGAAGATCTTGGAAAGCACAAGGATGTTGGTGTGGCGCGGCATGCTCTTGCCCGTTTCCCAGGCCCAAAGCGTCGTCTTGCTGATGCCGGTGCGATCGGACAGGGCGGTGCGGGTCATGCCCCGTTCGCGCCGTAGCCGCCGGAGGCGCTCCGACAAGGGTTCGGGCGCCTTTTCGGGCGTCCCGGCAAGGGCTGTCGGCTGGGCGGAAGCCGGGGCGTCGGCGATGGGACTGCGGAGCCTGACGGCGCTGACCGCCGCCTGCGGCAGCGGTTGATCGAAGCGGCAGCCGAAAAGCGGTTCGTTGCGCCAGACGATCCGGGCCGCGACGGCATCCGCCTGCGGCAGCGCCACGGCGATCGACTGGCCGACGGCCAGATCGCAATTGGTTTCGATGAGCATCCCGGCGGTGGAGATGTCGTGGATGACGACATTGGCCTGATCGTCGCCCAGCGAGCCGGAGACTTCCAGCCGGATGCGCCAGCGGGCGTCGTCGCGCCGGTCATCGGAGTGGGGTTGCTGCTCTATGATCGCATTGGCCTGCATAAGCCCGGTTAATCGCATATCCTGCTTTCCGGAATGTTAACGAGGCTCGCGGGTTGCGAACATCTGTTATGGAGTCGGTTGGAACAGATTAACAAAGACCTGAATATAAGTGGAGTATCAATATGTTGCCTGCGCGCACCTTCAGCGTGTCGATCAATATGGCGTGGCGCAGCCTGTATGAGATGATCTGGGCGCCGGCCTTTTTCCCCCGCTGGGCGTCGGGCCTGGCGGAGTCCGACCTGCGACAGGATGGCGAGCATTGGCTGGCGGACGGACCGGATGGCCCGATCCGCATCCGCTTCACGCCGCACAATCCCTATGGCGTGATGGACCATCATGTCGATCTGGGCGAGGGAGGACAGGTGCATGTTCCGCTGCGCGTCGTGCAGAATGGCGAGGGGGCGGAAGTAATGCTCACCCTTTTCCGCCAGCCCGACATGGATGAGGACCGCTTCGCGGCCGACATCAAGTGGGTCAATCGCGACCTTCGGGCGCTCAAGCGGCTGGTCGAGTCCTGAGCGCCCCGGCGGCGCTCTATTCGAGATAGCGTGCCCGGAGCGCGGCGAGGTCGAGCTTCGAGACGCCGGCTTCCTGCACGAGATAGCTGTCGACCGATCCCCAATTCCGTTCGATCTCGTCAAAGGCAAAGGCCAGGAAGGCCGTACCGTCGGCGGTCTTGAGCGGTTGCGGCGTGGCGGTCGCGGGGTTTTGCTGGAATTTCGCGAACATCAGCGCGACGGGATTATTGGCATGCGCCGCGGCGTCGATCCGGGGCATTTCCCATTCCGGGCGGCGCAACCTGGTCGACAGGTGATAATCCGCCAGGATGACGTCGCGCGGAACGCCCAGAGCCGACAGGATCATCGCGGTGACGAAGCCGGTGCGGTCCTGCCCGGCGGAACAATTATAGGCGATCGCGCCGTCGCCTGAGAGCAGATCCTTGAAGACCAGCTTCAGATGCGGGGCGAGGGTGTGGGGCAGTTTCCGCTACACGCCTTCGCCATTGGCTGGGGCCGCGCCGGTCATCAGGCTGGCCATCGAATAGCCGATCGCCTGATAGGGCACGCCGTCGATGCGGGTGGGCGCCAGCACGCGCTCCTCATCCGACCGCAGGTCGACAAGATGCGCCAGTTGCAGCGCGCGGACCTGGGTGAGGTCGGCGTCCGTCAGCATCGGCTGCCCACCCGAACGATAGATGAGCCCCCAGCGCACATGCTTGCCCCCGGCCGCCGGATAGCCGCCGATGTCGCGGAAATTTGATCCCTGCTGCAACGGCAGCAGCCGTTCGGCGATGCGCACCGTGCCGCCTGACTTGCTGTCGCGCAGGAGGAAATAGGCGCGCTCGTCCGGCGCGACCTGCACATTTTCCTGACCGTCCCGATCCGCCTTCGCGATCAGCTTCATCTCGTCGGGCCGGGCCGCGGGATTGTCGGAGAGGAGGATGTCGACCGGATCGGGATCGGACCAGCTGACGGTCAGCTGCGTGGGTGTCTGGCGAGTCACCGCCGGCATGTTGATCGTGCCTGCGGTCGACGCGCTGGCGAGCAGGCCGGTCAGGAGGGGAAGGATGGTCAGGCGGGTCATGGCTGTCCTTGATACGGTAATGCCGGAAGGAGGGAAATGGGGAGCCACGCGGTCACCCGCCGGTGGCTCCCCATCAGGTCAGAAACGGATGTTCAGTTCGCCGCCGAACGTGCGCGGTTCGTTGAAAAAGCCGTTGAGGCCCGATTGCGGGCTGAGCGCCTTGTAGAAAAGATGCTGTTCGTTGAACAGGTTACGCGTCCAGAAGGCGATGCTCAGCATCGCGCCCGAATTGTTGAGCGCGATATCGCCAAGCGCGACACGGCTGTTGACGATGAACGACCTTTCCCCCTTGGGCTGGTAGATGTTCGATGCGCTGCCCGGCGCAACATAGACCGGGTCGGTGGCGTTGACATAGAAGCCGTTGTCATAATTGCCGTCGAGATGCGCCCGAATGATGAAGCCGTTGAAGGGCAGTTCATAGTCAATCGCGCCGCTGGCCGAATATTTGGGCGTATAGGTCTGGTAGATCGGCACCGCGATGGGATTGATGACCCCGGCCGCGTTCGGATAAGGGTTCGCCGTCGCCGGGATGCGGACATATTGGTAGGAATAGGAACCCGACAGGGTGAGGCCCGTCAGCGGATTGACCGTCAGTTCCGCTTCGACGCCGTGCACGCCGCCCTTGCCCGGCGCGTTGATAGTCGAGGTGGTCGTGCGGGTGCCGCGAGGCTGGTTCGGCACTTCATAGGGGCGGCTGAAGTCGACCTGGATATTCTTGTAGTCACCCGCATAGGCGGCGATGTTGAAGCGGGCGTGGTGGTCAAAAAACTCGGTCTTGGCGCCGATTTCGAAGATCGATACGGATTCGGGATTGAACGGATCATAATTTTGCGAACGCGAGTTAGCGCCGCCCGATTTATAGCCGGTGCTCCATTTGCCATAGACATGAACGTCTTTCGTCACGTCGATGGCGAGGTTGACCATCGGGTCGAGCCGCGACCAGCTCGCGTCGAGCGGGATCTCGCCCGAAATGCCGTTGCGATTGATGGGCGGTAGGCCGTTGACGATCGTCAGATCGCCATGCTTGCTGTCCCTCGTCCACCGCAGGCCGCCGGTGACATGCAAGGCGTCGTCGAACAGGTCCGGCGTCCAGGTGGCCTGGCCGAACGCGCCCACGCTTTTCGTCGTCACATGGCTGGCGCGGTCAATACGCTGGGTGGCGAGGTCCAGAAATGCGACGGTGTAGGCCGATCCGTCCGCGTTGGTGAAGGTGTTGGTGTTGAACGCCTGGGCATTGTCGGCGACATGTTCGCGATAATAGAGCGCGCCGGCGACGAACTTCACCCGGCCGATATCGCCGATCGCCTCGAACTCCTGGCTCCACTGGTTCTGCCTGAACTGGGCGAGGCTGTAGCGGGCGAAGGCGACGCCGGTGAAAACGCCGCTCGCGTTCGACATGGATGTCGCGGCCGACCCATTGTCGAACTGGCTCTGGCGCAGCTTGCGGTAGGAACTGATCGATTTGAGCGTCAGTTCGGGCGACATGTCATATTCGAGCGTGAGGCGATGGCCCTGGACATTGCCGATGCTCGGCTGCTGGGGCACGCCAACATTGGCGGTGCGCACGCGGCCTGGCTGGATGGTGGCGACCGCCGCCTGCTTGTTGGTGCCCGGCGCCACGAGGTTGAGGTAGAGCGAGGTCGATTCATCCTTCGAAATGTCGAAGCTGTAATCGGCGCTGAAGCTGTCGGTCGGCTTCCACAGCGCTGCGGCGTGGAAGCCGCGCTTGTCATATTGGTTGAAGCCGTCGGCGCCCGAGAGCGGATTCTTCACCAGCGGATCGCGATGGGCGACGACCGCATCGAGCTTTACAGCGATGTTGTTAAAGGCCGGCAGGTCGATATGCACCTCGCCCTTATGACTGCCGAAATTGCCGATGCCCGCAGTGCCGTTTACATGGAATTCGCCGGACGGCTTCTTGGTGACGATATTGACCGCGCCGCCTTCGGTGTTGCGGCCGAACAGCGTGCCCTGCGGCCCCTTGAGCACTTCGATATTCTCAATGTCGAACAAGGCCGTGCCGAGTCCCTGGGCGCGGCCGAGATAGACGCCGTCGACATAGACGCCGACGCCCTGGTCACGGGCGGGCTGGTTACCGTCGGACAGAACGCCAATGCCGCGAATATTCACGATCAGCGCGGAATTGCGCGAATAGAAGGGCGCGATCTTCAGTGACGGGATGGCGCCGTCGCCCAAATCCACCAGCGAGGTGACATGGCGGTTGGTCAGGTCGTCATTGCGCATCACCGAAATGGAAATGGGCGTTTCCTGCATGTTTTCGGGCCGCTTTTGCGCGGTCACGAGAATTTCCGGCAGGCTTTCGCTGGCGTTCGCGTCGGCCGGGGCCCCTGCGTCGGCGGCGAAGGCAGTCGTCGGTGCGAGAAGAACGATGGCACAGGCAGTGGTTGCCAGCCAGAGGCGCTGGAGTGACGTGATATGGATCCCCTTGTGGATTTGGCCCGCCTTAAACCGGAGGGTTCGCGGGGTCGCCTAAGGGGTCAATGTTGCGCCATGACGAAGCTTTGGCGTCACTTTGGTTGCGCCGGGTCCGACTGTTAGCGTTATGGGGCGCTCGCGCGCGCTGTCACGATGCGCCTCAGGCCGCAGCCCCGGCGCATGTTTTGACGCCGGCACAGGGCCGCAGCGCCGCGCGCGCGATGGCGAGGTGGGGCGCGCGCGCTGGTTCGACCGCCGAGAAAGTCGCAGCGTAGCCGACATGATCGGACAGCATGGTTCCGGCAGGGGAATGGCCGAAGGTGGCGTCGATGCGTCGCAGCACGAACCCAATGTCGTCCCCCGCCGCGAAGAAGAGCCGATCGCGTGCGCGTCGTCGCGACAGAAGCGCGTCGGGCGAAAGCGGCAGGCCTTCCGATTCGGCGACATCATAGGCATCGGCAATCGGCTCATGGGACACCCAATGCGGATAGGTGCTGTCCAGCGCGGCGATCCGCGTCGTGTCGCCGCCGCGATTGAAGTCGCCGGCCACGAACAAGGCGTTGCGCGGATCGTGATTGGCCCGGATGAACGCGGCGAGGCAGGCGATCTGCAGCTGATAGGCCCGGTTCGACCGCGCATTGGCGACGCCCGACGCGCCGCCGCTGTTGAGGTGCAGCGTCACTATGTCCACCGGGCGGTCCTGACCGGGAAGCCGTATCCGTGCGAGCATCGCGCCCTTGTTGGCGAGGCAATCATAGCCGGCACAGGCGAAGTCGGGAAACACCATCCGACGCGTGTCGACGACGGGATAGTCGGACAGGATCTGCAATCCGCTGCCGACAAATTTCGGCAGACCTTCGCCCTTCAGCCAGGAATCCGCGGCGGCATACCGACGATCCGCCGCTGACGGGAGCAGTGGACTGGTCATCATGTCGGACGGGCCGTCAACGACATAGCGATATCCCGCATTGCGACCGATGGATCGCGCTTGCGTCGTGAACGCTTCCTGCAGCACGACGATGTTGGGGCTGTCCCCCTGCCGCCGCAAGGCCGCGAGCCGCGCCGCGATGCGGGCGAAATCCGCGTCCCTGCCCAGCGCCACCGGCCAGGGCAGGCCATGAATATTGTAGGTCATGATCGACACGCGACTCGTGAAGGGTGGGGCCGCGCGATCGGCAAAGGCAGGGGGTGGCAGAACGACGCGCGACGACGCCACCAATGTCATCGCTGCAAGGGCGAGAAAGATCACAAGGCCCAGAGTACGCATGGCATGTCTTCCCCAACCGATCACGGGAATTGACGACAGAGCGGCGCGGATACCTCAGTTCGGCAGGGTTCCGCGCAGGGTTGAAAATACACGGGTTCGGCGCGTCCGCCCCGTCATCGCGGCAGCCGCGTCAGGATCTGCCGCACCAGCAGCGGCGCGTTACGATCAAAATGATGGCCCCCCGGCACGGTGACGACGGCCGCCATGCCACGCGGTATCTGCGGGCAGGCGCTGTCGGATTCCCGGTTGCCGCGCACGCACAGCATCGGCAGGCCGGGCAGGCGGGCGATGGCGGGCACGGTCGGATAGGCGCCGGTCGATCCGATGTTCAGCCAGCTGCCGAGATGGAACTGAAAGTCCGCCGTCGCGCTGAGCCCCAGCAAGGCCATGCCCTGGACCTGCGACCGCACCGGCGGGGCGAGATGACCAACGATATGGGGCAGAACGTCCGCGCCGAAACTGTAGCCGATCAGCAGAATCCTGGGCCGGTGCCAATAGGCCGAATAGCCGCGAATAATGGCGGCCAGATCGGCGGCGGCGCCAGCGGGCGTGCGCTCGCTCCAGAAATAGGACAGGCTGTCCACTCCGACGACCGGGATGCCGGCCTTCGCCAATTCGCCCGCCACGCCCTTGTCCAGCCCGACCCAGCCGCCGTCGCCCGAAAAGATCACCGCCATCCTGTCGGTACGCGGCGATGCCGGATCGGCGACGATCGTGAGCGGCAGACCGGCGGGCAGAGGTGCGGCGCCGCGCGGCACGGGTGCCTGGAGTGGCGTCAGATAGGGCACGACCTGCGCGGCGAGCTGCCGGTCCTGATCCGCGCGCGTCGGCAGGGCCAAAATCCTGGTTCCGTCGACGCGCCGGGGGAAGGCGCGAGGCAGCGTCGGGCTGCCCCGGGCCGTGACGACGATCCAGGGGGAAGGCAGATGGGCGGCGGGCGCGATCCACCATCCGGCGTGGGGATAGGGCCGCGTCTTCAGCGCCAGCACGCCCGACTTGCACCAGTGCCCGCGCCCCGGAAGGAAGGCGTGGATGCCGCTGGTGATGGCGGCGCGATAGGCGCCGTCCGGACCGGCCGCCAGCGTGGCATAGGCAAGCGTGCCGCCCAGGCCGCGCCCCAGCAGCACCGGCTTAAGATACATCGGCACATCCAGCTTGTGCTGAATGTCGCGCGCCAGGGTGATGATGGCATAATTGGGATTGATACAGCGCGTCTGGTTGCTGAGCGCCCGCAGAAAATCGGGGGTCGAAATGCCCGTGACGAGCGCCCCTTCCGCCGTCAGCCGCCGCGCGAAGACGCGGTCGCCGGGAGTCCAGCCCGCCGCGTCCGACAGGAGAACCACCAGCGCCCTGGGCGCGGATGTCGGCCGGAACACCGTCACCCGCCCCAGCACGGGAAAGCCGTAGGCGAGGTCCGGCTGTGTCGCGGCAGCATCCGACCCCGCATCCGCGGCGCTGGCCAACTCGGGCGCCGAATGCGTCAGCAGAGCCAGCGTCATGAGCGCCAACAGCGGCAGGACAAGGACCGCCAGACGACGGCATATCCGCGCGATCTTTGCCCGCGCGTTCGTCACATCATGTTCCCTTTTCCGGCTCCCGCCGCATGATCATCGTGCAGGGACGCGCGCAGCAAGGCCAGCAGCGTGTCGCCAACGCGGCTGGAATCATGATGCATGTAATGGCCACCCGGCAAGCCCGCAACATGGGCGCCCAGCGCCACGAGCGGCGGGCAAAGGCTGTCTTCCTCTTCCAGCCCGTAGATGCACACAAGCCGCCTGGCGCCGATTTCGCCGATGGTGTCGAGCGGTCGGGCGTCGGGCGTGCCGCGATAGGCGAAGCCCAGCGGATCGGCCCGGAAATAGACCGATTGCGCGGGCACGACCATCGCCACCGCCGCCAGCCGGGCGCGCAGATCCGGCGGCAACGCGGACGCCGCAGTGGCGACGATGTCCGCGCCATAGGATTGGCCGACCAGGACCACCCTTCGCGCTCCGGTCCGCGCAAGCGTCAGGCGCAGGCCGTCGGCGACGATGCGGCCCGCCTCCGCCCGGCTGCGATGCTGCCCGAAATATTTGGGCGAGCTGAAGCCGATGACGGGCAGGCCCGTGGCGGCCAGCCTTTCGGCGAGGTCGCCGCTCATGCCGAAGTGGAAGCCCATGTCGCCCGAAAAGAAGGCGACGGCCAAGGGGCCGTTGCGACGCCCGCCAAAGTCGCGCACGGCATTGTTTTCCAGTGACAGACTGGACGGATTCGCGGCCGCGACGATCGCCAGTGCGCCGACGAGCATGACAGCCCAGAGCCACAGCCGTCGAGGCGCGGCGCCGTTACGCACCGGGCGTCCGTTCGATGCGCGTCCACATTTGCGAGCGGCAGATCAGGCCGCCCATCACGCACCCCTTGATCTTCAGCCGCTGCGGCGCGGTCTGCTGGATGCGGGACGCGAAGCGCCGGCCCATGTCCGGAACGTAGACGGTCCCGATCCAGCTGTTCCGGCCTTCGGGTCGATAATCCTCCAGCAGCTGCGTGCCCACGAGGCGCTGTATGCCCGATTCCCGCGCATCATTCTGGGCCTCGTCGCTCGCCCACACGATCCAGCCGCACAGCATGTCGCCGCACGCGCGGGTGCGCACCGCCACGGTGCCGTCCGGGTTGAGCCAGAGGCCATTGGCCTGGTCGCCCACGGGTGACGCATGGGCGGCGGATGAAAGCAGCAGCGCGGATGCCGCAAGAAGCACGCGCTTGCTGAAATGCCGGATTGCTGGAGTCGCTGCCATATGCCCTGAATGCGCCACGACGGGCTACGCGATGTTGGCCGGAAGATAAATAATCTGTAATTCTGCCCGCTGCCCACTTCGGCACGCCCGGTCCCCGCGCGACCTTCGCAGGGTTATTTCTTGCACCGATGTGGCGCCGATTCCGTCTTCCGATCGTTGCAAAGGCGCGGGTTTCCACCATTCCGGTCGTAGTTGGCCATGATTGGCGAAGCCGTTGCCCTAGACCTGATGCATCGAGGGATGGTCCTTGGCTGATGGGGTGGCGCGGCGGATGGCGTTGGGACGGGCTTGGAGACGGCTGAAGGCGGCGGTGGCCCTGCTGCTGCCACTGGGGATCGCCCTGGGCTCTCCGGCGGGGGCGCAGACGGCGTTCCCCGGCACCCGCGCCAACGATCCGGGATCAGCGCCCCTTATCGACCGTGATCGCGCCGACCGGCTGGAACCGCGGATAGCGCCGCCCGTCACCCCGGCCGCCCCGCCGGCGCCCGCGGCCAGCATCGCCCTGCCCGCCGATCAGGCCGCCGATCCGCCCGCCGCCGTCCTGCTGACGCGGGTGCGCTATATGGGCGCATCCCTGCCAGCGGCGGTGCTGGACGCGGCGGTGGCGCCGTCGATCGGCCGGCCGCTGACGCGCGACACGCTCCAGACCATCGCCCGGGCCGTGAGCGATGCGTATGCGCGCAGCGACATCGCCTTTTATGCCGTGTCCATGCCGGCACAGATTCCCGCTGGCGGGCAGCTGATCGTCAGGGTCGTCGAGGGCCGCGTGAAGGACTGGCGGCTGGCCGGCCTGTCCCCCAACGTGCCGACGCGGCTGATCCAGGCGCAGATGAAGCGGATCCTGCGCGACACGCCCTTGCGCAAGTCGGTGCTGGAGCGATCCCTGGGGCTGATGCGGGACATTCCGGGCCAGACCGTCGACGCGCAGGTGCGGCAGAGCGGCCAGCCGGGCGAGCTGGTCATGGACCTGATCGTCAAGCGCACGCAATTGCGGGTCGGCGTCACCATCGACAATAGCGGCGTCGCCAACGTCGTCGATGGGGTGCAGGCGCAACTGGCGGTAACGGTGAACGGGGTGCTGCGCGAGGGCGACAGCACGCGGGTGGCGGGCTATCTGCCCTTCTACCCCGACCGATATCAATATTATGCGCTGAGCCACAGCACGCCGATCGGCAGCGACGGAACCAGCGTGATCGGCCAGGTCGCAAGGGTGGACAGTCGATCGCGCGACGGGGCGATAAAGGGTGAGGCGACGCTGGCCGGGGCGACCGTAAGCCACCCGCTGATCCGGTCGAACAAGACGAACCTGACGGTCAGCGCCTCGCTCGACGGCGTCGACAGCAGCAACTATTTCCTCGACATCCGATTCGGCGACTATCGATCGCGCGCACTGCGGCTGGCTGCGTCATGGTCCCGCGCGCAGGGCAAAAGCGGCGAGGCCGTATCCGCCGTCGTCAGCCGGGGGGTGAAGCTGCTGGGCGCGCGGCCCTTCACCGGCTTTTCCGAAAGCGTGTTCACCAAGGCGAACGTTCAGGCCGTGGCGGTGCGCAGCCTGTCGCGGCGATTGTCGCTCCGCTTGTCAGCGAGGGGGCAATATTCCAGAGACCGGCTGCCGGTGACGGAGCGGTTCTCGCTCGGCGGGCGGGGCGCGGGCATGGCCTTTCGCCTGGGCGCTCGCACGGCCGAACAGGCGATCGCGGGTGCTGTGGAGTTGAGCTGGACGCTGCCGGCCAAGGCGCCGCCGCTGAAAGAAGCGGCGTTGTTCGCCTATGCCGACCAGTCGGCAACGGTCGGGTTCGACAAGGTGCGGGCGGGCGGGGACGGCGCGGACAGATCGCTGCTGGCTCCGGACGCGGGCGGCGTGCCGGGGACGGCTTCGCCGACGGCCAGAACCCGCACCGTCTGCAACAAGGTCTGGGCGCGGCTGCGGCCCGCGCCGCTGATCGCGTCGGCGCCGGGATAGACGACCTGAACGTCAACCCGGTCGCCGGGACGCACAAGGCCGGCGACGGCGATCTCAGCCGTGGTGTCGATGCTGATTGCGCGCATGCCCACCGGCACGCGAATGGCGAGCTTGGCCTCACCCCCCACGGCATCGCGCGGGATGAGTTCGCCCGCCGCGATCGCCCGGGTCGCGACCTTGCCGACCAGTTCGGCGGCGACGGCGATGGTCGGATGGCGGCCGGGGTCGGCGGGCGCGTTGCGGACCATGTCGGCGGTGATCGTCTCGCCAATCCGGATCGGGCGAGACGCGGCGGCAAGCACAGCGACCGGCGCGGCTTGCTGCAACCTGGCTGCGGACCGAGGCATGCCGTGGGATGCGGCGCCCTCGCGGCGCAGTTCGCGCACGCCCAGCAGCAGGAAGAGCAGAGCCAGCAGCGTACCCGCGCCCATCATGATCCTGGCCTTCAGTCCCAACCGCATCGCCAATTCCCCCGCAGCCTTGCGTACACGCAAAGGTCCGCACCCCTGTAACTGCCGGGAATCTAACTATTTCGCGGGGGCAGGTGCATCCGAGATGGAACCGGATTGGTGGTGATCGGCGGAGGCCAAGCGGCGGCGTTAACCATTGTTGCGGCGGTCCGGTCGAAGGATCGGGGGCAAAGGTTGAGCGGAAGGTTCAGAATGGTGATATTTGATTAGCCAGTGCCGCCGACCCGCGCGCCCTAATGCGCCAGCAGCAGCGGGACATGAACCTCGCGCAGCATGGTGCGCGTGACCCCGCCGAACACTATTTCGCGCAGCCGGCTGTGGCCGAACGCGCCCATCGCCATCCAGTCCGGCTTCAGCACGCCCAGCGCCGCCCTGAGGGCGACTTCCGTCGTGCGGCCGTCCCTGGGCCAGGTATGGAATTGCGACTTGATGCCGTGGCGCGCGAGATATTCCGGCGCGTCGGTGGCGGGGAAAGGATATTTGCCCGCCTCCTCGACCGTAACGACATGCACCTCTTCGGCCAATTTCAGCAGGGGCATGGCAAGCCGCAACGCGGCGGAGGCTTCCTGCGATCCGTCCCAGGCGACGACGGCGCGCCCGGTGACCAGCATCCCGCGCGCGTCCTGCGGCACGGCCAGCACCGGGATACGGCCCGCCAGGGCAAGATCGGCGGCCAGGTGAAGCGGGTCGCTCATCTCGTGCCTTGGCCCCGATGGCAGTGTCACCACCAGCAGATCGCTGAGCGCCGAACCGGCCAGCAGTCCGCGCACCATGTCGCCATCGATCTGCCGCCAGTCCCAGCTTACCCCTTCACGGGCGAGCCTTTGTTCCAGGCGCGCGCGCAGCCGCTCATCGATGTCGTGCAGTTCCGCCATCATCGCCGGGGCCATGGAGGCGCCGCCGTAAGGATCCGCCGCCACAAGAGCCGGTATCGACGTGACCTGCACGCAATGCATGTGAGCATCGGCCGCGCGCGCGATGTCACAGGCCGCCTGCAACCGGCTTTCCATGCCCTTGTCGTCGTGGATGTGCAGCAAAATGGATGTCATCGCACCCTCCATCGTCTCGGCGGCCGCCGGCAACGAGGCGCGCGGCACCCTGTTTCGCTGTATATCCCTTTTTGCCGTTCCCGGCTAATCCGATTTCCGCTATATATCGAATGGCGGGTGTGGGTGCCGCGCGCTTTTTGAGCGCGTCGGCGACGGGGGAGACACATCATGGCCTGCATCAAAGCCTCTTTATTGAACCTGCCTGGCGATCGGTCCGGCGCGGCGGCGGCGGAATATGCGCTGCTGTTTGCGATCATGGGCGGTGCCATGGTGTTGGCGACCTGGCTGCTGGGCACGGCGGCCGGAACCGCCATGAACAATCAGGCCGCGCTGTTCGCCTCGTCGGCGGGAACGACGTCCTCCTCGACATCGTCAAGCAGCGGCGGCGGCAGCACCTCCAGCACGGGCGGGAGTTCCACCAGCAGCACCTCAAGTACGGGCGGCACTTCGACGACCAGCAGTTCGAGCACGGGCGGCACGACAACCACCAGCAGCACCTCCACCGGCGGCAACAG
Organism: Sphingobium mellinum; assembly: GCF_037860795.1. Classification (NCBI taxonomy): domain Bacteria; kingdom Pseudomonadati; phylum Pseudomonadota; class Alphaproteobacteria; order Sphingomonadales; family Sphingobiaceae; genus Sphingobium; species Sphingobium mellinum. Next base: position 101,688 of record NZ_JBANRK010000006.1, on the reverse strand, counting down.
CAACGGCGGGGGTAATAGTAATGGCGGTGGAAACAGCAACGGGGGCGGCAAGAAGCCCTGACCCGAACAGGTTTTCTGGCGGCAGCAAGGATGGGGCCTGTGTTTTGTGAATCCGATCGGCGCTGAGCTGCGGCGGAGCACGCCTGTGCAGGGCGTCTGACCGGGAATTGTCCCGCCTCGCCTTAGCCTTATTGCGAACTGTTCAGATGTGCAGGAATAAATATTTGCAGTTGTCCGGTCTCAAGGGCCTGTTTTTGCAGGCTCGCGCGTATTATATTCGTGTCATGGCTACTGCGGCGGGAGTCGTCAGTGACGAAAAACGATCTGTTTACAAGCTTCACGCGGAATTTTGACGAACGGCGTCAAGCCGACATGTCAATCGAAGATTATCTGCTTGGATGTCGCAATGATCCGCTCATGCACGCGTCCGCGCCGGAACGCCTGCTGGCGGCGATTGGTGAGCCGGAGATAATAGATACCTCCCGCGATGCGCGACTGGGCCGGATCTTCATGAACCGCACCATCCGGCGCTACAAGAGCTTCACCAATTTCTACGGCATGGAAGGGACGATCGAACATATCGTCAGCTTCCTGCGCCACGCCAGCCAGGGGCTGGAGGAGCGCAAACAAATCCTTTACCTGCTTGGCCCGGTCGGCGGGGGCAAATCCTCGCTCGCCGAACGGCTCAAGGCGCTGATGGAAACGCACCCGATCTATGCGCTGAAGGCAGGGGACGAGATAAGCCCGATCTTCGAAAGTCCGCTCGCCCTGTTCGACGCGGAAACGCATGGGCCCATCATAGAGGATAATTATGGCATCCCGCGCCGGCGGCTGACCGGCATGATCAGCCCCTGGGCGCGCAAGCGGCTGGATGAATTCGGCGGCGACATAACCCAGTTCAAGGTCGTCCGCCTGATGCCTTCGCGCATGCGGCAGATTGCCATCGCCAAGACAGAGCCGGGCGACGAGAACAATCAGGACATCAGTTCGCTGGTCGGCAAGGTCGACATCCGCAAGCTGGAGATGCTGTCGCAGAATGATCCCGACGCCTACAGCTATTCGGGCGGATTGAACCGCGCGAACCAGGGCATGCTCGAGTTCGTCGAGATGTTCAAGGCGCCGATCAAGATGCTGCACCCGCTGCTGACGGCGACGCAGGAGGGTAATTATATCGGGACCGAGAATATCGGCGCGATACCCTTTAACGGCATCATCATGGCGCATAGCAATGAATCGGAATGGTCGAACTTCAAGAACAACAAGAATAACGAAGCTTTCATTGACCGCATCTACGTCATCAAGGTGCCCTATTCGCTGCAGGCGACCGAAGAACGGCAAGTCTATGAAAAGCTGCTGCGCGAATCCGACCTGAACAAGGCGCCCTGTGCGCCCGGCACGTTGGACATGCTGGCGCGCTTTTCGGTGCTGACGCGGCTGCGCGAGCATGAGAACAGCAACCTCTATTCCAAGCTACGCGTCTATGATGGGGAAATGCTGCGGGAGATCGATCCGCGCGCCAAGAGCATGCAGGAATATCGCGATGCCGCGGGCGTGGACGAGGGGATGGCGGGAACGTCGACCCGCTTCGCCTTCAAGGCGCTGTCGGCGACCTTCAACCATGATAGCAGCGAGATCGCGGCCGATCCCGTCCACCTCATGTACGTGCTGGAACAGATGGTCCGGCAGGAGCAGTTCCCCGCCGAGGTGGAGGCCAAATATCTGGAGTTCATCAAGGGCGAGCTGGCGCCGCGCTATGCCGAATTCATCGGCAATGAGATCCAGAAGGCCTATCTCGAATCCTATAACGACTACGGCCAGAACCTGTTCGACCGCTATGTCGCCTATGCCGACGCGTGGATCGAGGACCTGGACTTCAAGGACCCCGACACCGGGCAGCTGCTGGACCGCGAGGTCATCAACCAGGAACTGTCCAAGACGGAAAAGCCGGCGGGCATCGCCAATCCCAAGGATTTCCGCAATGAGGTCGTGAAGTTCGCGCTGCGGATGCGGGCGAGCCATGACGGGCGGAACCCCAGCTGGACGAGCTACGAGAAGATCCGCGAGGTGATCGAGAAGCGGATGTTCAGCCAGGTGGAGGATCTGCTGCCGGTCATCAGCTTCGGGTCCAAGAAGGATGGCGACACCGCCAGCAAGCATGACGAATTCGTGTCGCGGATGATCGAACGCGGCTATACAGAGCGCCAGGTCCGCCGGCTCGTCGAATGGTATATAAGGGTGAAGCAGGCGGGATAAACAGGATGGAGGCGCCCTCTTCGTGAAAGCGCGATTGCCACCATGCACATAGTCGACAGGCGGCTGAACCCCGGGGGCAAGAGCCTGGTCAACCGGCAACGGTTCCTCCGAAGGGCGAGAGCCTATGTCAGTCAGGCGGTTCGAGACAGCCTGAAGGACCGCAGCATCAAGGACCTGGCCAAGGAAGGCGAGATCACCATCCGCAGGGATGCCATCCACGAACCGACGCTGCGGCGGGCGGCGAGCGGCGGTAACCGGGAACGGGTGCTGCCGGGCAATCGTGAATTTCTGGAAGGCGACCGGATCAAGCGGCCCGACGGCGGCGGTGGTGGCGGGTCGCGGCCCGGCGAGGGCGAGGATGAGGATGATTTCCGCTTCGCGCTGAGCCGCGAGGAATTTCTGGACCTGTTCCTGGACGACCTGGAACTGCCCGACATGGCCAAGAAGAAGCTGGTCGCCGGCAAGGTCGAGGGCATCCGCCGGGCCGGCTATGCGACGATCGGCAACCCGTCCAACCTTTCCGTGCCCCGCACCATGCAGAAGGCGATGTCGCGCCGCATCGCGCTGCGCCGGCCAAGCAGCCGCAGCCTGCGCGAGATCGAGGAGGCGATCGCGGAGATGGAAGCCCGGGCAAAGCCGCTGCCCGACGATGCCGTGGCGCTGGAGCGGTTGCGCGAGGAGCGGGCGCGCGTCATCCGCCGCCGCAACCTGATCGCCTATATCGACCCGGTGGACCTGCGCTATCGCCGGTTCGAGCCGGTGCCCCGGCCTGTCGCGCAGGCGGTGATGTTCTGCCTGATGGACGTGTCGGGTTCCATGACCGCGCATATGAAGGACCTGGCGAAGCGCTTCTTTGCGCTGCTGCACCTGTTCCTGACGCGCTGTTACGAGCATGTGGAGGTGGTGTTCATCCACCATACCGACCGCGCGGCGGAAGTGGATGAGGAGACCTTCTTCTACAGCACGGTGACGGGCGGCACGCTGGTGTCGAGCGCGCTCGACAAGATGATGGAGGTGGTCAAGGACCGCTATAGCCCCAGCGACTGGAACATCTATGTGGCGCAGGCTTCGGACGGCGACACGCTGGCGTCGGACAATGCGCGGGTGGTCGGCCTGATGCAGGATGCGATTTTGCCGATCGCGCAATATGTCGCCTATCTGGAGGTCGGCCGCGAGGAGTTCGCCGGTATCGACACGGTGACGTCGACCACCGGCCTGTGGGAGGCCTATGCGCCGGTCGGCGCCGCCAACCCCCATTTCGCGATGCGCAAGGTATCGCACCGGCGCGAAATCTATCCCGTCTTCCGCGAGTTGTTCCAGCGGCGTGGCATGGGCGAAAGGGCACGCGCCTGATGGCCGCTGTGGCACCCGCCCCGCTGTTCACGGGCAGCGATTGGGATTTTTCGCTGATCAACCGGATCTACGATACGGTCGAGCCGATCGCGCTCAAGGAAATGAAGCTGAACATCTATCCCAACCAGATAGAGGTCATCAGCGCCGAGCAGATGCTGGATGCCTATTCGTCCATCGGCATGCCTTTATTCTATAAGCATTGGTCCTTCGGCAAGCAGTTCGTCACGAACGAAATGCTGTATCGAAAAGGGTTGCGCGGGCTGGCCTATGAGCTGGTGATCAACAGCAATCCTTGCATCAACTATCTGATGCAGGAAAACAGCGCGACCATGCAGGCGCTGGTCATATCCCACGCCGCGTTCGGCCATAATCATTTCTTCAAGAACAATTATGTCTTCCGCCAGTGGACCGACGCGGAAGGGATTTTGGACTATCTCGAGTTCGCGAAGCGCTATGTTGCGCTCTGCGAGGAACGCTATGGCCAGGTGGCGGTCGAGCGCGTGCTCGATGCCGCCCATGCGCTGATGAACCAGGGCGTCCACCGCTATCCCCGCGTCCGGCCCCGCGACCTCAAGGCGGAAGCGGCGCGGGAGGCGGAACGGCAGGCCTATCGCGACCGCATCTATGACGATCTGTGGCGCACCGTTCCGGTCGGCGCGAAGGCGGACGCGGTGCCCGGCGAGCATCGTCGCGCGGCGCTCGGCCTGCCGCAGGAAAATATCCTCTATTTCCTGGAAAAGACCGGCCCACGGCTGGAAAGCTGGCAACGCGAGATCCTGCGGATCGTCCGGCTGATTGCGCAATATTTCTACCCCCAGCGCCAGACCAAGGCGATGAACGAGGGATGCGCCACCTATACCCATTACCGGATCATGACGGTGCTGCATGACCGGGGCTGGATCACCGACGGCGCCTTCATGGAATTTATCCAGTCGCACACCAATGTGGTCTATCAGCCGACCTATGACTCAGGCCATTTCGGCGGCTTCAATCCCTATGCGCTGGGCTTTGGCATCATGTCGGACATTGAGCGCGTCTGCCTCCACCCCACGGAAGAGGACCGCGAATGGTTCCCGGACATCGCCGGATCGCGCGACCCGGTCGAGGTGCTGAAGGACATTTGGGCCAATTATCGCGACGAAAGCTTTGTGTCGCAATTCCTCAGCCCCCACATGATCCGGCACTGGCGGCTGTTCAAGCTGCTGGACCGGGAGGGCGACGCTGAACTGCGTGTCGACGCCATCCATGACGAGCGCGGCTATCGGCACATCCGCCGCGCGCTGGCGCGCGAATATGACATTGCCCGGCAGGAGCCGGACATACAGGTGGTCGATGTCGACCTGGCCGGCGACCGCACGTTGATGGTGGAACATGCCGTCTCCGACGGGGTCGTGCTGGAGCCGACGGACGCGGCCATGGTGTTGCAAAGCCTCGCCAATCTCTGGGGTTATGAAGTGGTGTTGAGCGAGGTCGATGTCGAAAGCCGCAAGGAACTGAAAAATCACCGTTGTTCGCCGCAGAGCGGGTGGATCGGCTGAAGCGGTGCTGGCCGGCGACGGGCGCAGCGACCCTTGCAGATTCCATTTCCCTTGATCCGCAGAAAAGCGTAACTTCTGGCCCGGTTTTCGTAAAGGCATCCTTTTCCGTCCGTGACGATTCCGGCTGGGAGCGCCTTGAGGAAAGCAGGAGAGCGCTTCATGACCCATGCCCTTACTGCGCAAGAATGTCTTGAACGAGCCCGGATGCACGAGCAGCTGGCGGCGACCACGGCCGACGCTTCGGCCCGCATGATGCACCAGGCCATGGCGGCCGAATTTCGTCGGCGTGCCGGGCTGGGTTCGGTCGATGCGATGCCGCCGCCCGTCAATCGCCCGGTGGTCGAACTGGTCCGTCAGGCCGGGTGACTGGCTGACGGCGTGATCCTGTCGACGGATCGGGACCGTCGCAGCAGATAGACGTCCATGATCCAGCCATGCTGACGGCGAAGTGTCGCGCGCCGCGCGATGATTTGCGGCGCCACGACGGCCAGTGGGCCATGCGCCAGCGCCTGCGCCTCCATCCCGAGATAGGCACCCCACCAGATGTCGATCCCTTGCGGGTCAAGCGTCTGGAAGGCGCAATCGCCGTCGAGCATTACCGCCACATCGTCCGCATCCGCCGGCCAACCGGCTTCGCGCAAGCGTCGGCCGGTGGTGATGAGCACCGGCCGGGCGAGGCGGTTGAGGCAGATGCCATGCGCGGCGGTCAGCGCCTGCAGGCTGGTGATGCCTGGTATGACGCTGATCTCCACGTCAGGCCCCAGCCGCTCCGCGATCCGCAGGCTGCTGTCGTAGAGCGAGGGGTCCCCCCAGACCAGCAGCGCCAGCGTCCCCCCCTGCGGCAGGTGACGCGCTACCTGCTCCATCCACAGGGCGGCGATGGCATCGTGCCAGTCGAGGACGGCATTCACATAAGCGGGCTGGTCGGCGCGTACGGGCATGTCGAATTCCACCACTTGCGTCGTGCCGGTCAGTAGCTCCGCGCAGATGGAGCGGCGCAGGTCGATGAGGTCGGACTTGGCGTCACCCTTGCGCGGCAGGAGGATAAGGTCGGCCTGGTTCATCGCCCGGATCGCCGCGCGCGTGATGTGGTCGGGATTGCCCGTGCCGATGCCGATCAGGAACAGGCGGATCATGCGGCAGCACCTATCAGGTGGAAAAAGCCGCCCGTCACCCGGCCGCGCCGCGATCCGCTGGAGCCGACCGCCTGCCCAAGCGCGTCGGTGACTTTGGCGAGCGGCTCGTCGGGCTGGGCCAGGACGGTCGAATAATGGAATTCATGGCCGAGCAGGGTGGCGCCGGCGCCATGGCCGCCCATCGGCGCGAGCAGCTGCGCGCGGCGATAGCCCAGATGCAGCCGCCGTTCGGCAAAGCTGGTCACGAGGCCGAGCAGCCCGGCCATGGGATGCGCGGCGCCGTCCGCATCGATGATCGCCTGTCCCAGCACCATATAGCCGCCGCACTCGCCATGGACGGGGCGGGTCTGGGCATGGTCGCGAAGGCCATCGAGGAAGCGCGTCGCGCCGATGATCCGGGGTCCGTGCAGTTCGGGATAGCCGCCGGGCAGCCAGACTGTGTCGGCGTGGGGTGAAGGCGGTTCGTCGGCGAGCGGCGAGAAAGGCAGGATTTCCGCCCCGGCATCCCGCCAGCCGCTGATCAGATGGGCATAGGTGAAGGAGAAAGCGGCGTCCTGTGCCATGGCGATGCGCTGACCGGGGGGGGACAGGGAGGGCGCTGGCGAGAGCGCCGGGGAGCGCGGTGCGGCGTGGGCGGCGGCGAGCGCCCGGAGCGCGGGCAGGTCGACATCGGCGGTGACGCGGTCGGCGATCGCGTCGATGATCCGGTCGGCATCCTCCTGCTCGTGCGCCTGCACCAGCCCCAGATGCCGCTCGGGCAGGCTGAGCGCGGCGCATCGGGGGATGGCGCCGAGCACCGGCATGGCGATGTGGGTCATCGCTTCGCGAATCAGCGCCTCATGGCGTGTGCTGCCGACGCGATTGAGGATGACGCCGGCAACGCGCACGTCGGCGCGGAAGGAGCGGAACCCCTGCACCAGCGCGGCGGCGGACTGGCTCTGGCCCGATGCGTCGATGACGAGGAGCACCGGCCAGCCGAGCGCGGCGGCGATGTCGGCGCTGCTGCCGTGGCCGCTTGCACCGGCGGCGGCGGCGCCGTCGAACAGGCCCATGACTCCTTCGGCGATGGCGATGTCGGCGTCCCTGGCGTGTGCGGCGAGGGCGTGGAGCATTGGACGCTCCATTGCCCAGCTATCGAGATTATAGGCGGTTCGCCCGCTCGCCAGCTGGTGATAGCCGGTGTCGATATAGTCCGGCCCGCATTTATAGGGCTGGACCGCCACCCCCGCCCGCCGCAGCGCGCGGAGCAGGCCGAGCGTGATGACGGTCTTTCCCGCGCCGGACCGGGGCGCGGCGATCAGCAGGCCCACTGTCATTCCTCCAGCCCCACGAAGCGGGATTGTGCCGATGTCGGGCGAAAGCGGCGGTCGTAGCCGGGCGCATAGAGGCTGCTTTCGGCAAAGTCGCTTGTGCCCAGCACCGGGCCGACGAGGATGATGGCGGTGCGTTCGGGCCTTTCCCGCGCCTGATCCTGCACCGTGGCGAGCGTCGCGCGGACGATCTGCTCATCGGGCCAGCTTGCGCGCCAGACCAGCGCGACCGGGCAGTCGGGGCCGTAAAACGGCAGCAGGTCCCCGACGACATCCGCCAGCGCGTGGATCGACAGGTGGATGGCAAGGGTGGCGCCGGTCGTGCCAAAGCCAGCCAGCGTCTCGCGCGGTGGCATGGCGCTGGCCCGGCCCGAGGTGCGCGTGAGGACCAGCGACTGGCCGACGCCGGGCAGCGTCAGTTCCTGCCCCAGCGCCGCCGCCGCCGCCGCAAAGGACGGGACGCCGGGCGTGATGCTGGTGGGGATGCCGAGCGCCCGCAGGCGGCGCAGTTGCTCGCCCATCGCCGACCAGATCGACAGGTCGCCGGAATGGAGCCGCGCGACGTCCTGCCCCGCCGCATGCGCTTCCATCATCAGGCTAATGATCTCGTCCAGTGTAAGCGGCGCGGTGTTGATGATCCGCGCCCCCGCCGGGCAATGGTCGAGCAACGCAGCCGGCACCAGTGACCCGGCATAGAGGCAGACCGGCGAGGCGGCGATCAGATCGCGCCCGCGCAGCGTCAGCAGGTCCGGCGCGCCGGGGCCGGCACCGATGAAATGGACGGTCATGCGCGGGCTCCTGAGGCAAGGGCGCAGGTGGCGCGCCGGTCGGGGGATAGGGATCGCGGAGCCAGCAGGCGGGCGCCCGGCCCGGCGGCGGCCAGTGCGACGGCTTCGGCGACGCTGCCGGTGCGATAGGCGGCAAGGCTGGCGGATGAGCAGGTGAGGGTCGGCATGTGCGCGAGGTCCGCGGGATCGATGACGAGGAGCGGCAGGCCCAGCGCGCGTGCCAGCGGGGCGAGCAACGCGGCCTTGCCGGTCAGGGTCGCGAGCGCGTCCACGCGTGGTGGCGTGGCGGCGTCGAGCGCAGCGCGCAGTGAAGCGGTGCCGGTCCCCGTGCGGCAACCAAAGCCGGCGACGATCACAGCGCTACGCTCCATTGGACGACGGGATAGGCCGGCCGCCAGCCGCGCCGGCTCCCCAGCGGGGCGGCGCTGGCAAGCTCGATGCGAAGCAGATCGCCACCGAGCCGCGCGTGCCAGTGGGCGAGCGAGGCTTCGGATTCCAGCGTTACGGCATGGGCGACGACCCTGACGGGGCGGGGGAGCGCGAGGATCGCGCCGACGAGCGGATCGCTGAGGCCGCCGCCGATGAAGATGGCGTCGGGACGGGCTTGACCGTGAAGGGCGGTGGGCGCGCGGCCTTCGATCACCGTCAGGCGGTCAGCGCCCAGCCGCGCCGCATTGGCGCGCGCGCGGGCGGCGCGCGTCGGGTTGGCCTCGAACGCCAGCGCCTGGGTCGAGCCGTGGCTGAGCAGCCATTCGATCGCGATCGAGCCTGACCCGGCACCGATGTCCCACAATGTCTCGCCGGGGCGCGGGGCCAGCGCGGATAGGGCGAGCGCGCGGACGGGGCGCTTGCTGATCTGGCCGTCATGGTCGAACCAGTCGTCGGCAAGGCCGCTGGCGCGCGACATCACGCGGCCCTCGCCGGCTGTCTCGACTCCCACGGCGACGGGGTGGCGGATGTCGGCGAGGGCGAAGCCGTCCGCCTGTGCCTGACGGATGCGTTCTCGGGGACCACCCAGCGCTTCCATGACGTGGAGGCTGGACGCGCCGAAGCCTGCATCGGTGATGTAGGCGGCCAGGTCTCCCACCGCCGCGCCGTCGCGCAGCAGCACGATGAGGCGCGCGCCGGGCGCGAGGTCCGGGCGCAGCCGACCGAGCGGGGCGGCGTGCAGGCCATGGCAGGCGACCCGATGCAGCGGCCAGCCGAGGCGCGCGGCGGCGAGCGAGAAGGTGGAAGGCGCGGGATGAGCGATCCATTCCCCCGGTTCGAGGTGGCGGGTGATGCTGGCTCCGGCGCCGAACCAGAAGGGATCGCCCGAGGCCAGCATCACGACCGGCTCCCCCCGTCTTGCGAGGAGCGGGGCGATGCCGTCGTCGAACGGGACTGGCCAGGGCAGGTGTTCGGCCTTAAGGGGAGGCAGCAGTGCCAGCTGGCGGGGCGCCCCGGTGATGAGCCGCGCTTCGTCCAGCGCCGCGCGGGCGGCGGCGGTGAGGCCTTCGGCGCCGTCCTCGCCTATGCCGACGATCGTCAGCCAGAGGGCCTTAGCGACCATGTCCCACATCCTGATATTGGGCGGCACGACCGAGGCGAGCGCCCTGGCGCGCGCGATCGCCGAGCGGGGGATGCGCGCGACGCTCAGCTATGCGGGGCGCACCGAAAGCCCGCGTGCCCAGCCGGTGCCGGTGCGGGTCGGCGGCTTTGGCGGCATCGAAGGCCTGGCCGAATGGCTGGAGCGGGAGGGCGTCACCCATCTGGTCGACGCAACCCATCCCTTCGCCGCGACGATGAGCGGCCATGCGGTCGCGGCGGCGGAGCGGACCGGGGTTGATCACATCCGGCTGACCCGGGCGGCCTGGGAGCCGGTCGAGGGCGATCGATGGACGCGTGTCGCCGATATCGCCGGGGCAGTGAAGGCGCTGGACGGGCCAGCCTTGCGCGTCATGCTGGCGCTGGGGCGGATGCATGTGGCGGCTTTCGCCGCGCAGCCGCAGCATCATTATCTGCTGCGCTTTGTCGACGCGCCGGAGGCCCCGCCGATGCTGCCCGACCATCATTTGCTGGTCGATCGCGGGCCGTTCACGGTGGAGGGCGACATCGCCCTGATGCGCGCGCATCGGATCGAGCAGGTGGTGGCCAAGAATGCGGGCGGCAGCGGGGCACGGGCGAAGCTGGACGCGGCGCGCATGCTGGGGCTGCCCGTGGTGCTGATCGACCGGCCGCCGCTGCCCGATGCGCCCACGGCGCATGGCGTGGCCGAGGTGCTGGCGTGGATCGATCATGCGGCGGCCCAGCGCGGCGTGTAGAGGATCGGGCGGCCGGGCCGGTCGATGATACGCGTCTGGCTGGAGCCGACGATCACCATCGTCCGCATGTCGGCCATCTGTGGCGTGGCCTCGCGCAGGGGAACGATCCGCAACGCCTCCTCCGGCGTGCAGACGGCGCGGGCAAAGAGGATGAGGCGGTCGGGACCGCATTCTTCCCGCAGAACGGCGAGAGTGCGGGCGAAGCCTTCGGGCCGCGCGCCGGAACGGGGATTGTAGAAGGCCATGGCGAAGTCGGCCTGCGCGGCGAGGCGCAGGCGCCGCTCGATCAGCGGCCAGGGCTTGAGATTGTCGGACAGGTTGATCGCGCAGAAGTCATGGCCGAGCGGCGCGCCCGCTCGCGCGGCGGCGGCGAGCATGGCGGTGATGCCGGGCAGGACGCGGATGTCGAGGGCGCGCCATGCGGTCGGGCCGGCTTCCAGCGCTTCGAAAAGGGCGGAGGCCATGGCGAAGACGCCGGGATCGCCCGAGGAGACGACGACGACGCGCTTGCCTTCGGCGGCGAGGGACAGGGCGTGGGCGGCGCGGTCCAGCTCGACGCGGTTGTCGGAGGCGTGAAGGGCAAGGCCAGGGCGCGGCGCCACGCGGGCGACATAGGGGATGTAGCCGACGACATCGGTCGCCTCCGCCAGCGCGGCCGTGACTTCGGGCGTGACCAGGTCGTCCGCGCCGGGGCCGAGTCCCGCGACCGTCACCCAGCCGCTCATGGCCGGCGGCCCTGGCCGTGGATCAGCAGGATGGAGAAATAGCCGGTGACGGCTTCCGCCTGCGTGAGCGGGGTGATGCGCTGGTCGGCCATGGTCGCATATTCGACGAGCCAGGCGCAGTCCTGCTTGCCCGCTGTTTCGACGGCGCGGCGCAGCTTGGCGAGGTTCCGACCGATCTTCATGACGACGAGGGCATTGCTGTCGTGGATGCGGCGGGCGAGTTCGTCCTCGGGAAGGGTCGCCATGAGGACGGTGAGCACATCATCGCCCCAGCTGATCGGCGTGCCGCTGGCGGTCCAGGCGCCGGACATGCCGGTGATTCCGGGCACGATCCGCACCGGAGCGGCGAGGCGGCTGTGCAAATGCATGAACGAACCATAGAAAAAAGGATCACCTTCGCAGAGGACGACGATGTCCTCGCCCGACGCGGCAAGGGTATCAAGATACCCGGTACAGTCGGCGTAGAAGGCCGAAAGGCACTGATTGTAGCGCGGGTCGCTGACCGGGATTTCGGTCGTCACCGGATATTCCATCGCATATTCGGCGACATCGGGACGGAGCATGCCTTCGACGATGCGGCGGGCATGGCCGGGGCGGCCGGCCTTGCGGAAATAGGCGATGTGGCGGGCGGTGCGGATGAGGCGGTCGGCACGCACGCTCATCAGGTCCTGCGCGCCGGGGCCAAGGCCGACGCCGTGGATGGTGCCCATGATGGTGGTGGCCGCGTTCATTCGGCCGCACTCGCCAGCGCGTTGACGGCGGCGACGGTGATCGCACTGCCGCCCAGCCGCCCTTCGACGATGCAGCAGGGGACGGGGCGCGCCTGCCATAGCGCCGCCTTGGATTCGGCCGCGCCGACGAAGCCGACGGGGCAGCCGATGATCGCGGCGGGGCGGGGGCAGGCAGGGTCTTCGAGCATGTCGAGCAGATGGAAGAGCGCGGTGGGCGCGTTCCCGATGGCCACAAGCGCGCCATCGAGATGCGGCCGCCACAGCTCCAGCGCGGCCGCCGATCGCGTGTTGCCCATGGCGTGGGCGAGGTCGGGCACATGCGGGTCATGCAGGGTGCAGAAGATCGGGTTGGCGGCGGGCAGGCGCTTGACCGTGATGCCTTCGGACACCATGCGCGCGTCGCACAGGATCGGCCCGCCCGCCTCCAGCGCGGCGATGGCGGCGGCGGCAAAGCCGGGGGAGAAACGGATATGTCGTTCCAGCCCGACCATGCCGGCGGCGTGGATCATGCGGACGGCGACGCGCTCCTCCTCAGGCGAGAAGCGCAGGAGGTCGGCCTCGGCGCGGATGGTGCGGAAGGACTGGCGGTAGATGGCCGCGCCATCCCTTTCATATAATTGCGGCATCAGGCGGCTCCAAAAAAGGCGATGATCTGGTCGGGATCGAGCCCGGCGCGGGCGGGCGGGGCGCCGGCACGGGCGTTGAAGGCGAGGTCGAACCGGCCGTCGCGCCCCGTCAGGACGACGGCGGCCTGGGCGGGATGCGCGCAGCCCTTGGCGCAGCCCGAGACGTGGAGGCCAGGGACGCGCGGGGCGAGCCGCGCGGCGAGGGCGCGGGTGGCGACGCTCGCCTGCGGGCAGGCGGGCGCGCCGGGACAGGCATGGGCGTTGAGGAGCGGGCTGGCCGGATCGTCCGACTCTGCCGGGCTGCCTTCCAGGATGAGGCCGCGCCAGGGGGTAAGGCGGACGGCGCGCACGTCCGGGGCGAGCGCCTGCTGGAGCGCGGCCGCCTCGATCCGGCCGAAGGGTGCGCCCAGGAAACGGCCCGACGCCGCATCGATGCTGGCGCTGCGGGGCCGGGGCGGCGCGGGGGCTTCCGAAGCGGTGCAGGGAAGCGGGACGTCATGACGCGCCATCCGCCCGGCCTGAAGGCCGCCGCTGTCGACGAACCAATGGGCGAGCGCGATCAGGGCATCAGGGGCGGCTTGCACGCTCACGGGCATCCCCCTGGGACGGCCATCGGCGCGCAGGATCAGGCCGCCACCCGTTCCGCGCTCGATGCGGAAATCGGCTGGCGTGTCGCCAAGCGCCGGGGCGGGGCCGGCGTCGATGGCGAAGCCGATCTTGGCGGGCAGGTCGGGCAACGCGTCGATGCGGTCCCGCAGGGCGCGGGCGATCGCTTCGCTGGCGTCGCCGGCTTGCCAGTCTGGGTTGAGGACCAGAGCGGCGCGGGCTTCGCGGACCGGGTCTGCGTCGGTGAGGCCGAGCGCCACCAGCCGGGCGAGCAGGGCTTCATGGTCAGCTTCGCCCACGCCCCTGATCTGCAGCGCGGCGCGGTTGGTAAGGTCGACATGGCCATTGCCCCAGCGCCGCGCCGCCTCACACAGGGCGAGGGTTTGCGCGCGGGTCATGCGGCCAAGCGGCGGGCGGACCCGCACGAGCAGGCCGTCGCCCGCCATCATCGGCCGCCATGCGGTCGGGCACCAGCCGCGCACGCCGCCAGCCGCGCCGGAAGGCGGCGGTTCATCGGCGGTGCGCCGGAATGGGATCTGCACGTCTTTCGCCCTCCACGTCCAAGCCGCGCCGGGCCGAGGCGTCACGCCGGAGCGCGGGCAACCGCACACCGACGCGGCCGCAGCCACGCGCAATTTCGTCGCTCAAACGGAGAACCGAGCCGTGACCATCCCCTGGACCATGGCAAGAGCGACCTTTGCGGCGGCAGGTCTCCTGGCTTGCGGGTCACAGCTCGGCTGGGGCCTTCCCGGATCGCTCCAGTGGCTGATCGTCCCTTTGACGGGCGATCGTCCTTGCCTTGCTCGCCGCTCACAGTTGCAGGGACAGCTAAGGATTAGGGAGCACAAGCTCCCGCACCACATTCCCATTTAAGCCCCATGCGGGGCACCGTCGCGATCATGGAACGGGCGGACCCGTTCCGGCTGGGGTTCTTAGGCGGTGTGAGGCGGAAAGGGAAGGGGGGAGGTGGAGTATAATGACCCTGTCCGGCGAGCGGGAGAGGGCCAAGCCGTCAGCGCTTGAGCACCGCCGAATGCCAGTCGGTGCGCCTTTCCCAGCCGGCGCGTTCCAGTTCGGGCGTATCTTCCTCGCGCAGCGGGTGGCCGAGGCAGAGGAGGCCGAGGCAGGCCCAATGGTCGGGTATGTCGAGCATGGCGTCCACATCGGCGGAGTCGAGGATCGAGACCCAGCCCATGCCGATGCTGCGCGTGCGAGCGCCGAGCCAGAGCGTGTGGACCGCCATGACGCAGCTGTATCGGCGCGCTTCGGGCATCGTCACCGCGCCCAGCCGATGGCCCGTTGCCGTCCCGTCGTCGCAATAGACGGCGAAGATGACCGGCGCCTCGCGCAGGCCGTGCAGTTTGAGGCTGCGATAGAGCTGATCCTGGTCGCCTTCATAATCCCGGCCGGCCTGCGTCACCTGCGCGTCGACATGGGCGGCGAGGCTTTCGCGCAGGGCGGGCGTGACCACGCGCACGAAGCGCCATGGCTGCGACAGCCCGACCGACGGCGCGCGGTGGGCGAGGGCGAGCAGCCATTCCACGTCCGCCTCGTCGAGCGGGTCGGTACGGAAATGCCGCACGTCCCGCCGCGCCCGCACCAATGCCTCGAACATGGCGCTGTCGAGCGGGGTGACGGGCATTGTCATCGTCAAAACTCGATCCCTGCCTGCGCCTTCACGCCGGAGCGGAAGGGATGTTTCACCAAGGTCATTTCGGTGACGAGATCGGCCGCTTCGATCAGCGCGTCGGGCGCGTTGCGGCCGGTGACGATGACATGCTTCATGGGCGCGCGCGCGGTCACCGCGTCCAGCACCTCTTGCAGCGGGAGATAGTCGTAGCGCAGGACGATGTTGAGCTCATCTGCCAGGACCATATCATAGGCCGGATCGGCGATCATCCGCTTTACCTCGTCCCAGGCTTCGCGCGCGAGGGCGACGTCGCGCGTGCGGTCCTGCGTGTTCCAGGTGAAGCCTTCGCCCATGGGCTTGAATTCCACATTGTCCGGAAACGCGTCGAAGACCCTTTTTTCTCCGGTGGTCATCGCGCCTTTGACGAACTGGACCACCCCGACTTTCCGGCCGTGGCCGATCGCGCGCACGACCATGCCGAGGGCGGCGGTGGTCTTGCCCTTGCCCTTGCCGGTATGGACGATCAGCAGGCCCTTTTCCTGCGTCTTGGTCGCCATGATCTTGTCATGGGCGGCCTGCTTCTTCTTCATCTTTTCGGCATGTTGTTCCGGGGTGCGTTCGATCATGACGGGGTCCTCAGTTGGGAAAGGAGCATGGCGGCGCTGTTGGAGCGGGGCTTCCACAGGCCGCGGTCGAGGGCTTCGAGCAGGCGCGCGGCGGTTTCGCGCAGGGCGGCGGGGTTGGCATCGGCCATGAAGGCGCGGACGGCCTCATCCTCTATGAAGGCGGCGTGGACGGCATCGAAATGATGGTCCTTCACGCCGTGCGTCGTGGCGGCGAAGGCGAAGAGATAATCGACGCTGGCGGCGATTTCGAACGCGCCCTTGTAGCCGTGGCGCATCACGCCCGCGATCCATTTGGGATTGGTGACGCGGGCGCGGACGATCCGGCCGATCTCATCCTCCAGCGTCCGGACGACGGGGCGTTCCGGACGGCTGAGGTCATTATGGTAGCTGAGCGGCTTGCGGCCGGAGAGATGTTCGACGGCGGCGGCTATGCCGCCTTCGAACTGGTAATAATCGTCGCTGTCGAGCAGGTCATGCTCGCGATTGTCCTGGTTCTGGACGAGGGCGTCGGCTTCGATCAGGCGCTGGGCGAAGAGGGTGCGTTCGGCCTCTCCCTCGACACCGCCGCCATAGGCGTGGCTCCCCCAGTCGAGATAGGCGGCGGCGAGGTCGGCGCGATCGTGCCAGAGATTTTCATCGATCATGGTTTGCAGGCCGGCGCCATAGCTGCCGGGGCGGGAACCGAAGACGCGGGCACCGGCGCGGCGGCCGGCGATCTTTGCGGGGGTGCCTTCCGCGATCAGGGTGGCGGTTTCTGCGCGGTGGCGGGCGGCGGCGGGATTGTCCTCCTCCGGTTCGTCCAGCGCCATGACGGCGCGGGCGGCGCTGTCTATGAGGTCGATCTGGTCGGGGAAGGCATCGCGGAAGAAGCCCGAGACGCGGAAGGTCACATCGACGCGGGGACGATTCAGCTCGGCGACCTTCATGACCTCAAAGCCGATGACCCGACCCGATGACCAGTCCCAGCGCGGCCGCACGCCCATGAGGGCAAGCGCCTGGGCAATGTCGTCGCCGCCGGTCCGCATGTTGGCGGTGCCCCAGGCGGAAAGGGCGATCGCCCTGGGATAATCGCCCTCGCGCTGGAGATAGTCGTGGACGATGAGTTCGGCGGAGCGCTGGCCCAGGTTCCAGGCGGCGACGGTGGGAACGGCGCGGGTGTCGACCGAATAGAAGTTGCGGCCGGTGGGGAGGACATCGGGACGGCCGCGCGTGGGCGCGCCGGAAGGGCCGGGCAGGACGAAGCGGCCGTCGAGCGCGGCGAGGAGGGCGGATTGTTCGGCCGGGCCGCAGGCGTCGACACGGGGAGCGAGGTCGGCGGCGATGGCCTGGAGGACGGCGGCGGACTTTGGGCCGGGCGCGGGGTCGCCGCTGTCGAGCAGGTGGATGGCGTGGAGTTCCAGCCGCTCCACGGCATCGCCGGCGGTGCGCCAAGGATAGGGTGTCAGCCGAGCGAGCGGGGTGGGGCGCGGCCCGGTCCAGGGCGCGCCCAACGGGCAGTCGAGCGGGTCGAAGCCGAGGGCGAAATCGTCGGCGAGGGCGCGGAGCAGCGATTGGTGGCCGTCCTGGTCCATGCCGCGCGGGCAGCGGGCCAAAGCGATGAGCAAGTCGCGACGCATCGGGCCTTGCGGGCTTTGGGTGAAGATGTGCAGGCCGTCGCGGATCTGCATTTCCTTCAGATCGCAGAGATAATTGTCGATGGCGGCCAGCGCGTCCTCGCCATTGCCGCGGGCGCCGGCATCCTGATCCAGGCCCTGGGCGGCGGCGAGGGCGAGGATGTCCTTGCGGAGCGTTTCCAGACGGCGCGGGTCCATGCCGGCGGCGAGATAATATTCGTCGACC
Source organism: Sphingobium mellinum (assembly GCF_037860795.1). Taxonomy (NCBI): domain Bacteria; kingdom Pseudomonadati; phylum Pseudomonadota; class Alphaproteobacteria; order Sphingomonadales; family Sphingobiaceae; genus Sphingobium; species Sphingobium mellinum. The sequence goes on along the minus strand of NZ_JBANRK010000006.1, from coordinate 84,224 downwards.
AGCGCCTCCAGTTCCTTGAGCGGGCCATAGCTTTCGGCGCGGGTGAGCGGCGGAGTCAGATGGTCGATGATGGCCGCGCCGATGCGGCGCTTGGCCTGGGTGCCTTCGCCGGGGTCATTGACGATGAAGGGGTAGATTTGCGGGATCGGCCCGGCGCAGATTTCGGGGAAGCAGCCTTGCGACAGCGCGATGGCCTTGCCGGGGAGCCATTCGAGATTGCCATGCTTGCCGACATGGACGAGCGCGTGGGCGCCAAAGTGGCGGTCGAGCCAGATGTGGAAAGCGAGATAGGCGTGAGGCGGGGGGAGCGCCGGGTCGTGATAGCTGGCCTTGGGGTCGACATCATGGCCGCGCGAGGGCTGGACCGCGACGGCGATGTTGCCGAAGCGGTGGATGCGAAGGCGGAACGCGCCTTCGTGGAAGGCGGGGTCGGTTTCGGGCGCGCCCCAGCGCTGCGTCATGGCGTCGCGGGCCGATTGCGGGAGGGCGGCGAAGGCGGCCTGATAGTCCGGCAGGGAAAGGGAGGCGGAAGGCGTTGCGTCACGCAAAATGTGGATGAGCGCCGCGCCGTCGGCAGGCGCGCCGGCCGTGCCATAGCCGGCCTGGGTCAGCGCCTGCAGGATCGCGGCGGTGCTGGCGGGCGTGTCGAGGCCAACGCCCGCGCCGATGCGGCCGTCGCGGTTGGGATAATTGGCGAGGACCAGCGCGATGCGGCGGTCGGCGGGGGCGGTGCGGCGCAGCCTGCTCCAGTGGGCGGCGGCCTGGGCCACGAAGCGGACGCGGTCGTCCAGCACCCTGGGCACGACGATGCTGCATTGGGTGCGCGCGTCGAAGCGGGCGGACGCCTTGAAGGCGATGGCGCGGGTGAAGAGGCGGCCGTCCACTTCGGGCAGCGCGATGTGCATGGCAAGGTCGCGGGGGCCAAGGCCGCGGGCGCTTTCCTCCCATCCGGCCTGGTCGGCGCTGGCGAAGAGGGTCTGGAGGATCGGGCAGTCGGCCCGTTCCAGCACGGAAGGGGTGCGCGGCTCCCCCGGTGCGCTGGCGGCGAAGGCGGTGGCGTTGAGGATGATGTCGGGCGGGGCCTGCGTCATCAGCGCGTGCAGGACGTCGCGGGCAAAGGGTTCGCGCAGCGCCCGGACATGGACGGGCAGGACGTTGAGGCCGGCCGCTTCAAGAGCTGCGACCATGGCGTCCACCGCCTCCAGCGTGCCGGCGACCAGCAGCGCGCGGTAGAAGAGGAAGAAGGCGGTGGGCTGGCCATCGCGCCATCGCGCCCTGACCTGATCGAGTGTCGGGCGGTCGGTGCCGGGGAGGTAGAGCCCGGCATCGGGCACCGGCACCGGATCGTCGGGGACCCCGGCGTCGAGGCCCGCGAGCCGGGCGGCGGTTTTCAGGAAGGCGATGGCGTTGGGGACGCCGCCCTGGCGGAGATAGTCGCGCAGGCGGCCACAGATATCGGGCGGCAGGGTGGAGGCGGCCTGTAGTTCCGGGTCCTCGTCGCGGGCGTCGGCGATCGCGGCGAAGGCGATGCCCCGGTCCCGCGCGATGGCGCCGATTTCTTCGATGCCATAGGGCCAGTAGCTCTTGCCGCCCAGCAGTACCACGCAGACGAAGCGGGCGTGGGCGATCACCTTTTCGACATAGAGGTCGACCGAATAGGGATGTTTGAGCTGAAGCAGATTGGCGAGGCGGACGGTGGGCGCATCCTCGCCCAGCGCCGCCGCCGCGCTGGCGAAACAGGCAAGTTCGCTGTCCGCCACGGTCAGCAGGACGATGTCGCCCGGGTTCTGGCCGAGGTCGATGGCTTCGTCGCCGTTGGAGACGGTGCCGGGCGTGGCGGTCAGCAGGTGCATCAGGCGGTCGCCGCCAGCGTGCCGAGGCTCGCCTCTATGGCGGCGCGGTCAAGGCCGCGCTGGCCGATCACCACCAGCCGCGAGGCGCGGCGCTCATCCGGTTGCCAGTGCCGGTCATAATGATGCTGGATACGCGGGCCGACCGCCTGCACCAGAAAGCGCGCAGGGCGGCCCGCCACCGCGAGGAAGCCCTTGACCCGCAGCAGGTCGTGATCGGCGATCGTCCGCGCCAGGGCGGCGAGCAGCGTGTCGGGATCGTCAAGTTCGCCAAGATCGAGCACGAAGCTGTCGAAATCGTCGTGATCGTGATCCTCGTCCCCGTCATGATGGGACGGGCGGGCGTCGATCTGGTTTTCCACCCCGGCGTCGAGGCCGAGCAGGATGGCGGGGTCGATCGCGCCCTTGGCGGTGCGCAGGATGGTGACGCCGGGGCGGACCTGTCCGCTCAGGTCCTGTTCCAGCGCGCCGAGCGTGGCGGCGTCGACCAGATCGGTCTTGTTCAGCAGGACAAGGTCGGCGCAGGCCAGCTGATCCTCGAACAGTTCCTCGATCGGGCTGTCATGGTCGAGCGTCGGGTCGGCGGCGCGGGCGGCGGCCAGTGCGGCTTCGTCATGGGCGAAGCGGCCGCCGGCGAGCGCGTCCGCGTCGATCAGCGCGATGACGCCATCGACCGTGGCGCGGGTGCGGATGTCGGGCCATTGGAATGCCTTGACCAGCGGCTTGGGCAGGGCAAGGCCGGATGTCTCGATGATGATGTGGTCGGGCGGGGTCGGCCGATCGAGCAGGCGCTGCATGGTCGGCAGGAAATCGTCGGCGACGGTGCAGCAGATGCAGCCGTTCGCCAGTTCGATAATGTCCTCGTCCGGGCAGGCTTCGTCGCCGCAGCCCTGCACCAGCGCGCCATCGACGCCGACATCGCCGAATTCGTTGATGATGAGGGCGAGGCGGCGGCCCCCGGCATGTTCGATGAGGTGGCGGATGAGGGTCGTCTTGCCGGCGCCGAGAAAGCCGGTGATGACGGTGGCGGGGATCTTTTTCGCGGGCGTTCGTTGGGTCATGAGACTGCTCCTTGGATCGGGTGGGCGACTTCGATCTCGTCGAAGCGTTTCCAGCGGTAGATGGCCCAGCTCGCGAGCCAGCAGGCGGCGAACAGGCCGATGATGAGGAAGCCGAGGCTGTTGAAATGCTCGCCCAGATCGCGGGCGATCGTCCATGCGCCACCGGTAAGGCCGAGCTTGTCGCCGAGCAGCGCCATCGCCTCGATCCCGGCGATGAGCAGCGCGACGAGGGCGGAAACCAGCGTGATGGTGATGTTGTAGTAGAGCTTGCGGATCGGCTTCACGAACGCCCATTGATAGGCGCCCATCATCAGCGCCCCGTCGGCGGTGTCGATGAGCGCCATGCCCGCCGCGAACAGTAGCGGGAAGATGAGGATGGTGGAGAGCGAGAGGCCGCTGGCCGCCTGGCCTGCGGAGAGGCCGAGGATCGCGACCTCTGTCGCGGTGTCGAAGCCGAGGCCGAAGAGGAAGCCGAGCGGCGCCATGTGCCAGCTGCGCGTCACGAGGCGGAAGACCGGGCGGAAGAGGCGCGAAAGCAGCCCGCGATTGCCCAGCAGCATGTCCATATCTTCGTCGACATAGGTGCCGCCGGCGCGGACATGGCGGAAAGTCCCGAGCACGGAGCGCAGGATGATGAGGTTCATGGCGGCGATCGTGAAGAGAAAGGTGGCCGACACGATCGTCGCCACGGTCCCGCCGATCGACCCCGCCGCCTCAAACCCGCTCAGCGCATTGGTGGCAATCGCGATGCCGACGGCGGCGATCAGGACGATGGCGCTGTGGCCGATGGCGAACCAGAAGCCGACCGTCAGCGGGCGCTGGCCGTCCTGCATCAGCTTGCGCGTCACATTGTCGATGGCGGCGATATGGTCGGCGTCAACGGCGTGACGCAGGCCAAGGCTCCAGGCGAGAAGCGCGGTGCCAAGCATCACCGGCTGGGTGGCGAACAGCAGGAAGGCCCAGAGCCAGAGCAGAAGATTGGCGCTGATAAGCGCGGTGAAAAGGCCGGTCGCGCGGCGGCGAAGGGCCAGGGAATCAGCGGTCATGCGGGTTTGTCCCCGTCGGCGTCAGCGAAACCGGACGGAAGCCGCCTTCATGCCGGGCGGACGCCTGAAAAGCGCCCGGCATGCGGACAGCAGCTCCCGCTGCGTCAAGCGTCGCTCAGACGGAGTACCGTGCCGCGGCCATCCCCTGGACCAAGGCAAGAGCGACCAGACGCAGGCAGGTTTCCTGGCTCACGGGTCACAGCTTGGCGCATGGCCTTCCCAGACCTCGCATGATTTAGCGTCCGGCCCAGTGGCTGACCTTCCGACGGGACGGCAGGTCGCTATGCGTTTCGCTCACCGTTTACAGTTGCAGGGACAGCTGCGGATTCATCACCGCATTCCCTATTAAGCCCCTTGCGGGGGCACCGGCGCGATCAGTGAAGGATGGGCGAACCCAGCCTTCGGCGGCAGTCATAGTGGGCGCGCGCGGCAAAGGAAAGTGGGCAAGCGCAGAATGTTACGAGGGCGACGTTGGGCGAAGTGATCGACCTGGAGCATAGCCCGATCTGACTGGCGGATTAGGCTCAATTCATCTTGTATTTTCGGCATTTTCCAAGTCAGCAGATGATGCTGTCTGCTTCGAAAAATGCTCTACTCGCGGATGAACAGCGCGCCATAGGGGGGGAGTCCGCCTTTGCCGCCGCCATTGACCGCCGCGAGCACGGTGCCGTCCGACGCGACAGGGTCCGGCCAGGGGACGGCCTGGCCTGACAGGTTGAAGGCGCAAAGCAGCGCCTGGTCGCCCGCCACCCGGCGGAAGACGAGGCGGTTGTCGTCGGCCAGCAGCAGGTCGAGCCGGCCGTACCGCAGCGCGGGAGTGTCGCGGCGAAGGGCCAGCATCGCGCGGGTGAAGTTCAGCAGAGAGTCGGGGTCGGCTTCCTGTGCGTCGACCGCCTTTGCGAGATTTTCCTCGCCCGGCGGCAGCCAGGGCGGGGCGGTGGAAAAGCCGGCCTCGCTGGCGCCTGCTTCCCAGGGGATAGGGGTGCGGGCGCCGTCGCGTGACAGGGTGAGCGGCCAGTTGGCGATGGCTTCGGGGTCTTGCAAGCGGTCGAACGGGATGTCGACCTGCGTCAGCCCCAGTTCCTCGCCCTGATAGAGGATGGGGTTGCCGCGCAGGGCGATGAGCAGCATCAGCTTGAGCCGGGCGAAGGCCGGGCGGTCCCGCGCCGCGCACCAGCGGGACAGGGCGCGGGGCGCGTCGTGATTTTCAAAGGCCCAGCTCGGCCAGCCCATGCCCGGCTCGTCGGGCCAGAGCGCCACCGTGTCGGCGACCAAAGCCGGGGTCAGCGCGCCAGCGTAGAGGAAGTCAAAGCCATAGGCGCTGTTGAGGCGCTTGTCGCCGGCGGTATAGGCCTTCATCTCCTCCTCGGCGCGGTTGCCGCCGACTTCGGCCATGGTGAAGATGGCGCCATAGCGATCGCACAGTGCGCGGATGCGCTCGACGAAGCCCACGACATCGGGGTGCGACTGGCTGTAGCGGCGGATCTGGTAGTCGAAGGGGCGGGTGCGCGGCTTGCCGTCATCAGGCGCGGGCGGATTGTCGCGCAGGGCGGGATCATGCATCGCATGGTTGAGCGCGTCGAGCCGGAAGCCGTCCACCCCCCGTTCGAGCCAGAAGCGCATCGCGTCCAGCAGCGCGTCCTGCACCTTTGGATTGTGCACGTTGAGCTGCGGCTGGCTGGCAAGGAACTGGTGCATATAATATTGCCGCCGCCGCGCGTCCCAGGTCCAGGCCGGGCCGCCGAAGACCGACTGCCAATTGCAGGGCGGCGTGCCGTCCGGTTTGGGATCGGCCCAGACATACCAGTCGGCCCTGGCATTGATGCGGCTTTCCCGGCTTTCCCGGAACCAGTCATGCTGGTCGGAACTGTGGGCATAGACCTGGTCGATCGTGACCTTGAGGCCCAGTGCGCGCGCGCGGGCGACCAGCGCGTCGAAATCGTCGAGCGTGCCGAAGATCGGATCGACTCCGCAATAATCGGCAATGTCATAGCCAAAGTCGCGCATCGGCGAGGTGAAGAAGGGCGAGATCCAGATGGCGTCGGCGCCCAGCCGCGCGATGTGGTCCAGCCGGCGGGTGATGCCGGCGAGGTCGCCAATGCCGTCGCCGTTCGAATCCTGAAAGCTGCGGGGATAGATCTGGTAGATGACGGCGCCCTTCCACCAGGGCTGATCGGCGCTAAGGGTCATGGCTGGCGGCTCCCGAGGCTGTGCAGGTGCAGCATACACATCGGCGCGCATCCATCTAGCGCTTGCGGGACCGGCTCGGTCCGATTATCAGCGCGGTCGCGACAGGTTCCCCCAAAGGGATGAAAAGGGAAGTCGGGTCAAGCCCGCGCTGCCCCTGCAACTGTGAGCGGAGAGCGGATCGGCCACATCTGCCATTGGGACTGATTCTGTCCCGAGAAGGCGGCCGGACGCGCTGACCCGCAAGCCAGGAGACCTGCCTGACGCAGTCGTTCTTCGACCGGCCAGGGTGTGCCGGACGAACGGGGCTTTCCCGCAGAGCGACAGCCATTGCCTTGCCGGCCCGGCCGTGCGGGGAACGCGGTCCCATCCGCGTTTCCGTGCCGCCTGTCCGGCCGGGCTTGATCGTGTCGGAGGCGGAAGCAGAATGACCTTTTATATCATCCCGGTCGTGGGAGGGCGCCGCTGATGCTGCGGCCCGTTCCCCCAAGTGCGTCGGTCGTGGTCTGTTCGACCTGCCGGCTTTCCGCCGACGAGCGCGAGGATGGCGAGGGGCGGCGCGGCGGCGCGCTGCTGGCCCAGGCCCTGCGCGACGTGCAGGGAAGTGAGCCGGATGCCTATGCCGACATCGTGGTCGAGGAGATGCCGTGCCTCTTCGCCTGTCAGCGTCATTGCACCATCCATGTGCGCGGGCCCGGCAAGGTCGGCTATGTGCTGGGTGACTTTGCCCCCGATGCGGCGGCGGCGCGGGCGATCCTGGACTATGCGGCGCGCCATGCGGCGAGCGAGCAGGGAGTGGTGCGCTATGCCGACTGGCCGGCGGGCGTGAAGGGCCATTTCATCGTGCGCGTGCCGCCCGAAGGCTTTGTCTGCTCATGATGCGTTTCGAGAGCAGGGCGGCGTTCGCGCGGGCGCTGGCGGCGCTTCCACAGGCGGAAGGCGACGCGATCGCGGCGGCGGCGGCGCGGCAGTCGGTGCTGACCAAGCCTGCGGGTTCGCTCGGCCGGCTGGAGGAGATCGCGCTGTTCATGGCGGGGTGGCAGGGGCGCGAGCGGCCCCGCGCCGACCGGATCCGCATCGCGGTGTTCGCGGGAAATCATGGCGTGACGGTGCGCGGGGTCAGCGCTTTCCCTTCGGCGGTGACGGCGCAGATGGTCGCGAATTTCGAAAGCGGCGGCGCGGCGATCAATGCGCTGGCGCGGGCCTGCGGCGCGGAGTTGCGCGTCGTGCCGATCGCGCTGGACCGGCCGACCGCCGATTTCTGCGAAACGCCGGCGATGAGCGAGCAGGATTGCCTCGACGCGCTCAACGCCGGCGCGGCGATGGTGGAGCGCGAGTGCGACCTGCTGATCGTGGGCGAGATGGGGATCGGCAACAGCACGGCCGCCGCCGCGCTGTGCGCGCAACTGCTGGGGGGCGCGCCGGACGATTGGGTCGGGCGCGGCACCGGGGTTGACGATGCGGGCGTGGCGCGGAAGGTCGAGGCGGTGACGCTGGCGCTCGCCCGTCACGGCACCTGTTGCGACAGCGCCTTTGAAAGCCTGCGCCGGCTGGGCGGGCGGGAGATCGCGGCGATGGCGGGCGCCATGGTGGCGGCACGGCTGCTGCGCGTGCCGATGCTGCTCGACGGCTTCATCTGTGGCGCGGCGATGGTGCCGCTGTGGCGGGACAATGCGGCGATCACGGCGCACTGCCTCGCCGCCCATTGTTCGGCCGAGGCGGGGCATCAGCGACTGCTCGACGCGCTTGGCCTGCGGCCGCTGCTTGCGCTCGACATGCGGCTGGGGGAAGCCAGCGGGGCGGCCGTGGCGGCGCAGATCGTGCGGTCGGCGCTGGCCGCGCATGATGGCATGGCGACTTTTGCCGAGGCGGCGGTGGCGGGCGCCTTGTGAGGCATTGCCCCCTGTTCCTGATGCGCCACGGCGTACCCGAAGGGCCGGGGCGGCTGATCGGCCATAGCGACGTGGCCGCCGATCCCGACGGGACGCGATTGTGCGTGGAGCGGGCGCGGGGGCTGGATTTCGTGCGGCTGGTGACGTCCGACCTGGCGCGCGCCTTCGCGCCCGGCGCGATCATCGCGGCGGAACGGCAGATGCCGCACCAGGCGGACGCGCGCTGGCGGGAGCTGGATTTCGGGGCATGGGAGGGGAGCGACCCCGCTGTTTTGCCGCAGGAGGCGCTGGGGCGCTTCTGGGACGATCCCGACCTGTCGCCGCCTCCCGGTGGCGAGCGCTGGGCCGGGCTTTGCGCGCGCGTCGCGGCGGCGGTCGCGGACATTGCCGAACCGACGCTGGTCATCAGCCATGCCGGGGCGATGCGGGCGGCGCTCGCGACGCTGTGCGGCTTTGCCTATCGCCACGCCTGGGCGATCGACCTGCCTTATGGGGCGCTGGTCAGCCTGCGCTTCTGGCCGGGCGCGCGGCCGGGCGCGCAGATCACCGGCCTTGTGGCGTGAGGGCGTTGGTGCTGGCGTTGCAATTGATGACGCGCCTGCCCTTGCCGCGGGTAAGGGCCGACGAGCACGCCTTTGCCGCCGCGATCCGCTGGTTTCCGGTCGCGGGGCTGCCGGTGGGCGCGGTGGTCGCGCTCGCGGTGGCGCTGGGGACGCGGGCGGACCCGTGGGCGGGCGCGCTGATGGGCCTGATCGCCTGGGTGGCAGTGACGGGCGCGCTGCATCTCGACGGGCTGGGCGACATCGCCGATGCGGCCGGCGCCGCGCATGGCGATCGGGCGCGATTGTCGGCGGTGCTGGCCGATCCGCATATCGGCAGCTTCGGGGTGACGGCGATCGTGCTGCAAGTGCTGACGAAGCTGGTGTTGCTGCGGCTGGCGGCGAGCTCGGTGCCGCTGTGGAGCATCATCGCCGTGGCGACCGTCGCGCGGATCGGGCCGCTGGCCTGGACGCTGATGCTGCCGCCCTTGCATGAGGGGCTGGGCAGCCGATTCCGCGCGGGTCTGGCGCCGTGGCATCTTGCCGCCTGGGGCTGCGTCGCGCTGGGTTTCTGCGTGGCGGAGCCGGCGTTGCTGGCCGCTGTCGCGCTGATTCCGCTGTGGGGCTGGTGGGTGCGGGCGCGGATCGGCGGGATCTCCGGCGACGGCCATGGCGCCGGCATCGAAATTGTCGAAAGCGGCCTGCTCGCCGCGCTGGTGGTGGCGCGATGAGCGATGGCTTCACATGGCATGGCGGCCGTTTGGCGCAGGCGCGGGCGACCTATGGCGCCGACGGCGAGCCGTGGATCGACCTGTCGACGGGGATCAATCCGACGCCCTGGCCTGGTGTCGAGGGGATCGCGCCGGACTGGCGGTCGCTGCCCGATCCGGCGGCGATCGCGGCGCTGGAGAGCGAAGCGGCGCGTCATTTCGGCGTGTCCCCGTCCCTTGTCTGCGCGGTGCCGGGCAGCGAGATCGGGCTGCGTATCGTGGGGCAGTTGATCGAGGGCGACGCCTGCCACCTGACGCCCTGTTATCGCACCCATGAAGCGGCCTTCGCCGGGTCGACCCCGGTGCGCGCGCCCGAGGAGGCACCGGTCGGATCCGCCTTGCTGCTGGCCAACCCCAATAACCCGGATGGCCGGCTTTTGAGCCGCGAGCGGATGCGTGACCTGCTTGCCCGGCAGGACGGCGCGGGCGGCTGGCTGGTGGTCGACGAAGCCTTTGCCGACTGCATGCCGTCGTGGAGCATCGCACCGGAACTGGGGGACGATCGGCGGCTGGTCGTGCTGCGATCATTCGGCAAATTTTTCGGGCTGGCGGGCGTGCGTCTGGGGTTCGTGCTGGGTCCGCCCGACATCATCGCGGGTTGCCGGCGGGTGCTGGGCGACTGGCCCGTCTCGGCGGCGGCTGTGGCCTTTGGGGCCGCCGCCTATCGCGACCGGGACTGGATCGAGAGGACCGTCGCGTCGCTGCGGAAAAGAGCGGCGCAGATGGATGCGCTGCTGGCACGGCATGGCATGGCGGGGCAGGGAGCCTGTCCGCTGTTTCGCCTCGTCACGGATGTCGATGCGGCTGGCCTGTTCGACAGGCTGGCGCGCAGGGCCATTCTCACCCGTCCGTTCGACGCGCAGCCCGGATGGCTGCGGCTGGGCCTGCCTCCCGACGAAGCGGCGATGGAGCGGCTAGACAGGGCGCTGGGCGATGCTTGAGCCGGTCGCGGTCGGCGCGCTGGCGATCGACGCCGGCTGCGGATGGCCGGCGCGGCTTCATGCGCGTATCGGCCATCCGGTGGGCGGCTTTGCGCGCCTCATCCTTCATTGCGAGCGGCGGTGGAACCGTCCGGCGTGGGACAATCGCGCGCGCTGGTGGGGCGGCGTCGCGACACTGCTGCTGTTGCTGGCGAGTGCGGCCGGCGCGGGCTGGGCGATCGAACAGGCGGTTCGGCTGCTGATGGGACGCTGGGCCTGGATCGGGCTGGCGATCGCGGCCTGGCCCGGCCTCGCCCAGCGGAGCCTCTATGATCATGTGTATCCGGTGGGACAGGCGCTGCTCACGGGCGACCTGGCCGGCGCGAGAGGCGCGGTGGGCCAGATCGTGGGCCGCGACACGGCCGGGCTGGACGAAGCCGGGGTCGCGCGCGCCGCCGTCGAAAGTCTGGCGGAAAGCTTCTGCGACGGGGTGGTCGCGCCGCTTTTCTGGCTGCTGGTCGCCGGACTGCCGGGCATCTGGGCCTATAAGGCTGTCAATACGGCGGACAGCCTGATCGGGCACAAGGAGGCGCCGTTCACCGACTTCGGCTGGGCGGCGGCGCGCTTCGACGATCTGCTGAACCTTATCCCCGCGCGCATGGCGGGACTCGTGCTTTGCGTGGCGGGCGCGGGCGGATGGCGGGTGCTGTGGCGCGATCACGGCCGCCATGCCTCCCCCAATGCCGGTTGGCCCGAAGCCGCGATGGCGGGCGCGCTGGGGCTCCGCCTCGCCGGCCCGGTCCAGTATGACGGGGTGCGGCATGACAAGCCCTGGATCGGCGGCGAAGGCCGCGATGCGCGGGGCGCGGATGTGGCGGCGGCGCTGCGCGTCTATGGTCGCGCCAGCGCGCTGCTGTGGCTGATGAGCGCGATGGTCGAAGGAGTGCGCTGGTGACGGATTTTCGCAGCCTGCTGGTGCTGGGCGGCGCGCGGTCGGGCAAGAGCCGTTTCGCACAGGCGCAGGTCGAGGCGGTCCCCGGACGCCTTGCCTATATCGCGACGGCGCAGGCCTTTGATGCCGAAATGGCCGCTCGGATCGGTCGCCACCGGGCCGACCGGGGATCGCGCTGGGCGACGGTGGAAGCGCCGATCGACCTGCCCGCCGCCATCGGCGCCGCAGCGCGGGAGGCGGACGCGGTGCTGGTCGATTGTCTGACGTTGTGGCTGTCCAACCTGATGCTGGCGGATGAGGATGTCGACCGATGGCGCGCGGACCTGATGACGGCGATCCTGAGCTGTCCCGTGCCGGTGACGACGGTCGCCAATGAGGTTGGCCTGTCCATCGTGCCCGACAATGCGCTCGCCCGCCGGTTCCGGGACGAGGCGGGTCGGATGAATCAGGAAGTGGCGGCCGCCTGCGAGGGCGCGGTGCTGATCGTCGCCGGGCTTCCGCTCTGGCTCAAAGGGCGTGCGTGCGGGGAAAGCTGAGCTTGGCGGCGTGCCGGCGATGATGACTTCCCCGTGCTGGCTCGCCCTGCGTCGGGCGACCCGGCCGGGTCAGAAATCCGCGCCCGTGACGCGGTAGAGCAGCACCCTGTTCCGCACCAGCTCCAGATCGGTTGCGATGGCGCTGCGCTGCGCCCCATAGAGCGACCGTTGCGCGACCAGGGCATTGAGGAACGGGTCGATGCCAGCGCGATAGCGCTGTTCCGATAGGGCATAGGCCTGCTGGTTCGACAGGACGAGCGCGCGCTGCGCCCGTTGCTGATCGCCGATCGTGCCGGCGCGGGCGAGGCCGTCGGCGACTTCGCGAAAGGCGGTCTGGATCGCGCCTTCATACCGGGCGAGTGCGGCGTCGCGCTGCGCCTTGCTGTAGGCGACATTGGCGCGGGCGCCGCCGCCGAAGATCGGCAGGCCGGCAGAGGGGGCCACGCTCCAGCTGAAACCATTGCTGCTGAACAGCGATGACAGGGCCGAACTGGCGACGCCGATCGCCGCCGTCAGGCTGATCCGGGGAAAGAGGGCAGCCCGGGCCGCGCCGATGTCCGCATTGGCGGCGATCAGTTCATGTTCGGCCGCCAGCACGTCGGGGCGTTGCAACAGCACGTCGGATGACAGGCCCGCCGGAACGGACGCGGTCGACGCGATCAGCTGGTCGAGCGAAACGGGGAGCAGCGCGTCCTCGACGGGCGCGCCGGCCAGAAGGTCCAGCGCATTGCGATCCTGCGCGACCTGGGTGACGGAGGCAGCCACGTCCGATCGCGACTGTTCGACGACCGTTTCCGCCTGATGCACGTCCAGCTTGCCCGCCAGCCCGACGCCGTTCAGCGTCCGGGTGAGCGAGAGCGTTCGTTCGGCACTCGCCAGCGTGTCGCGCGACAGGGCGAGCAATTGCTGGTCGGCGGCGAGCGTCGCATAGGCATCGGCGGTTTCGGCCACCAGTGCGATGCGGGCGGACCGGGCACCTTCCTTCGTGGCGAGAAAGGATTGCAGCGCGGCTTCGCTGAGGTTGCGGAGCCGGCCGAACAGGTCGATCTCGAAGGCGCTGAAGCCCAGGTCCGCGCTGTAGCTGTCCTGCCGGTCGCCATTGCGACGCGCGATGCTGGCCCCGGCTTCGGCCGTGACGGTCGGCAGTTGGGCGGCGCGCTGGATGCGATATTGGGCGCGCGCGGCGAGCACATTGGCAAGGGTGGCGCGCAGGTCGCGATTGTTGGCGAGCGCCCGGTCGATGATCGTGCGCAGGCGCGTGTCGCCGATCAGGCTGGTCCAGGGCAGGCCGACCGGCGCGTCGGTCCGCGCGGGATATGCGGCGCCGGACGGCCAGGCGGCGGGGACGGGCGCGCTCGGTCGGACATAGGTGGGCGCGAGGTTGCAGGCACCGAGCGCGATCAGGCTGACGAGGGGCAGAAGGCGCTTCATGCCGGAACCTCTGCCGGGTTGACCGGCGGCGGGCTGCCCTTGCGGGAGAAGAGCCGCATGATCGTCAGAAAGAAGAGCGGCACGTAGAAGATGGCGAGCAGCGTCGCCGTCAGCATGCCGCCGACCACGGCGGTGCCGATCGCGATACGGCTCTGCGCGCCCGCGCCGGTGGCGATGGCGAGCGGGATGACGCCGGCGATGAAGGCCAGCGATGTCATCAGGATCGGCCGGAAGCGCAGCCGCGCCGCCTCCGTCGCGGCGGCGAAGGCGTCCTTGCCCTGCATCCACGCCAGCTCGGCGAATTCGACGATCAGGATCGCGTTCTTGGCGGCAAGGCCCATGGTGGTGAGCAGCCCGACCTGGAAATAGATATTATTGTCCAACCCGCGCGCCCAGACGGCGGCCACCGCGCCGATCAGGCCCAGCGGAATGACGAGCAGCACCGCAAGCGGGATCGACCAGCTTTCATACAGCGCGGCCAGGCACAGGAACACGACCAGCACCGACAGGCCGTAGAGCAGCGGCGCCTGCCCGCCCGACAGCTGTTCCTGATAGGACAGGCCGCTCCATGCATAGCTGGTGCCGGCGGGCAGCTGCTGTTGCAGGCGGGCCATTTCGGCCATCGCCTCGCCCGAGCTGGCGCCCGGCGCGGACTGGCCCTGTATTTCGTACGAGGATTGGCCGTTGTAGCGGGACAAAGTGGTGGGTCCCATTTCCCAGTGCGTGGCGGCAAAGGCCGAGAAAGGCACCATCTGGCCGGTGGTCGCGGAACGGACCTGCCAGTTTTCGATGTCCGTGGGCAGGGCGCGATACGGCGCGTCGGCCTGGATATAGACGCGCTTCACCCGCCCACGATCGACAAAGTCGTTGATATAGCTGCTGCCCCAGGCGGAGCTGAGAACATCGTCCACATCGCTCTGGGTGAGGCCCAGGACGGCAAGCTTTTCGCTGTCGATGTCGACCTTGAGCTGGGGCGTGTCTTCAAGCGTCGCGGCCCGGACGCCGGCGAGCAGCGGGCTTTGCGCGGCGGCGGCCAGCAGCTTGTTGCGCAGGGCGAGGAAGCGTTCGCGGGACAGACCGCTGCTGTTGAGCAGTTCGAAGGTGAAGCCGTTGGACTGGCCCAGGCCCCGGATCGCAGGCGGCGTCATGGCAAGGACCTTGGCATCGCGGATCGCGGCCAGCTGCTTCGTCGCGCGATTGGCGATCCCGGTGGCGCTGTTCGCCTGACCCTTGCGATGCTCCCAGGGCGCGAGGTTGATGAAGCCCTGGGCGGTATTTTCACCCTGGCCGGCGAAGCTGAATCCCTGCGCCGTGAACATGCTGCCGATATTGTCGGCCTCGTCGTTCATGAAATAGTTGCGCACGCTGCGGATAGCCTCCGCCGTGCGGGACGATTTGGCGCCTGCCGGCAGGGTTATCTGCACCATGAGCTGCCCCTGGTCCTCCACCGGCAGGAAGCTGGTCGGCAGCCGCGTGAAGAGCAGCGCCAGGACGGCGAGGATGACCATATAGACGATCCAGAACAGCGGCCGACGGTGCATCACGCCGTCCAGCCGCCGCATATAACCCGCGGTCACGCGTTCGAAACGGCGGTTGAAGTAGCCGCCCCATCCCTCGTGGCGGCGCTCCTCGCTCGCCGGTTTCAGCAAGGTGGCGCACAGCGCGGGCGAGAGGATCAGCGCGACGAGCACCGACAACAGCATCGATGACACGATGGTGATCGAGAATTGGCGGTAGATGACACCCGTCGATCCGCCGAAAAAGGCCATGGGCAGCAGCACCGCGGACAGCACCAGCGCGATGCCGACCAGAGCGCCGCCGATCTCTTCCATCGACTTGATCGTCGCCGCGCGCGCGTCCAGCCCCTCATCATGCATCAGCCGCTCGACATTTTCGACGACAACGATGGCGTCGTCGACCAACAGGCCGATCGACAGCACCATGCCGAACAAGGTCAGCGTGTTGATGGAATAGCCAAACAGCGCCAGCACCCCGAAGGTGCCGAGCAGCACCACCGGCACGGCGATCGCGGGGATCAGGGTCGCGCGCCAGCTCTGGAGGAAGACGAACATGACCACCACCACCAGGCCCACCGCCTCCATCAGCGTCTGGACGACTTCCTCGACAGACAGGCGGATGAAGGGCGTGGTGTCGCGCGGGTAGCTGACGGTATAGCCATGCGGCAGATTGGCCGACAGCTGCTCGACCTTCGCCTTGACCAGTTCCGCCGTCTTCAGGGCGTCTGCGCCCGGCGCCAGCTGAAGGGCGATGGCGGACGCCGGATGACCGTCCAGCAGGGCGGACGATGTGTAGCTTTCATTACCCAGCTCGACGCGGGCGACGTCCGAAAGGCGGACGACGGACCCATCGCTTTGCGTCTTGACGATGATGTTGCGGAACTGTTCGGGCGTCTGCAACCGTGCTCGCGCCCGGACGGTGGCGTTGAGCTGCTGTCCGGCCGGCGCCGGATCAGCGCCGATCTGCCCGGCCGACACTTCGACATTCTGGGCGCGGATCGCGTTCTTTACATCCGACGGCATCAGCTTGACGGTGGCGAGCTTGTAGGGATCAAGCCAGATCCGCATCGCATATTGCGATCCGAAGGTGCGTGTGTCGCCAATCCCGTCGAGCCGGGATATGGGGTCCTGGAAATTATTGACCAGATAATCCGCGATGTCAGTCTGAGTGGCGGTGTCGGTGCGGTCGTAGAGGGCGACCAGCATCAGGAAATCGGTCTGCGACTTGGTGACTGTCAGCCCCTGTTGCTGCACCGCGTTGGGCAGCCGGCTGAGCGCCTGCTGGACCTTGTTCTGGACCTGAACCTGCGCCGTGTCGGGATTGGTCCCCTTGTTGAAGGTGACGGTGATTCGCGCCTGGCCGTTGGCGGTCGACGAAGATGAGAAATACAGGAGGCCGTCGATGCCGGTCAGCTGCTGTTCGATGACTTGCGTGACGCTGGTTTCGACGGTGTCGGCCGACGCGCCCGGATAATTGGCGCTCACATTGACCGACGGCGGGGCGATGTCTGGATATTGGGCGATCGGCAGGGTCAGCATTGCGCCCAGGCCGGCCAGCATTATGCCGATGGCGATGACCCATGCGAAGATCGGCCGTTCGATGAAATAGCGGCTGAGCATGGCTGTGCCCTTACCTCGCCTGCGCGATGGGCACGGGGCGGACCTTGTCGTCAGGCTCCACCTTGTCCGTGCCTTCGACGATCAGGCGGTCGCCGGCTTTCAGCCCGGCGGTAATCAGCCATTTGTCGCCGATCGCCTGCGCGGCGGTGACGGTGCGGCGCTCGACCTTGTTGGCGCGGTTGACGACCAGGGCGGCGGCATTGCCCTTGGGGTCGCGGCTGATGCCCTGCTGCGGGGCGAGGATGGCGCGCGGCACCACCGATTGCGGCGCGACGACGCGGACGAACATGCCCGGCAGCAACATGCTGTCGGGATTGGGGAAGCGGGCGCGCAGCGTGATGGTGCCGCTGTTGGGATCCACGATCGGCTCGGCGAATTCGACCCGGCCTTCAAGCGGATAGTCCGTGCCGTCGTCCAGCTTCAGGCGGATGACCGCGCTTGCCGGAAGCGCCTTGCCCGCCGCGAGCGCGCGGCGCAGCGCCAGCAGGCTGGCGCTTGACTGGGTGATGTCGACGAAGATGGGATCGAGCTGCTGGATAATGGCGAGCGGCGTTGTCTGGTTCGCGGTGACAAGCGCCCCGGGGGTGACGGCGGATCGACCGATCCGCCCGCTGATCGGTGCGCGGACCTGGGTGAAGTTGAGGTTGATGCCAGCGGTCTGGAGCGACGCACGCGCCTGTTGCACCGCCGCCGCCGCCTGTCGCGCGGTCGCGATCACGTCGTCGCGGTCCTGCGCGCTTACCGCTTCAGTCTGGCCGAGCGCGTGGTAGCGCCGCGCCTTGGCCGCCGTGGCGGCGGCGGTGGCCTGCGCGTTCGCGAGTGCCGCCTGCGCCTCGTCGCGCGACGCGCGATAGAGCGAGGGGTCGATCTGATAGAGCGGCTGGCCCGCGCGGACGTAGGATCCTTCCGTAAAGAGCCGTTTTTGCACCACGCCGGCGACCTGGGGCCGCACTTCCGACATCATCGTCGATGCGGTCCGACCGGGCAGCTCGGTGGAAACGGTCACGTCCTGCGGGGTCAGTGTCACCACACCGACCTCAACCGGCTTCTTTTCCGGCGGCTTCCCACCTCCGCAAGCGGCCAGCAGCAGTACGGACAAGAGCAGAGCGGGGCGCAGCGACATGGCTTCAGACGATCCGATCAGGTTCAGCAAAACGGAAACTTCACCCGGCGCAAGGGGGAGGGGGAGGGAGCGCCGGGTGAAGGTCGGTCCGCGCCGCTGAAGCGCATCCAGCGTAATGGACAGGCCGTACAACGTTCCGCAGCTAGGCGACGGGCGCCGACGCTTCCTCTTGGGCGGTTGGCGCATCACTGCATAGAGCGAGTTGATATCCCCCTGTATCAGAATGTATCGGCGCGTATCCAAGTCGTCAGGGATGCGGACTTTTTCCGATCAAGGCGATAGAAGACGGCCATGCCCATCCTGCCGCCCGTCCGTCTGCCTCGCCTGATCGTCGTCGATGATGATCAGGATATCAGGGATCTTATCGTCGGGCAGCTGCGCCAGGAACAGTATGAGGTAAGCGCGGCGGGCAGTCTGGCGGAGCTGAACGCGGCGATGGCGGGCCACGCGATCGACCTCATCGTGCTGGACTTGAACCTGCCCGACGGCGACGGTCTGGCGCTATGCCGCGAATTGCGCGCGCTGGGCAACGATGTGCAGATCATCATGGTGACCGCGCGGAGCAGCGCGATCGACCGGGTGCTGGGACTGGAACTGGGCGCGGACGATTATCTGACCAAGCCGTTCGAGCCGCGCGAATTGCTGGTCCGGGTCCGCAACCTGCTGCGCCGGGCGCCGGGCGACCAGACGCGCCCGAAGCGGGGACAGGAGGCCGCGCGCATCGCCCGCTTCGGCCGGTGGCGGCTCGACCTGTTCCAGCGCCGGCTGATCGCCGACGATGATCGGCTGGTCATGCTGTCATCGGCTGAATTCCGTCTTCTGTCCCGCTTTGTCGAGGAACCCAACATCGTCCTGTCGCGCGAGACTTTGGTGCCCGAGCGCCGGGCGACGGCGGCGTTCGACCGCTCCATCGACCTTCAGGTCAGCAGGTTGCGGCAGAAGCTGGCGACGCTGCCGGGGGGCGAAGAGCTGATCCTGACGGTCAGAGGCGAGGGCTATGTGCTCGCCGCGCCGGTGACCTACGAATGATGGGATCGCCACTGCGCCGGGCGCGCAACTTCTTTCGGTCGCTGACGGGCCAGATATTCTTGATGCTGACCGTCGGCATGTCGCTGGCCGCCATTGCCGCGCTGTTCGTGGCGGAACAGACGAGCAGCCGAGATTTCGAGCGCTGGCGCCTTCAGCGAGTCGCGGCCAGCGCCGACGACATCGCTCACCGCCTGCAGCGCGATCCGCAGCGGATCGAGGCGATGCTCGCGTCGCAGCAGATCATGGGTGCGGCCACTGCCCCCGCCGGCATTGCCCTGGCCGATCCCGATCCACGGTTGGCGCGGGTGCTCAAGGATCGGTTCGGGCCCGCTTCCAACCCCGAAGCGAGCCAGGTGCCAGCGGGCTTCTGCTTCCCCGCATTTCACTATGATCCGTCCAACCGGGCCGCGGGGCTGATCGGCGCGCCGCGCCCTGATTGCTGGATCGTGCGCTTTACCGACAATAGCGGCGCGCGCCGGTCGATGGCGCTCAACCTGCCGCATTTCGAGCGGCCGCCCAGCCTCGTCGCCAATCCGCTCTACTTTCTGCTGGTGGTTATGTCCTCGGCCGGACTTGCCATCATCGTGGCCCGGCTGGTCGCCAAGCCGCTGCGCCGGCTGGAGCATGCGGCGGAAGCCTTTTCCGTGTCGCTCGACCCGGAGGAGATTCCGGAGCGCGGGCCTGATGAGGTGCGCGCCGCCTTGTCGACCTTCAACCTGATGCAGAGGCGGGTGCGGGACGGATTTGCCCAGCGCACGCAGTTGCTGGCGGCGATCAGCCACGACCTGCAGACACCGCTCACGCGACTGCGGCTGCGGCTGGAGCTGGTGGAAAATGAGGAATTGCGCGCGCGGCTGTTGCAGGATCATCAGGCGATGCAGACGCTGGTGCGCGAAGGGCTCGACCTTGCCGCGAGCACGGAAAGCCAGGAGGAATGGTCGGTCATCGACATAGATTCGCTGCTGATCAGCATGGCGGAGGACGGGCAGGACCTGGGCGCGCCGATCCGCTTTGTGGGCGGATGCGGCGGGACCGCCCGGGTCAAGCCGACGGCGCTCAGCCGTTGCATCACCAATCTGGTGACCAACGCGATCCGATATGGCGGCAGCGCCGAGATCGGCTGCACGCGCCAGGGCAGCCGGCTCCTCATTCACGTCCGCGACCGGGGTCCCGGCATACCGCCCGACCAGCTCGACATGATGTTCGAACCTTTCACGCGCGGCGCGGCCAGCCAGCCGGGTGGAAGGCCGGGGACCGGCATCGGCCTTACCATCGCGCGGTCGCTCGCGCTGACGTTCGGCGCGTCGGTGAAGCTCGCCAATGTCGAAGAGGGCGGCCTGGTCGCGACTATCGATCTGAAGGAATGATGTCGATGCGCCGGGTGCCGAGCCGCTCTGCCTCGCCGGCATCATGGGTCACATAGAGCATCGGCAGCTTCAGGTCGTCGCGGATGCGCAGGATGACGTCGATGATGCTGCTGCGCCGGGCCGGGTCGAGCGAGGCGAGCGGCTCGTCGAGCAGCAGCGCGCGCGCCCCCGACAGCAGCGCGCGGCCGATCGCGACGCGCTGTGCTTCGCCGCCGGAGAGCGAGCGCGGCCAGCGGTCGAGCAGCGGGGCGATGCCGAGGAAGGCGACGACCTCGTCCAGCGTCATCCAGCGATCGTCGGGGCGGGCGAGCCGGTAGCCGTAGAGCAGGTTTGCCCGAACCCGCAGGTGGGGAAAGAGCCGCCCGTCCTGGAATACATAGCCCAGACGACGGTGGTGCGCGGGTCGGTCGATGCTTGCGGCAGCGTCGAACAGCGTGTCGCCGTTGACGCGGACATGGCCTTGATCGGGGCGCAGCAGGCCGGCGATCATGTTGAGGACCGATGTCTTGCCAGAGCCGGACCGACCCCACAGCACGGTCAGGCCGTCGGCGGCGGAGAAGCGGGCGGCGACCCGGCTGTCGCCCATCGTCCGGGCGACGTCGACGTCAAAGGACATGGCCGTTCCGTCCCGCGCGCATGCGGCGGCTCAAGGCTTCGGACAGGATGAGCGCGCCGAGCGAAAGCGTGATCGATACGAGCGCGAGCCGCCAGACCGCCGCATCGCTGCCCGGCACCTGCAGGGCGCTGTAGATCGCCAGCGACAGGGTGCGGGTTTCGCCGGGGATGTTGGATACGAAGGTGATGGTCGCGCCGAACTCCCCGATCGACCGCGCGAAGCCGAGGATGAAGGCGGTTGCGACGCCGGGCAAGGACAGCGGCAGCAGGATTGTGAGGAAGCACCAGCCGGGACCCGCGCCCAGCGTGCGCGCGGCGTCCTCGATACGCCCGTCTATTGCCTCGATCGACAGGCGGATGGCGCGGACCATGAGCGGGAGCGCCATGACACCAGCCGCGATCGCCGCGCCGGTCCAGCGGAACATGACGCTGACACCGAACCAGCGGTCCAGCAACTCGCCGACCGGCCCGGCGGGGCCGAGCGCCAGCAGCAGCAGCCAGCCGATCACCACGGGCGGCAGGACCAATGGCAGATGCACCGCCGCATCGAGCAGCAGCTTGCCGGGAAATCGTCCCCGCGCGAGCACCCAGGCGATCGCGAAGGCGAAGGGCAGGGTCAGGAGTACCGCCGCCAGGCTGACCTTCAGCGACAGGGTGATGATGTCCCAGTCGGCAGCGCTCAGCGGCGGAGCGCTCATCGCGTGCCGAAGCCGTAGCGCCGGAAGATTGCCTTGGCCGGCGGGGAGAGGAGAAAGCGGCGGAACCCTTCCGCCTCAGGATGGTGCGACTGGTTCAGCAGGGCGAGCGGATAGGTTATCGGGGGATGGCTGCTGGCCGGGAAGATGCCGACGATGCGCACCGCCGGGGACGCGCGCGCGTCGGTGGCATAGACGATGCCATAGGGCGCCTGCCGCCGTTCCACGAGGGCGAGCGCGGCGCGGACATTTTCCGCCGCGGCCACGCGCCCGGCCACGGCCGGCCAGACGCCGAGCGCGTCGAGCGCCGCCTTGCCATATTTGCCCGCCGGCACGCTGTCGGGATCGGCCATGGCGAGGCGGCCGGTCCCCAGCGCGCGGGCGAGGGGGAAGCCGGGTCGGATCGTCAGGCTTGTTGCCTTCTGTCCCCCCGGCGCGACCAGTACCAGCCGGTTGGTGAGGAAGATGGTGCGCGTGCCCCGGCGCATCAGTCCCTTGGCGGCGACGGCGT
Organism: Sphingobium mellinum; assembly: GCF_037860795.1. Taxonomy (NCBI): domain Bacteria; kingdom Pseudomonadati; phylum Pseudomonadota; class Alphaproteobacteria; order Sphingomonadales; family Sphingobiaceae; genus Sphingobium; species Sphingobium mellinum. The sequence continues at coordinate 62,563 of NZ_JBANRK010000006.1, read as the reverse complement.
CCATCCAGGCTTCATCGGCCGACAGGAAAAGGTCGGCCGGCGCCCCGGCCTCGATCTGACGGGCCAGCGCCGAGGAGGCGGCGAAGGAAAGGATCGGGCGGCCATGACCCTTCGCGGTCCAGGCGTCGGCGACGGCCGTGAGCGATTCCTGGAGGCTGGCGGCGGCGAGGACCATCGGCCCGGCGTCGCGCGCGGATGCCGGCGCCGCGAAGAACCCGGCAAGCAGCAGGGACAGCAGAGCAAAGGGTCGGCGCATCAGGGCATCCCAAACAATCACGATATACGGTCATATACAGCGGCCGCACCGGATGGCGATGGCTAAATTCCTTCCGAGCATCTTGGCGGACCGCTTCTATCCCCTGGAATCGCGGGCGCGTTTTCGTCCGCTTCGTCGATGCGATCCGTCACCGCAGGCCGGCGGAAGGGGTGCCCGAGCCGCGCGGAAGAGCAAGGCGCGCGCGTTGCGCCGCAAGCGCGTCCCCGGTGAGGGGCGGTCGCTCGGCCGCCGGCTTGCCCTTGCGCAGTCGCTTGCGGTCTTGTTCGGGCGGGTCGACCCGGCGCACGCGGACCGCGACAGGGCTTTGCCGTTCGACGCCCAGCAGCCGCGCGGCGCCGCGCGACAGGTCGATAATGCGGCCCCGGACGAAGGGACCGCGATCATTGACCCGGACCAGCGCCGTGCGGCCGTTCGCGAGATCTGTGACTTCGACATAGGAGGGCAGCGGCAGCGTGGGATGCGCCGCGCTGATTCCCCTGGGGCGGAATTTTTCGCCGCGCGCCGTGCGATCGCCCGACTCATTGCCGTACCAGCTGGCATAGCCGACCGCGTCATAGTTTGGCTGATCGGCCGGCACATAGGTCACGCCGCGCACCTTGTACGGCGGGCCGATGCGGACGGGGTTGTCGGTCACCGGCTGGTAGGACGCGCAGCCCGCCACCAGAAGGCCGGCCAGCGGCGCCAGACGAAAAGGGAAAGTCATGCCTGTGCCCATAACGCGGGACGCGCCGCGCGCTCAAGGGCCATTACCCGCAGCGCGAAGGGCTATGCCGCAACGGCATATTGCCCGGAAGAGAAGCGGAGCGATCCCCCAAAAGGTCGCGCGGCTTGCTTTAAGAGCAGATGCGGCGATCGCCGGGCGGGCGTAGGATCATCCGGTCGCGGGCTTCCGGGGAACGCGCGGCATCGCTGGCACGTCCCCCTGGCCGGCGATTTGGGCCCGGCTGCCCCGACCATTTGCAGGCATCCGGCCGGGCCCGCTCGTTGGACTGCGTGATCGGGAGAACGGGCGGGAGTCAGTCCTTGTCGCGTTGTTGCCGCTTGCGATCGGCATCGTCGATCGCCCTGATGAGATCGTCAAACGCGCCATCGCGAGGAACGGGGAAAAGTCGGGAGAAATTCTGCCCCAGCCGCCGTATATCCTCCTGCGTAAGCAGGCCGATCGCGACAATATCTTCCCGTCTCTCCATCGCGACGACATCTCCTGCACGACATAACGACGCAGATGCGATCTGGTGCCACCAGCTTGCCCGATTTGGAGGAATTCTGTCCCGTTGCGAGGCGGTTACGACGCGCGCCGACGCGCCAGCGCGGTCTCATGGCGTCGGCGCCCCATGCGACGATCGCGGCCTTCTGGCTCGGCGCGGCGACATAGGCGTCGCCAAAGTCGATGGGGGTGCGCAAGACCTTCGGCGCTGTGCCATGTGGTAGCACGCGTGGGACGGGATGAAGACGCACGGGCATGTGACCAGCAGAGCAACTCTGCCGATGCAATCGGATTGGCACATGCTCCAGGCTTTGCCATTCGTCGCCAACCGCGCCGCCAAAAAAAGGGCTGGCGTTGCCGCCAGCCCCAGGGGGAGTTCCTTGCCAAGGAGCTCCGGGTTGCACGTGAAAATCGGTGAGACAGTGGCGCTTAATACATGTGCTGGCCGCCATTGATGGACATGGTGCTGCCAGTGATGAAGCTGGCGTCGTCGCTGCACAGAAAGGCCACGCCGCGCGCGATCTCTGAGCTCTGGCCAAGGCGGCCGACCGGAATCTTGCCCACGATCTTTTCAAGCACGGGAGCCGGTACCGCCGCCACCATGTCGGTATCGACATAGCCCGGTGCAATGGCGTTGACGGTGACGCCATATTTCGCGCCTTCCTGCGCCAGCGCCTTGGTAAAGCCGTGGATGCCGGACTTGGCCGCCGCGTAATTGACCTGCCCATATTGGCCGGCCTGACCATTGACCGAGCCGATATTCACGATGCGGCCCCAGCCCCGTTGCCGCATGCCGTCGAAGGTGGCCTTCGCCATGTTGAAGCATCCGCCCAGATTGATGCGCATGACCTCGTTCCAGTCGTCGAAGCTCATCCTGGCCAGCACGCCATCGCGGGTGATGCCCGCATTGTTGACGAGGATGTCGATGGGTCCAAGCGTTTCGGCAACCTGATGGCAGCCGTCGAGGCACGCCTCGTGATCGGCCACGTCCCAGCGAAAGGCGGGGATCCCGGTCCGGTCGGTGAATGCCCGAGCCTTATCGTCATTGCCGGCATAATTTGCGGCGACGCTATACCCCAGTTCCTTCAGCCTCAGGCTGATCGCCTCGCCAATTCCACGCGTTCCTCCGGTAACAACAGCGACTTTCGTCATTCTCAACATCTCCAGAACAGGGCGAAAACTGCGGAAGTATCAGGGGAGACCGCGTCCGCCCGATCCATCACGGATGATCGGGCGGGCATTTCCAAGGGCACCGTCAAATCCTTGTGATCCATTATGCGTCCCGGCCAGGCACGCGGCTGCGGACGCCGCGATGGGAGGCGGTGAACGAATTCCAAGATATTGAAAAGCCGACATACTTTGTATGCCAAACATATCTGAAAATCAGAAAGTCAGCATAAGCAGAAATGAAGTATAAATGACATCACTTCGTTGAAATAGTTGCAGATCGTCGATTCTCCCCACCGGATCGTCTGGCGCGGAGCCTTCGGTTTCCGTAGGGGAAATCTCCGGGAAGGCGATGACCTTGTCAACGGGGCAAAACAGAAGAAACAACTTATAAATTGTTAGGAACTGCTAATTTTACATGTTTCCATTTGGCTTTACTCAACGTTCCGGCAGGCTGGCGGCGCTTTCTTCGTCGGTCGGATACACACCACTCAGCACCTCCTCGAAATGACGGCGCACCGCTGCGTTGCAGCTACACTGAAGCTGTTGCAGACCGGCGAGATCGGCAACGACGATACTGCCGCGTCGCGTCGCGAGTAGCCCGCGCGCTTTAAGCATCTGGATGATGCGGCTGATATAGCTGCGGCCGACGCCCATCATCGCGGACAGCTGTTCCTGGGTCAGGGGGACTTCGTGATCGCCCGTTCGTTCCATCGCGGCGATCAGCCACTTGGCGGTGCGCTGCTCGATCGAATGCGCCGCGTTGCAGGCTACCGTCTGGAATATGTTCGCCATGAGGCAATCGGCATAGCGCGCGAACAGGAAGCGAAGCGTGATCGATTTGAGCTTGGCTTCCTCCAGATCGGCGGAGGCGATCCGCAGGAAGCGGCCGGGAAACTGTACTTCCGCGCGGGCGTAAGCGGGAAGGCGGCCTTGGCTGACGATGCCGCCGATCGCCCCTTCGCGGCCGATCAGCGCCGTTTCGATCGCCCGGCCGTCTTCCAGCACGACAAGATAGGAGGTGAGGCTGGGGCCGCAGGGAAAATAGACGTGTCCGACATGATCGCCCGGCTCGTACAAGGTAGCACCCCGGTCGCCGCTCCACTCCGTCAGCAGAGGTTCCAGGAGCTGGAAGTCGCCGGGCCTCATGGCCTTCAGAAGATTGTTGTTCAGGCACTCCGCAGGCAATAACCGGGTCATTCCGCCTTGATCGGCCATGCTATCTCCTCCGTGATACCCGGACCCAACGTTCTTTTTGGCCATATGTTCAATAGTGGACAGACAGTCCGTCGTCTTGTGTCTACTTGTTAACGCAAAGCAGCTCGAATTGCGTTCCGTACTCAGGTGTTGTTTGGTCGGGGTGATCTGTCACCCGCCGTTCAGCCCCACATCAGGCGAATGAAATGCTGACCCATCTGGCTGAACATGGTGCGCGAGAAGGCGAGAGCGTTGGAGCAGTGCTTCAAGCCCGGCCCGGCCGACGGTGATGACTGTTGTGATCAGCCTCAATGCGGCAACCAGGCGCAGGCTCAATCTGTATGTCGCGGGGGAAACGCTCGCCACCTTCAGGGCCAGGGCACAGTGTCGCGCGCTGCAGGACGCGGTGACAGGCATCGAGATCGAGGAAATCGATGTGCTCACCCAGCCCGCCTTCGCGGAAGCGGCGAGCGTTATTGCCGGGCCGACCCTGTCCGATGACTCGATTTCGCCACCCCGGCGGATCGTGGGCGATCTGGGCGAGGTGGAACGGGTGCTGCAATTTCTGGGAATTGAAAGGGGGTCCGCGTGACCGTCGACAGCAGCGCCATCCATGATGCCGCTTTCGAGAGAGCGCAGCGGCTGCCAATCGGCGGTTCGCCGCGAGCCTGCCAAGGCCACTGGAATGCGTCCGAGCGATATGATGGCCGATCCAGTGTCAGGAGAATATGGGTCGCCGGGCGGAGCATGTTTGCACAATGCACCTGAATTCCTCCCGGTCCGACATGGATGCTGATTATGCCGAATTGCGGTCTTTGATCGATCGGCAGGCCGACGGCATCCTCGTGGTCGATGGCGCCGGGCTGGTGCGGTTTGCGAACGCGGCCGCAGCATCGCTCTTCGCGCGCGATCTCGACCGCCTCGTCGGCATGGGGCTGGGCCTGCCTCTCGTCGCTGGCGAATCCACGAACATCGATCTGATCAGACCGGACGGATCGACGCTGGAAGTCGAGATGCGGGTGGCGGAAACCGTCTGGAACGGCGATCCCGCGCTGCTTGCCAGTCTGCGCGACATTTCCGAACGGCGTCAGCTTGAAGATCAGCTTCGCCATGCCCAGAAGATGGAGGCGGTAGGGCGCCTGACGGCGGGCGTGGCCCATGATTTCAACAATCTCCTGACGATCGTCCTTGGCAATCTCGACACGATCCAGCGAAGACTGCCCCAGGAGCTGGACGATCCGCGCCTGACGCGGGCGATCGCCCATGCGACCAGCGGCGCGATGCGGGCCGCGGACCTGACCCAGCAATTGCTCGCCTATTCGCGCCGCCAGCCGCTGACCCCGCGAGCGGTGGACCTTGGCCCTTTGCTGAACGGCATGGACGATCTGCTGACCAGGACCTTGGGAGCGGCGATCAGCGTGTCGATCGATGTCGCTCCGGGAACATGGCTGGTCATGGCGGATTCCTCCCAGCTGGAAGCGGCGCTCATCAATCTGGCGGTGAACGCAAGGGATGCGATGAGTGGGGGTGGCAGGCTGTCGATCCGCGCTCGCAATTGTGCCGAAGAGGATCTGGCGGACGTGGGGGCAGGAGAATTTGTCTGCCTGTCGGTGTCGGACACGGGCGATGGCATCCCGGCCGAGGTCGCGCAACAGGTGTTTGATCCCTTCTTCACCACCAAGGGCGTGGGCAGGGGCACCGGGCTTGGCCTCAGCCAGGTCCAGGGCTTCGCGCGGCAGTCGCTCGGTCATGTACGGCTGGCCAGCGAGGTCGGAAAGGGCACGACGATCCGGCTTTACCTTCCCCGCCATCATGGGACGCTGGAGGAAAGGGAGGAGGTTGCCGAGCAGTCGTCCGATCCCGCCGGTCGCACGATATTGCTGGTGGAGGGTGACGACGACCTACGCGAACGGGCGCGAACTCTGCTCCGGGACATGGGCTATGATGTGATCGAGGCAAAGTCCGGGACCCAAGCGCTGACGATAGTCGAGTCAGGCCAGCCCCTGATGCTGATGGTCGCGGACATCACCCTGCCGGGCGGCATGGACGGGGACGCGCTGGCGGCCAGGGCGCGACTCCTGCGTCCGGGGATGAACTTGCTTCTCACCGCCGCCCATGCCGGCGATGCGCTATTCGACGATGGCCCCCAGGCGCGCGGGTTGCAGCTGCTGGCCAAGCCCTATAGCCGTGTCCAGCTGGCGGACGCGATCGCGTCATTGACGCCCGGGTTGTCGCCCCGTGTCCTGCTGGTCGAGGACGATCCGGCCGTCCGGCTGACATTGGCGGATAATCTTCGCGGCCTGGGCTGCATCGTCGAGGAGATCGCGACCGCGACGCTGGCGATGCAGCGCATCAGCGACGTGAAGCGGCCGATCAGGGCCGCGATCATCGATCTGGAACTGCCGGACGGAAACGGTCTGGCGCTGATCGATGCCTTGCGACAGGCGCATCCCCACGCCGCCGTGGTCGTCGCGAGCGGCTATATGGATGCCGACCAGATGCGCCGGATAGAGGCGGACGGCCATACCGCTATCCTTGACAAGCCCTTTTCCGGGCAGGATCTGCGTGACCTGTTTTCCCGGTTCCGGTTGATCGAGCCGGACGGCAAAGCGGATTAGCGCCGTCCATACCGGCCTGGGCGAGCGGTGGCAGGCAGACAGTGGACGGCCGCCGGCCGTCGGAGCGCTGACGATGGCAATGACGAACGAGAGCGCCGGGTTGCTTGCCTATCGCTGGCGTGGCCAAAGGCTGGAAGTCTTCCTGACCCATCCGGGCGGTCCCTATTGGCGGCGGAAGGATGAGGGCGCGTGGCAGCTGCCCAAGGGCGGCATCCTGCCCGGAGAGACGTTGCTGAATGCGGCGTTGCGGGAGTTTGAGGAGGAAATCGGGACGCGGCCCGCGGGCGAAGCCTGGCCGCTCGTCCGCATCCGTCAGACGGGGGGCAAGTGGGTCGAAGTCTTCGCGATGGAAACGGACATCGATCCCGACACTGTGGCGAGCAACAGCTTTGAAATGGAATGGCCGCCGCGCAGCGGAACCATGGCGTCCTTTCCCGAGGTTGACCGCGCGGCCTAGTTCCCGATCGACGAGGCGCGCGGGAAGATCCTCGCCAGTCAGGCGCCCTGCCTTGTGGCGCTTGGCGATGCGACCGGAACATAGACCGTCATCGAGGCATATTCAGGCGCCTGATGACCAACGGGCGATCGCCAGGGTTGCAATTGCCGTGACGCTGCCCAGTCATCTTATCGGTGAGGCGATCTGTGGCCAAGGCAAATGGACACGGGTTGCTTGTGCGGGCAATTGAATGAACCTACGGTGGTCCGGCAGTTGTGGAGAGGGAAGCTCACCAGCAGACAAGTGAACTGGCTGCAGTTTGAAGCGCACAGGACCACCCCCGGATGATCCATTGCCTGCTCTATATCAGCGATCACCTGCTCCCGTCTTCCACCCTTTCCAGTGAAGTGGATGCGATCGTCGCGATTTCGCTCCGCCGCAATCATTCGCTACAGGTGACGGGGGCCCTGGTGGCGACCGCCGATTATTTCGCGCAGGTGCTGGAAGGATCGAAGGCGCATGTCGAAGAACTGATGGCCAGCATCGTGCAGGACCCGAGGCACAGCAACGTTCGCGTCATTGATGTTCATCGCGTGAACGAACGCTTTTTCCCGCGCTGGAGCCTTGCTTATCTGGGCACCTCTGATGCGTTTGAGCGTCAGATCGGATTGCTGGAACGCGCGCATCTGAACGGCGCCAGCATGGTCGCCGCGGCGACGGAGTTCGCGCACCGCGCCAGGGAAGCTGCCTGGCAATATGGGCATTGGCGCAAAGACCCGGGTCAATAGGATCGGCCTGAAGGCGGCGGTTCGTTCCGCAATTAGAAAGTGGCGGTCAGCGGCATGCTGATCGTACAACGGACGCCGTCGGATCCCAGATCATAGATGGTTTTTGCCTGAAGCTGGTACGGCAAGGCCCGCTCGATCAATGCGCGACCCTGGCCGGTCCCTGAAGGCACGGAATTCCGATCGGGCATCACGACACCGCTTTCCTGCCAGTCGATATGCAGCCAGCGCTCCGCGTCGTCCTTCATCGGCGCCACCTGCCAACGGATGGCCAGATGCCCCGCGGATTGCGACAGCGCGCCATATTTGGCTGCATTGGTGGCAAGTTCATGAAGCGCCAGCGCCAGGGTCTGCACGGTGCTGGAGCGGAGGCGAACGTCATCGGGTCCGTGCAGCGTCACGCGCTCGTCCGTCCCCGCGATCACGCCCAGCGACATAAGTTCGGTCCGGATCAGCAGGTCAAACGTCACGCGCTGGCGCTCTTCCAGACGCGACAGCAGCGCCTGCACCCGCGCGAGTGCTTCCAGCCGGTCACGGAAGCCTTGCCCGAAATCGTTCAGGTCGGCGGCGCCGCGCATGGTTTCTTCCGCCATCGACCGAACTACCGCGAGCAGGTTGCGCGTGCGATGCTGAAGCTCGGCGACAAGGACCTTCTGCCTTTCTTCCCACCGCTTGGCGCGGTGTTCCTCCACCCGATGCAGCCGATCGATGACGGGGCCGAGGAGGGTGGCGTAGATCCGCAGAAGCTGAATGTCGTCGTCGTTGAAATAACGGGGCTGGCTGCTGTCGACCAGCAGGATGCCAAAGCGGCTGCTGCCCGGCAGCAGGATCGGCACCATGGCCAGCGCCTCGATTCCGGCCTTCCTCAGCACGGGGGGCAGAACATTCTCGTTCTGCGGCAGGTCGTTTATGATGACGGGTTTGGTGGCGGCTGCGGAAAGGATCTGGGAGAATCCATCGTTCATCGAAAGGCGTGCCGTGCCCAGGACATCCGGCGCCCAGCCGACTCCGGCGCGCACCGACAGGTCCTGGCCGTCGTCCGACATTTCCAGAATGTGGGCCCGGCCCGTGCCCAGGGCCGCCACCACCAGGCGGCAGGCCTGGCCAAGCACCTTATCAAGATCATCGGACTGCATTGCCATCTCACCGAAATCGGCGAGCATCTGCTGTCGCTTCTTCATGTCGCTCCGCCGAGGCACGCTATCCTCCGATTCTTCGATTGCGGGCTTATGCTGCCAGATGATCTTACGCGCGACGTTGCCAGCGAACGCAAGATTCCATAGTGGGCCGGTCACGATTTTTCATGCCCGCCGCCCCCTTTATAGCCGGAGCCGCCCGAATGACCGACCACCCTACATCCACCATCCCGTGGGATCAGCCCGCGACCCTGATCGATCTTGAGGGGCGGGCGCCGATGATCGGCACCATTCGCGATTGTGCCCAGCATTTCGCGATCTTCAGGCCGCACGCGCGGGAACAGGCCCGCGTCCTTCTGACCCAGCCCATCCATCGGGCCGGGCGCAAGACCCGTACCTGGCTGCTGGAGCCGTTCGAGATCGAACAACTGGTTGGTCGGCTCCGCGCCGAAACCCACTGACCGGCGCGACGTTTTCGAATGCATGAACGAAGTGTCGAATTGAAAGGAATTCCCGCGTCGGGGGTCCGGGGGCCGGGAACTGGCGAAGATTTCGCGAAGATGACCCCGCCTGGCGGCAAATGGATGTTTATACAGGATAAAAACAGATCCAATATTCATGGCCTCTTTTGCAAATAAGTGCAAATATTTGTTTTAAAAGGCGAAATTTCCAAGGCCTGGCGATCAGTCGCGGTGGCCGCGTCACATGCCCTGGAAGGGCGATCCGCCTCGGTTCGTCGCATGATCGGCTCTCATTGCCTGCACAGGCGGCGCGTCGGGCTTGCCTGTTCATGCAAGAGCAAGGTTAATCCGAACAGGCACGACAGCCATGGCGCTGGTCCGTAGCGTCATAACGGATATTTGAGGGTCAAAGGAGGGGTTCTGACAGCCGGAGATGCCATCGCGCGCGCGGCAGTCGGACGTGAAGCTGCATCGATGCAGGCCCGACTGGTCGAAATTTTAAAGGAGTAGCGTGATGCGTTTCGTTTCAAGGAATCACACATATCTGATGGCGGCGGCGCTTCTGTCCGGGGCGGCGTCGGGCAGCCTTGCCGCGCAGGCACAGCCCCAGGAGCAGCAGCAGGAGCCGTCCACACCGGCGCAGGGCCAGCCCGCGGCCGATGTTTCGGCGACCGCCTATCTGCCCGCGGCCAAGATGGCCGAAGGGCCGGAGATCAAGGGGATCATTTCCGCCCGCAGCGGCGACAAGATGCAGGTCACCGCCGCCGATGGCAGCAAGACTGTCGTCTTCATCAACGATGCCACCAAGATCAGCGCCAGCAAGGGCTTTTTCGGCCTGAACCGCCACAGGCTGGCTTCGACGTCGCTGCTCAACGGGCTGCCGGTCACCGTCAAGACGATGCAGTCGGACCAAGGCCTGCTCGCGAGCCAGATCAATCTTCAGAACAAGGACCTGAGGACCGCGTCCATGATCCACAACGGCACGGCCCAGCAGTTCGACGAACAGACCGCGGCGACCGAAGCGCTGCGCGGCCGCATGGGCGAGATCGACCAGTATAATATCAAAGGCACGACGAACGTGAATTTCGATGTCGGCAAGGCGGTGCTGTCTCCCCAGGCGAAAAACGACCTGTGTGCGGCCGCGACGGCCGCGCAGAATATGGATAACGCCCTGCTGCTGGTCGTGGGTTACACCGATTCCACCGGCGGCGATGATTTCAACCAGCAGTTGAGTGAAAAGCGGGCCGGCCGCGTTGTGAACTATCTCCAGCAGGCCTGTGGCTGGAAGCCCTATCGCATGCTGACCCCGACCGGGATGGCGAAAGCGGACCCGATCGCCAGCAACGACACGGCCGAAGGCAAGGCGCAGAATCGCCGCGTGGCCGTGAACATATTGGTCAGCAAGGCTGTCGACGGTCTGTAAGACAGGTGGGGGTGGGCGCTGCTCCACCCCCCTTGTTCCGGCCTGGTGGCCGGCTTTTCCCCGGCCTGGCGGTGCGCTGGACCCGCCAAACATTTCAATAAAATAGAACGTTGGGCAAGAACTTATACGACTTCATAGTGTCAATCAGCTCGTCTAGATCTCCACTCACAGCGCAACGAAACGGCTGTGAGACATTCAACTGGAGACCGACGTGACCATCAAAGCCACCCCGACCCCCGGCAAATCCCTGATCTCCGCTCAGGATCACACGCTCATCATGATCGACTTCCAGTCGCAGATGGCCTTTGCCACCAAGTCGATCGCGACCGAACTGCTCCGCAACAATGCCGCGCTGGTCGCCAATGCCGCAGCCGGATTCAAGGTATCGACCATCCTGACCACGGTCGCGGTCGACAGCTTTTCCGGCCCCATGTTCAGCGAGATCACCGATGCTTTCCCCGGCCAGCCGCTGCTGGACCGCACGTCCATGAATACGTGGGAAGACAGCGCCGTGATCGACGAGGTGAACCGCATCGGCAAGGAACGCCTGATCTTCGCGGGCCTGTGGACGTCGGTGTGCATCGTCGGCCCGGTCGCTTCCGCGATCGACCAGGGGTTCGATGTCTATTTCATATCCGATGCCTGTGGCGACATTTCCGAGGAAGCGCATGAACGCGCCGTCGCCCGGATGATCCAGCTGGGCGCCAAGCCGATGACGTCCCTGCAATATCTGCTTGAATTGCAGCGTGACTGGGCCCGCACCGAAACCTATGACATGACCACCGGCTTCGCCAAGAAGTGGGGCGGCGCCTATGGCCTGGGTATCACCTACGCCAAGACCATGTTCGGCGCATCCGAGGGCGCTCACTAAGCATTTCGCGGCGGCCCGGCACTTGCGGCTTTTTGTCCGCGCCCGGCCGCCGCCTTCTTCCCCACCGCCCGATTTCACCCAGGAGTTCGCCATGACCAGCTTTGTCACCACCAGCGACGGCGTCGACATCTTCTACAAGGACTGGGGGCCAAAGGATGCCCAGCCGATCATGTTCCATCATGGCTGGCCGCTGTCGTCGGACGACTGGGATGCGCAGATGCTGTTTTTCCTGGCGAAGGGCTATCGCGTCATTGCCCATGACCGTCGCGGGCATGGCCGTTCGGCACAGGTCGATGTCGGCCATGACATGGCGCATTATGCCGCCGACGCGGCCGCGGTCACCGAACATCTGGACCTGAAGAACGCCATCCATATCGGCCATTCGACCGGCGGCGGCGAGGTCGCGGCCTATGTTGCGCGCCACGGCCAGCCCCAGGGTCGCGTCGCCAAGGCGGTATTGGTCAGCGCGGTGCCGCCGATCATGCTCAGGACCGATCGCTATCCGGGCGGCCTGCCCATGGATGTGTTCGACGGGCTGCGCGCGGGCCTTGCCGCCAATCGCGCGCAATTCTTCCATGATGTCGCGGCTGGACCCTTCTACGGTTTCAACCGGGGCGGCGCGGACGTAAAGCCCGCCGTCATCGACAATTGGTGGCGTCAGGGCATGATGGGAGGCGCGCTGGCCCATTATGAAGGCATCAAGGCCTTTTCCGAAACCGACCAGACCGACGACCTCAAGGCCATCACCGTGCCGACGCTGGTGCTGCATGGCGATGACGATCAGGTCGTACCCTATGAGAATGCGGGCGTGTTGCAGGCGCAATTGCTGCCCGACGCCACGCTCAAAATCTATGGGGGCTATTCGCACGGCATGTTGACGGTCAACGCCGACGTGCTGAACGCCGACCTCCTCGCCTTCATCAAGGGTTGATTGGACGGAACGGAGAACGGACATGAAAGCCTATCTTCTCTCACTGGGCGCCGGGCTGATCGTCGGGATCGTCTATAGCCTGCTGGGCGTGCGTTCTCCTGCGCCGCCGGTCATCGCCCTTGTCGGGCTGGCCGGGATATTGCTGGGAGAACAGATTATCCCGGTGGCAAAGCGCCTCGCCAGCCTGCCCGAACTGACCCGCTTCGTGACGAAGGATTGCGCCCATCATGTGCTGGGTTGCCTGCCCGACAACCGGAGCCGCGACGCATGATGAACCGCAGACAGGCGCTTGCCGGCGCCGCTTGCATCCCCATCCTCACAGCCACGGAAAGTTTCGCCATGCCCCCCAAAGACCTGATCCTGATCAATGCCAAGGTGACGACGCTCGACCGCGAAAATCCGGTGGCGCAGGCCGTCGCCATCCGGGACGGCAAATTTCTGGCGGTCGGGTCGGAACAGGCGGTGCGCGCCGCCGCCGGCGCCGACGCGACCGTCATCGACGCCAGGGGCCGACGCTTGATCCCCGGCCTTATCGACAGCCACATCCATGTCATCCGGGGTGGCCTCAACTATAATATGGAGTTGCGGTGGGAGGGCGTGCCTTCGCTGTCCGAAGCGATGGCGATGCTGAAGAAGCAGGCCGAAAACACGCCGCCGCCGCAGTGGGTCCGTGTGGTCGGCGGCTTTACCGAGCATCAGTTCGCCGAAAAGCGGCTGCCCACCATCGCTGAGATCAACGCAGCGGCGCCCGATACGCCGGTTTTCATCCTGCACCTGTACGACCGCGCGCTGCTCAATGCCGCCGCGCTGCGGGCGGTGGGCTATACGAAGGATACGCCGAACCCGCCGGGCGGCGAGATCGTCCGCGACGCGCAGGGCAATCCGACCGGACTGCTGCTGGCGCAGCCCAATGCCACGATCCTGTATGCCACGCTCGCCAAGGGGCCGAAGCTGCCGCCCGAATATCAGCTCAACAGCACGAAGCATTTCATGCGCGAGCTGAACAGCCTGGGCGTCACCAGCGTCATCGACGCGGGCGGCGGATCGCAAAATTATCCCGACGACTATGCGGTCATCGACAAGCTGCACAAGGACGGCGAACTGACCCTGCGGATCGCCTATAATCTGTTCACGCAGAAGCCGAAGGAGGAGTTGAAGGACTTCGCCGCCTGGTCGACCCAGATCAAGCCGGGCGACGGCGACGACAGCTACCGCCACAACGGCGCGGGCGAGATGCTGGTCTATTCGGCGGCCGACTTCGAGGATTTCCGCGTCGCACGGCCCGACATGGCGCCAGAGATGGAAGGCGACCTGGAACCGGTCATCCGCCTGCTGGCCGAACGGCGCTGGCCCTGGCGGCTTCACGCGACCTATGACCAGACGATCGGCCGCGCGCTGGACGTGTTCGAAAAGGTGGACCGCGACATCCCGCTCAAGGGCCTCAACTGGTTCTTCGACCATGCCGAAACGATCAGCGAGCGCAATATCGACCGGATCGCGGCGCTGGGCGGCGGCATCGCCGTGCAGCATCGCATGGCGTTTCAGGGCGAATATTTCGTCGAACGCTATGGTGCCAAGGCGGCGGAAGCCACCCCGCCGATCAAGCGGATGATGGATGCCGGTTTGCCGGTGGGCGCGGGCACCGACGCCACCCGTGTCGCCAGCTACAATCCATGGGTCTCGCTGAGCTGGCTGGTCACGTCGAAGACCGTAGGCGGGCTGACGCTTTACCCCGTCCGCAATCGGCTGGACCGGGAGACGGCGCTGCGCCTGTGGACCGAAAGGAACACCTGGTTTTCCAACGAAGTCGGCAAGAAGGGGCAGATCAAGGCGGGGCAGCTCGCGGACCTGGCGCTGTTGTCCGACGATTATTTCAGCGTGCCCGAAAGCGAGATCGCGCAGCTGCGTTCCGTCCTCACCGTGCTGGGGGGCAAGATCGTCTATGGCGAGGGCGACTTCGGCCCGCTCGCGCCGGCCGCGCCCAAGGCAATGCCCGACTGGTCGCCGGTCGCGACATTCGGCGGACATTATCGCCGGGACGAGAGCGCCCGGAAGATGGCGTCGGCCTGCGGCTGCGCCTCCGCCTGCAATGTGCATGGCCATGACCATGCGGCCGCGCTGGGCGCCAGGGTTCCCGCCGCCGACGTCCAGAGCTTCTGGGGTGTGATGGGCTGCGGCTGCTGGGCGGTCTGATTCTATCGAACGTTCCAGAATCTGGAATATTATGGATGATATTATTCGGATCGTTGGCGACTCCCTTCTCGCATAGAGAGGGATTCGCCACGTCCCACCCGGAGTAACTGCCATGATCCGCATCACTGTCATGATGGCGACCGCGCTGATCGCCATCAGCCCCGCCGCCGCGCCTGCCAAAGCGCCGGCCGCACCGACCGCCGACTATTCGGTCGGGCCGCAATATGACACCACCCATGTCTATGTCGCGCCGGAGGATTTCGACCGCTTCGTGGCCAGCTTCACCGCCACCTTCGGCGGCACGACGAGCAAGCAGGGCGTCTTTCAGGTCACGCCGACCAGCAGCAAGACCAAGTCGCAGCTGGCGCTGACGCCCGCGGGCACCGTGTCCGCATTCGGCTTTGTCACGCCCATCCCGGTTCCGTTCGGCGCGGAGCGCACAGGCTATCTGGTGACGGACCTCGACGCCGCGGTCGTATCGGCGGTGCGGCATGGCGCGACCCGCCTCATCACCAGCTTCCCCGACCCCATCGGGCGCGACGTCGTGATCCAGTGGGCGGGCGGCGTGAACATGCAGCTTTACTGGCACACCGCCAAGCCGCAATATCCAGCGCTGGCCAGGGTGCCGGAAAACCGCATCTACCTGACCCCCGACGCGGCGGACCGGTTTGTGGCGCAGTGGCGCGGCTTTGCCCATGCCCGGGTCACGTCGGACGAGCGGGCGGCGCCCGGAGCGGATATCGGGCAGCCGGGCAAGACCTATCGCCGCATCCGCATGACGTCGGGCTACGGGAAAATGAGCGTGATCGTGTCGGACGGCCAACTGCCCTGGCCCTATGGCCGCGACATGACCGGCTATGAAGTGGCCGACCTGCCGGCGACGCTCGCCAAGGCGGCGGTGGCGGGCGTCGAAACGCTCGTCCCCGCGCATGCCGAGCGGGACCGGCAGGCCGCGGTCGTGCGCTTTCCGGGCGGCTATATTGCCGAGATCCATGCGCCGGTGAAGCCGTGACCAGCGCCCGCGCGCCGCGCTTCGTCGGCGCGGTCCTCCACTGGCGCGCCACCTGGTTCCTGGCGCGGCTGGCGCTGGTCGGCGCCTATCTGCTGGGCGGGATCGTGAAGCTGACCGGCTGGTCGGCGGCGGTGCCCGAGCAGGCGCATTTCGGCATGCACCCGCCGGAATTATGGGCCGCGCTGACGATCGGGATAGAGATTGCCGGCCCGGTGCTGATCCTGACCGGGCGGCTCGTGTGGCTGGGGGCGGGGATGCTGGGCGTCTTCACGCTGCTCGCCGCGATGACCGCCAATGCCTTCTGGACGATGGCGGCCGGCCAGGAACGCTTCATGGCGACCAACGCCTTTTTCGAACATGTCGGCCTTGTCGGCGGCTTCGTGCTGGTGGCCATGGTCGCCGACCGGAAGCGCGGCGGTGCGTGAGTGCTGGCTTGCCGCCCTGGCGCTGGCGGCATCCCTGGCGTCGCCGGCCAGGGCGCAGCAGCCCGAGGCCTGGCAGGCGCCGACGCTGAGCATCACGCGCTATGACGAGGATTGGTCCGACCTGGCCGACGCGCAGAAGCGGGCGCATCACTGGACCGGGCCGTTCAAATATATCCCGATCGGCGAGGATAGCTGGATCACGACGGGCATCGAGTTGCGGGCGCGCAGCGAAAACTACGACAACAGCCTGTGGGGGGGGGGGGCGGAGGCGCCGGACGATTCCTTCCTCTGGCTGCGGGCCTTGCCCTATGCCGACCTGCATGTCGGGAAGGCCCGCGCCTTCGTCCAGCCGATCCTTGCCTATGCCATCGGCGTCGCGCCGGCGGCATCGCCCATCGACCAGACGAAGGCGGACCTGCTTCAGGTGTTCGGTGAGGTCGAGCTGGGCGCCGTCACCCTGCGCGGCGGGCGCCAGATGCTTTCGCTCGGCACCGAACGGCTGGTGGGAACGCGCTATGGCCCCAATGTGCCGCTTGCCTTCGACGGGGTGCGGGCCGATGTCGCGATCGGACGCGCGAAGGTCAGCCTGCTGGCGGTGAAGCCGGTGCAGCCCGGCCCGGCCAGCTTCGATGACGCGACGTCCCGCACCAAGGCCTTGTGGGGCGCCTATGCGGTGCTGCCGGGCCTCGACATCTATTATCTGGGCTATCGCAATCGCGGCGCGCATTTTGACGGGCAGACGGGGCGCGAGCTGCGCCACAGCATCGGCCTGCGTTCCCATGGCGAGCGCGGGACGTGGCACTGGAATGTCGAGGGCGTCACCCAGTTCGGGCAGTTCCGTGGCCAGAACATCGCCGCCTGGACGGTGGGCAGCGAGGTCGGCCGCCGCTTTCCCGCGCTCCCCACCGCGCCCGACGCCACGCTGAGGGTGAATGTCGTCAGCGGCGACCGCAAGGCAGGCGACGGCACCCTGGGCACATTCAACGCGCTCTTCCCCAAGGGCAAATATTTCGGCGAACTCTCGCCGGTCGGCCCGACCAACATCATCAGCGCCAATCCGCGCGTCAGCGGGACCCTGGGTAAAGGGTTGTCTTTCAGCCTCGCCGCCATGGCCTATTGGCGGTACAGCAGGGCGGACGGCGTCTACGACATCCCCGGCAACCTGATCCGCGCGGCGGGCGCGAGCCGGGCGCGCTTCATCGGCAGCCAGGTCGAGGGAGCGATCGCCTGGCAGGCGACGCCCGAATGGGAGCTGTCGACGTCCCTGTCCGCCTTCGCGCCGGGCGCCTTCATCCGCGAGACGGGGCCGGGCAAGACCATCACGATGATCGGTTTGGAGAGCAACTTCCGCTTTTAAGCAAGATATTCGATTTTATGGAACGGAAGCAACGATCTTATTCGGCTTCTTGTGGGACGCAGTGTTGGCTAGGCGGCGAGGCAGAGACTTTTTCCGGAGACCATCATGACCACCGTAAAGCCTGCCACCTCTCCGCTGATCTGGCTGCTTCTGCTGCTGTCCGTCACGACCGGGCTGGTCGATGCCATTTCGGTGCTGGGCCTGGGCAAGGTCTTCACGGCGAACATGACGGGCAATATCGTCTTTCTGGGTTTCGCCGCCAGCGGCGCGCCGGGCTTCAGGGTCGCGCCCTATATCGTGGCCATCGCTTCCTTCATGGCCGGCGCGCTCGTCGCCGGGCGGGTGGGCAAGCGGCATGTCGGCGCGCCGCTGCGCCGCTGGCTGATCATCGCGGCGTCGGTGGAGGCCGCCCTGCTGTGGATCGCGGCGGGCGTCGCGGTCGGCTTCGATGTGGCGACGCAGACGCCCGATGCCAGCGTCTATATCATCATCGCGCTGACCGGCATCGCCATGGGATTTCGCAACGCGACGATCCGCCAGCTCAAAGTGCCGGACCTCACGACCACGGTCCTGACCATGACGATCACCGGCCTGGCCGCCGATTCCACGGCCGCGGGCGGAACGAACCCCAATTGGGCGCGCCGCATCGGCAGCGTGATCGCCATTCTTGCGGGCGCGGCGATCGGCGCCTGTCTCGTCACCCGGGGCGGGCTGGTAGTGCCGCTCATCCTGGCCGGGGCGCTGATCGTGGTGGGAACATTGGTCTGCGCCCTGCACCCCGTCGCGTCCAGGCCGCTTTAAGCCATTGTCCTGGGGCGCTTTTCCGAGGCGCAAGAGGATCACCTTCGCCTCGGAAAAACGTCAGTCCCCCAGCGCGCGCTCGATCCGTCGATCGGGCACGAGCCAGAGCAGCAGCACCAGGACATAGATGAGGATCGCGATCGGGCGAGCGAGGAAGGCGGCCGGCACGGCGACCGCGTAGAGGGCAAGGCTGATCTTGCCCTTCCAGTCGCTGCCGATGGCGCGGGCGAGCGCCGACTGCCGGCCGTTGAAGGCGATGATGAACCCTTCGGTCAGCTGATAGCCCACGGCCGCCATCCCCAGAACGACGCCATAGGCAGCCGTCGCCATCGGCGAAAAGCCGCTTTCGTCCAGCCAGCGTATGACGAACGGCACGAGGGACAGCCAGAACAGCAGGAACAGGTTAGCCCACAGCACCTTGCCGTCTATCCGTTCGGTCGCGTGGAGCAGATGGTGGTGGTTGTTCCAGTAGAGCCCGACATTGATGAAGGACAGGACATAGGCAAGCAGGATGGGCAGGCTGTCCGACAGGGCGTCGAGCGTCCCGTCACGGGGCACCTTCAGCTCCAGGACCATGATGGTGATGATGATGGCCACGACGCCATCGGTGAACGCTTCCAGCCGGCCCGAGGTCATGCCGCGTCCTGCCCCTTGTCCAGACGGATCAGACATCGCCCATGCCCTCCAGTTCCTTGTCGTCCTTGCCGAGGGCGACGAACTGGTCGAGCAGCCAGGAGGCGGCGGGACCAGGCGGCGTGTCCCGGCGCCAGACCCCGGCGAAACGATAGGTTCCGCCAGGGTGATCCGGCATGACGAGACGCACCAGCGCGCCGTCGATCAGATCCGGTTCGATCATCGGCAAGGGCATGTTGCCCCAGCCGACCCCTTCGCGCAGCAGCGCATGTTTCGCGCCCAGATCGGCGAGCCGCCAGGTCTTGGGGCTCAATACGGAATAATCCTGCCCCTCGGTGAAACGGGAGCGGTCGGTCAGGACCAACTGCGTATAGTCGCGGCCCGCGCCCGGCGGGATGCGATCCATCCGCCCGAGCGGATGGTCGGGAGCCGCGACCGGGACCATCGGCACCGATCCCGCGGCGGTGCATTCGACGCCTTCGACACCGGCGGCCAGCGGCCCGGAAATGCCGATCGCGGCCTGGCGGTCCAGCACCATGGCGGTGATCGCGCCCAGCGCTTCCACATGCAGCCTCAGTTGCACGGTCGGAAACTCGGTCGCGAAGCTGCGCAGCACCTTGCCCACGCGTTCGGCCGGCAGGATGACGTCGACGGCGAGGTCGACCTCTGCCTCCAGGCCGTCGAGCAGCCCCTTCACCTTCGCGCGCAAGCCGTCGAAGCCGTGCGCTATGCTGCGCGCCTCCGCAAGCAGGGCGCGTCCCGCAACGGTCAGCTGCGGCTTGCGCGTTCCTTCCCGTTTGAACAGGGTAACGCCAAGCTGCGCTTCGAGATTGGCGATTCCGTAGCTGATGACCGAGACGGCGCGGTTCAGCCGGCGCCCGGCAGCGGCGAAACCGCCGGTGTCGACAATTGCGAGGAAGATGCGAAGCTGGTCGAAAGTGGGCGTGCCGGGCGTGTTCACTTTTCCAATTCCTCGAACGAAATGACCGGCTTTATCCCTCTGATCAGGATAGTCCGCAAGGCATAAAAGGGCTCCATCAACAGCCACATGCTGTTCGAGAGGAGATATGAGATGATCGAACTTCGTCCCTTCGCAGGCCTGGGCGCCGCCAATCACGGCTGGCTCGACGCCAAGCATCATTTTTCGTTCGGCGGATATCATGACCCGTCCCGCATGAGCTGGGGCAGCTTGCGGGTATGGAATGACGACAGCATCGCCCCGCACACCGGCTTTCCGCCGCATCCGCACCGCGACATGGAAATCATCACCTATGTCCGCGAAGGCGCGATCACTCACGAGGACAGCCTGGGCAACAAGGGGCGCACCGAAGCAGGCGACGTCCAGGTGATGAGCGCGGGCACCGGCGTGCGCCATTCGGAATATAATCTGGAGGACGCGACCACGAAGATCTTCCAGATCTGGATCGTGCCCACCCGGTCCGGCGAGGCGCCGAGCTGGGGCGCCAAGCCCTTTCCCAAGGGTGACCGTTCCGGCCGCTTCGTGACGCTGGCGTCGGGCTATGAAAATGACAATGAGGCGCTGCCGATCCGTACCGACGCCCGGGTCGTGGCGGCTACGCTCAAGGCCGGGGAGAGCGCCGAATATGCCATCGGCAAGGATCGCAAGGCCTATATGGTGCCGGCGACGGGCGCGATCCGGATCGACGACCTCCGGGTCGGAGCGCGGGACGGCGTCGCCATTGCCGATGTCGATGTGATCCGCGTCACGGCGATCGAGGACAGCGAGATCGTGCTGGTCGACGCGGCGTGAGCAGGGCGGGCGGTGGGCGTTTCTTCCCACCGCCCGCCTGTCGGCGCGCCGCCGTGCCTCAAAGTCTGTCGCCGGGCGCGAGCCGCAGGATGACGAACCCCAGCAGGCCCGAGACAAGCGAGCCCGCCAGGATGCCGATCTTTGCCTCCGACACCAGCAGGGGCGCGGCCGGGAATGCCAGCAGGGCGATGAACAGGCTCATCGTAAAGCCGATGCCGCACAGCAACGCCACGCCGAACATGTGCCAGGTGCTGGCATGGGCAGGCGCGTCCGCCAAGCGCAGGCGAATGGCAAGGAAGGACAAGCCGAAGACCCCCAAAGGCTTGCCCAGCAGCAAACCGGCCACCACGCCCAGCGTGACCGGCGATGCCAGCGCCTGCGCCGGCAGGGCGAGGAAGTGAACGCCCGCATTGGCAAGCGCGAACAGGGGCACGATCAGGAAGGACACAGGCACATGCAGGGCGTGTTCGAGCCGATGGAGCGGGCTGGCCGTGTCGTAGTCCGACTGGCCGGGCGTCAGGTCCATGGGGATGGTCAGCGCCAACAGCACTCCGGCCAGCGTGGCGTGGATCCCCGAGCGCAGGACCAATATCCACAGCAGCACGCCCAGCAGCAGATAGGGTAGCAGGCGCCGTACGCCGCGCCGGTTGAGGGCCATGAGCAGCGCCACGACCAGGGCAGCTCCCGCAAGATCGACGAGCGAGAGCTTTGCGGTGTAGAAGAGCGCGATGATGATGACCGCCCCCAGATCGTCGATGATGGCGAGCGCGGCGAGAAAGATGCGGAGCGAAGCGGGCACACGGCGTCCCAACAGCGCCATGACGCCAAGCGCGAAGGCGATGTCGGTCGCGGCCGGGATGGCCCAGCCCCGCGCCGTCGGACCCAGGTTGAAGGCGATGTAGAGAAGCGCCGGGACCGCCATGCCGCCCAGCGCGGCGACACCCGGCAAGATGCGGCGCGACCATGTGGACAACTGTCCGTCCAGCATCTCCCGCTTGATTTCCAGCCCGACCAGCAGGAAGAACAAGGCCATCAGCCCGTCATTGATCCAGTGCATGACGGACAGCGGACCGACATAAGCGTGCAGCAGCGCTTCATAGGCGGGACCCAGCGCAGAGTTCGCGATCAGCAGCGCCGCGGCCGCCATGGCGATGAGGACAAGCCCTGCCGCCGACTGGCTGCCAAGGAACTGGCGCAGCGCGCTGGGATGGCGGTGGTGATGGTCGGACATAGGCGCTCCGGACGAGATTCATCGGTGCCGGCGGCCCGACCGGCACGATTGAACCTGCCCGACCCAAGCCCCAGGCGAACACCCTTCGTCGCTATTGCAGCGGCGCCGGGGAAGCGCAACCCCCGGGAAGGCCGGCGATCCGCTGTTCGACATCGGTCAACTTGGACCGCCCGGATGGACAAGGGCGATATCGACGCCTGCTGGTGGTCGCGCGACGCAGGGAATTCGCCAGAGCCTCAAGCGCGTGCGTGGAAGGGGAGTATTGCCCGGGAACGACGTGGCGACCGTTCGGCGCGAAAAAAAACACGAGCGGCCGGATGGGGCCGCTCGTGCGTTGAGCTCTGATGAAAAGGGAGCGGCGGAGCTGCGTCGCGCCGCTCACCGCCCCACGCGCATCAGAAGCGATATTCCGCGCGGACGCCGTAGGTGCGCGGCTTGGCGGCGTTGAAGTTCACGCCATAGGGTGCGCCGGTCGTGACGTTGGTCGTGTACCGCTTGTCGAACGCGTTATCCAGGTAGAAGCCCAGACGCAGCTGTTCGCCCGGAGGGCTGACATAGCCCGAGAAGTTGGCCAGGACATAGCCCTTCTGCTGGTCGAGGCCGAGCGGACCGCCGGCGCCGGGCCAGAACAGGAAGCGCGAACGATATTGCGCGACACCCGCCAGATTGGCGCTCCAGCTGCCGATGTCGAACGTATAGCTGCCGTTAAGCGAGGCGGTGATGCGCGGTGCGTGCGGAACCCGCGTACCCGACAGATCGATCGAGCAGGGATAGAGCGTGGCGCCCGGAGCCTGCGTGTTCGACGTGCCCGTCGGATCGAAACAGATCTGCGACGCATTGGGGTAGCTCTGATATTTGGCGTGCAGATAGGCGAACGAAGCACCCAGGACTACGCCACGCATCGGATCGCCGTTGATCTCCAGTTCCGCGCCATAGCCTTCCGCCGCGCCGACATTCTCGGTCTTGGTGCCCGCGCCGGTCGCGTCGATGATCTGCTGCTGAAGGCCCTTGTTCTTGTAATAGAAGGCAGCGAGACTGCTGCGCAGCTTGCCGCCCAGGGCCGAGTTCTTGATCCCGACTTCGTGGTTGAACACCTTTTCCGGGTTGATCGAGTTGCCGGGGAACGGCGCGGGGGTCGAGAAACCACCGGCCTTGAAGCCGCGCGTGAAGCTATAATAGACATTCACCGGGCCATTGTCCCAGGCGAGCACGAAACGCGGCGTGAACGCACGGAACGATGCCGAGCTGTTGAAGGCCGCTGGCGCGCCGAACAGCTGGAATCCCGTGCTGTTGGTCACCGACAGGTCGCGCTTGTCATAGGTATAGCGGCCGCCTGCCGTTACCTTGATCTGGTCGGTCAGCTTGTAGGTGCCTTCGAAGAAGGCCGAAACGGACTCGGTCTTCACGTCGGCATTGTTGCGCGGATAGGAACCCGCACCCGTCAAGGCGAAGTCGTAGGCCGATCCGGTCAGGGCGATATCCAGGAAGCTCTTGTCGTAGAAATAGTTGACGCCGAACAGATAGTTGAACGGGCCTTCCATGTTCGATGTGAGCTGGATTTCCTGCGAGTAGGACTTGCCACCATTGCGCGGCACGGCGAACAGGAACACGTTTTGCGGCGTGAAGTCGTTGTCCGCGAACTGCCGGCTGAAGTTGTTGAAATAGGTGGTGGTGCTGCTCAGATCGAAATCGCCGAGCTTGACGTCGGCGCGCAGATCGGCGCGGAACATCCGGTTGTAATAGGGACCGGTGTCGGTCTGGACCCCTTCATAGAAGCCGGGGGGCGTCTGGCCGGTCGACTGGCAGACGTAACAGGTCGGCGCACCCTGCGCGAGTTCGTCATTATAGTTGCGGGCCTTGCTGCGCTGCCATTCCACGCCCCCGGACAGGGTGAAGACGTCGGTCGGTTCCCACTTGAACCGGCCACGCGCGGTATAGTTGTTCTGCGCGGCCAGCTTGGTGCCGTCGACGTTGGTGATGTAGCCGTCTTCCTTCTTGAAGCGGCCGGCAAAGCGGACGCTCAGCGTGTCGGACACGGGCACGTTCAGCATGCCGTCGATCTGCCGGTGATCGAAGCGGCCATATTCGGCGAGGATCCGACCTTCGAACTTGTCGGTGGGCGCGGCGCTGCTGATGCGGATGACGCCGCCGGTCGCGTTGCGGCCGTACAGCGTACCCTGGGGACCGCGAAGAACTTCGATCGTGCCGGGATCAACAAGATCCATAAGCGAGTTCACGCCGCCCGCGCGCGGTATGTATGCGCCGTCGAGATAGATGGCGACGGGCGCTTCCAGGCCGGGCGTCGAATATTGGATGCCGACGCCGCGAATGAACAGCGAAAGGAAGCCGCTTGCCTGCGTGAAGTCCGTGCCGGGCATCGCGAGCTGAATGTCGCGCATGTTACGCAGACCCAGCTGGGTGGCCGCTTCGGGGGAAACCGCGGTGATCGCCAGCGGCACGTCCTGGAGCCGTTCGGAACGACGCTGCGCGGTGACGATGATGTCGCCGGTGGCCGGCGCTTCGGCTGACTGAGGAGCCTGCGCGGGCTGGCTATCCTGCGCCTGGACCGGCCCGGCGACGGTGAGTCCCAACAGGCAGGACACGCTGCACCACAGGCTGGTCTTGATCTTGATATTCATGACATCCCTTTTTCGCTACGCTTTGGAGCGGGGCCATCAAGGCCCCTCCCCTGAACCAAGGTGATTGCTGCGGCCGGACCTAAATGCGTGCCCTTTTAAAAGGGTAAACATCGTCGGCAACGGTCGCCCATAGCAATCCGCAGCGCCAATATATTGAATTGGTCCTAAATACTATCCGTTCAGCCCCGGGCCGAAAAATTCGTCGGCAACCCCCTCAACTGTGGCCGCACGGTCACAGAATCGTTCCTCATCCTCGGTGATAAGCCGCTGAAATTCCGGATCCTGGCCGATCTTGATCAGTTCCTGCAGGGCCTCTTCGTCCTTGATCGTATAAACCGCGACCGCGTCATATCGGGTGCCGCCGTCATGGCCTGCATCCGCATCAGGCCGACCATGATAGAGGTTGTTCAGGTTCTGCGGATAATAGCGCCTGAAATCCTGGATCAGATGCCCGATCCGTTCACCGCACAGCGGAACATGGACATTTTCATAATGGTTGCGGAAATCTTCGAAGGACATGCCTTCCTTCTTCTTTATGAACAGGATCATCTTCTTCATGACGAACTCCTTGTGATGGCATCCGGGCTGTATCGATCGACGGCGGCGTTTCAGCCGGACAGCGAGCCGACGGCGTTGCCCTCTTGCGCGTCCGGTGACCAATCCTGCCGGGCGGCCCATTCGCGCAACGGGATCGTGCGCACGGGAATGTCCTCAAGCACCGGCTTCATGTCGACCTCGAACGGCCGATGGGGCGATTCATTGTTGAACATGTAGAAGCTGCCCATCGCCTGCGCGTAGACATCCTGCGGCATGAGCGCGCCAAGACCGACCTCCCCATGGACCCGCGCGCCCCATTCATAGGGATCTTCATATTCGTAGGTAATCGGCCGCTGGAGAATATCCGACAGGATCGCGACGACTTCCTCCACCGCCAGGGTTTCCTTCCCCCCGATCGCGATGCGCCGGCCGATCAGGTCGTCCCTCGTCAGCGCCGCCACCATGAATTTCGCGACGTCGTCCATCGCTATCCAGTTGGCCAGCAAGCCGGGCCGCTGGCAGTAGCGATAGAGGCCATGGTTCACCAGATTGGGCTTGGCGAACCGTGTCAGCAAATTGTCCATGAAGAGGACGGGGCGGAAGATCGTCACGTCAAGGCCGGACCCGGCGATGATATTTTCGAGGGCCAGAACCGCGTCGTAATAAGGTTGGCCGCATGGCTCATCCGGCGCCCACATCATGGAATTGTGGATGATCCGGCGCACGCCGGCCCGCTTTGCGGCCGCGACAAGATTGTGCGCATATTCCGGAGACTTTTCGCCCGCCAGCGAAGGAATGGCGCTCAGAATTGCATCCACCCCGGTGAAGGCGGCCTGCAATGCGTCAACGTCCGAAAAGTCCGCGCCGACAACTTCCGTGCCGCGAAATTCGTCGCGCATGAAGATGTCGTGGCTTCGCGAAATGGCGCGGGGAGCATGGCCCTGCGCGAGCAGTTCGCGTGTCTCGGCCTGACCCATGCGGCTGCTCGCACATAACACGGCTACCGTTTTCTTTGCGTTCATCGTCCAAATCCTCTCAGCCGGTAGGGCGGGGGGCGATTGTCGCCCTCCGCCGGGGGTTCCTGATCTGGAGCATGTCCCCGTCCGATCCCATCGGCGCGGATGTTCCAGGTCCTTGTTTTATAGCGTTTTCCCGATCAGCACATGATTCCGTCTGCCTGGACAACGCGCTAGACCACCGCTCCCGCGAGATGTCCCTCGCGGATTGCGGTCTGCAGATAGCGCGGCGAACTTGCGTCGCCGACAAGGTGCAGATGCGGGATGCGATCAAGCAGCCCGTCATACACATCGCGGTTCTGACGGTTGCTGGACACGAGTATCACGGTGTCCGCCTCCAGCACTGTCGAGTCTTGCAGTGTCGCCTGCAGATGGGCGGGGCCAACCACCACCCGACCTTCCTCTATGGCGATGCCGCGCGTGCGGATCATATAGCGGAAAGCCTTGCCCTGCATGCGCTGCAGGAACGGATCGAGCATGAGCGTGGGCCAGACGAGCGGCGCGATTTCCCGCTTGGGGGTCACATAAACGACCTCCAGGCCCTGGTTGACGAGGAACTCCGCCGATCCCAGGCCTTCATAATGGCCGACATCGTCGATCACCACGGCCTTTTGCCCCAGCTGGGCCGGCGTCATCATGAAAAGCTCGGTCGATGAGATGACGCCGCGCCGCTCCACGCCCGTGATCGGCTCGCCGGGGTGGGAGATCTGCATGCCGTCCATTCGCTCCAGCGCCCCCGTGGCGACGATGACCGCATCGGGGTTGGTGGCAATCACGTCTTCGGCATCGACATAGGTGCTCAGCTGAACCTCGACCCCCAGACGGTACACCTCCTCTTCGAGCCAGGTGACGATATCGATCATCTGATGGCGGGTGGGTGCTTTTGCTGCCGCGCGCATCGATCCGCCGAGATGGGAATTGGCTTCCACCAGCGTGACATTGTGGCCTCGCAATGCCGCCACGCGGGCCGCCTCAAGCCCGGCCGGGCCGCCGCCGACGACGAGAATCCTGCGCGGCTGTTCCGCGGGTTTGAGCAGATGGTCGCCGCGTTCCAGCTCATGCCCGGCGCCGGCGTTGACCGCGCATTCGATGGGCAGCCCATACATCTGATTGGTGACGCACGCCTGGTTGCAGGCGATGCAGGGGCGCACCCTGTCCGGCTCGCCCGCCAGGCTCTTGGACACCAGATACGGGTCGGCGATCATCGCCCGGACAAGCCCGACCATGTCCGCGTCGCCCGCGCGGATGACCTGGTCACATTCCTCCAGCGTCCGGAACCGCCCCGTAACCAGCGTCGGCAGCTGGACATTATGGGTGATCGGGGTGCTGTAAGGCAGTTCGTAACCGACCGGCTCATTCATGCCGCCGATCATCTTGTCGTTGCGATTATAGCTGCCGACGGAGAGGTTCACATAATCTATGAGGTCTTCGGCCTCGAGCATATGCGTCAGCTTGAGATAGTCGTCCGTGCTCAGGCCGTTTTCGATGAGATCGGTCGCGACGCGGATCCCGACGACGAAATCCCTGGAAACCGCGTTTCGGATCGCGCGCATTATCTCCATTATGAAGCGGGCGCGGTTTTCGAAGCTGCCGCCATATTCGTCTTCCCGCTTGTTGCTGTTGGGAGAGAAGAACTGGGCCGGCAGATAGCCATGCGCGCCGTGAATATCGACGCCATCCAGGCCATATTGCTCCATGCGACGCGCGCATTCCGCGTAGCCGCCGATAACCTCGTCGATCATCGCTTTCGTCATCGGCGTGGGCACGACGCCGTTCGCGACATTGGGGATATCGGACGCGCTCCATGGCGGCGAGCCGTCGCGCGGGCCAAAAGCCGCTCCCGCATGCCAGAGTTGCTGGAACAGCGTGGTCCCGTGCCGTTTGATCCGTTCAGCGAAGGCGCGCATGC
Organism: Sphingobium mellinum; assembly: GCF_037860795.1. NCBI lineage: Bacteria > Pseudomonadati > Pseudomonadota > Alphaproteobacteria > Sphingomonadales > Sphingobiaceae > Sphingobium > Sphingobium mellinum. The sequence goes on along the minus strand of NZ_JBANRK010000006.1, from coordinate 34,530 downwards.
CGTCCTCGATCTCGGCCTTGTATATGTCGAGATTGAAGGCGGTCGACGGGTGCACCGAACCGATTTCGCTGATGATAAGGCCGACTCCGCCGCGCGCCCGCTCCTCATGATAGGTGATCAGCGCATCCGTCATCGCGCCCCAGCCGATGCCGGTGCCGTGGGCCGGGCGGAACGTCCGGTTCCTGACTTCAACATTGCCGAGCCGAATTGGCTTGTCGACGTGGGTATAGCTCACCCGATGATCTCCATATGCCCTATGATACTTGCAGCGGTTGTTTACGGCCTCGCGGTCGATCAGCGTCCCTGCAAAGCCGTGTCACGTCCGGCTATGCCGACAATCCGCCGTCGATCGCCAATGTCGCGCCGGTGATATAGGCCGCGTCGGGTCCAGCGAGGAATGTGACCAGGGCGCTGATTTCCTTCAGTTCCCCGAAGCGGTGGAGCGGAATGGCGGCGCTGATCCGCGCCTTGTCGCTTTCCGGCATGCCGTGCGCCATCTCCGTGCTCATCATGCCGGATTCTATGACGTTGGCCGTGATCCTGCGTGGCGCAAGATCATGCGCCGCGCCGCGCGTGTAGCCGGCGACGGCGGCCTTGCTGCCGCAATAGTCGGCCGAGGTCGCCATGCCGGCGCGGCTGCCGCTGCCGGACCCGATGGTTATGATACGGCCATCATCCGCCATGACATGCGCGGCGGCGCGGATCGTCGCGACGACGCCCAGCGTGTTGACGGCCCAGAGGCGGTCGAGTTCGCTGTAATCATGCCCGTCACCCAGGCGCTGCAGGCTGGCGAGCCCGGCATTGTTGACCAATATGTCGAGCCGGCCGAACGCATCCATAACCGCGTCGATCAGTTTTTGCGCGGCCGTGGGATCGCCCTGATCGGACTGAAAGGCCCTGGCGCGTACACCCTGACGCTCCAGGTCGCTGACGATCGTTTCGGCATCGGCCGCCGACGAATGGTAGGTGAACGCCACATCGGCGCCCTTGGCCGCCAGAGCGAAAGTTACCGCCCTTCCGATGCCGCGCGTTCCGCCCGTCACCAGAGCGCATTTGCCTTCCAATTCCCTCTCGCCCATATGCTTTCTTTCTTAACAAGCCGCGCGGTGGCGGCTTAGAAGGGCTTCGCGAAGAGGCGCCTTTCCCGATCGTCCGGGCCAGCAGGAGCCTCTGAATACATGCCCTGATCGTCACAGGAATATGCGATCGCCCGCCGAGTATATTTTCCGGTGCCGTTCGCCCTTTGACGGCGCGAAAAGACCCAGCCTCTCGAATAAGGTGATTGCCTTACAACTCTCCTAAGGCGAATTCCTTAGCCTGTCAACGCGGAGTCCGCGCCGGCTCATAATAATTAGCCCGCTGCAGGATAGCGATCCTATTCTGCTGGTCGGCCGCGAGGCGCCGGGCGAGCGACCGGGAGGGCCATTATTTTGCGAGCAGCAGCAGATGGGCCGACGCGCTCAGCGCATCTTCAAAAATCTTGCTCGCCAGTTCAGGATCGGGCGACGAGTCCTGACACGCGTCATCCAGGTCGGTTATCGCGGCATAGCAGATCTGGTTGATCATTCGCAGTCGCGCGTCGAACTGGATTTGCGGCAGATGGCTGGCCTGCTCCCTCAGCAGGTCCACAACGCGATAGCCCGTCGGCGTGAGGTCCTGCGTCATCGCGCGGCCGTCAAATTGGGGAAAACGGATCAGCGAACGCAGAAAGGCCGCGTAGGAATGCCGGCCGTCTTCGTCGACCTCTTCGAAGATGGGCTGGAAGACTGTCTTGAGCAGCGTCAACGGATCTCCCAGCTTTCCTTCCGCCTCGGCGGCATGGAAAAGCGCCCGGCGGCGGACCTCGAGCGCTGGTTCCCGCGATCGGCAGATCGCGGTGATGAGGCCGTTTCGGTCGCCGAAATGATAGGCGATCGGGGATTTGTTGGCAGAGCCCGCCGCGATGCCGATCTCGCGCAGCGAAGCGCCTTCGAGGCCATGGATGCCCCAAAGCCGCTCGGCCGCCCGGATGATGGCTTCGACGGTGGCCATGCCTCGGGACGCCGAAGCGCGCCCCTTGTGCAAGCTTTCGGCACTTTCATGGATCTTGTTCGACTTGTTCTCCATTATGCGCTGGGACTTTCTACCTCTTGGTCAGCAAGATACCGCTCAACTATCGCTGGCTGATGTGGCGGGAAACCGGGCCGCTACCATGACCTGCCATATTTGTCATGCAACGGGAAAGACCTTGGCCATCCCAAGGGTGGGACAAGGTACGGTATCGAACGAACGGGCATGCCCGCAAGCGCCGAGGCGCGTGCGCTGCGGGCTTGCGAAGCCGAGACTACTGTGCTCAAGAAGCGCCCCAGCCCGTCATCTTCGCGAGGGGAAGGGAAGGTGCCGGCATAGCGACCGCCGGCGGACGGGGCGGGGCGGGGCGGGGCGGCTGAGCGCTGACTGATCGGAGCCCACAGTAAAAGCGTATTGATTCAGAGGAGAAAAGTCGATGAACATAGGAAAGCTCGCCGTGTGGGCCCCGGTGGACGGGTCCATCAGCTATTTCGAGAACGACCGTTCGGCCGAGATGGGGCCGGCCACGGCTTCGCGGATCGCCGCATTCGCGCGTCGTGTCGAAGCGCTCGGCTATTCCCATATCTGGTTTCCGGAGGGCTTTGGCCGGAACTCCATGGTGACCGCGTCCTGGCTGCTGGCGAACACGAGCAAGCTGATCGTCGCGACCGGCATCGCGACCATCTATGCGCGCGACCCGATGGCGATGCGCAGTGCCGCGGACGCGCTCAACGAGCAATCGGGCGGCCGCTTCCTCCTTGGGCTTGGCGTGTCGCATCGCGAAGCGGTCGAAGGAATGCGCGGGCACGATTATTCCAAGCCGCTGTCCGCGATGCGGAATTACCTGGATGCCTATGAGCAGGCACCCTACATGGCTGCACCGCCGGCGGAACCGACCCCGATCGTCCTTGCCGCCCTGCGGGAAAAGATGATCGCTCTTTCCGGCGAGCGCACCCACGGCGCGCACACCTATAATATCACCCCCGATCATACCGCGAACGCGCGTTCGATCCTGGGGCCTGACAAGTGGCTTTGCGTCGAGCAACCCATGATCCTGGAAACCGATCCTGAAAAGGCCCGCAAGATCGCTCGCGCGGAACTCGAACTGTATCTCGGCCTGGAAAATTATCGCAACTCGTGGCGCAGCCTCGGCTTCGATGGCGCCGACTTCGAGAATGGCGGTTCCGACCGCTTTATCGATGCGACCGTAGCCTGGGGTGACGGGAACGCGTTGCGCGCGCGGGCCGACGCGCATCTTCAGGCGGGTGCGAGCCAGGTTTGCATCAAGGCGCTCGCCGCCGGGGGCGGCACCGACATGCGAATCCTGGAGCTTCTCGCGCCGCAAAAAGGCTGAACCGCGAGACGGGGCAAGTGACACGGCTGAAGCAGCACTGATGTCCGCTCGGCGCGCGCTCGCGACTGAAGACAATTGAGTTGCGGTCTGCTACGGACTCAGGCTGACTGCCGCAGTGACCGGGCAGGCGGGGGCGACAGGGCAATCTGTCGTCCCCGCCCCGCGGGGCTGGGCCCTATAATAAGGGAGAAAACAGGATGAGAGGATTGCAGGGCAAGGTAGCAATCGTGACGGGCGCGGCGTCCCCTGTGGGGATCGGGTTCGCCGCGGCGACGAGACTTGCCGAGGAAGGGGTCAGTGTGGTTCTGACCGACATCAACAGTGCGGGCGTTTTCGAACGGGCGGCCGACTTGGGCCGCCTTGGATACCGGGCGCTCGGGCTCGCGCATGACGCGACCGATGAGGCATCGTGGGAAGAGGTGCTTCGCGCGACCAAGGCCGAGTTCGGTCAGCTGGACATTCTCGTCAACAATGCCGCCATCTGCCAGTTGTCGCATGTCGTCGATCTGGAACTGGCGGATTGGCGGCGGCAGGTCGACGTCAATTCCACCATGACTTTTCTCGGAAGCCGCATGGCCGCGCGCGAGATGCAGGCAGCCGGCGGCGGCGCCATCGTGAATATCGCTTCGACAGCCGCCTTGTTCGCCGGTGAATTTGCCGCAGCCTATTGTGCAAGCAAGGGCGCGGTCCAAATGCTGACAAAGGTGCTGGCGATCGAGATGGCCAAGTTCGGCGTTCGCGTGAATTCGGTCAATCCCGGCTATACCGTCACCGAGATGTTGGGCGTGCAATCGGACGATCTCGATACGCAGATCGCGGCGATCGCCGCGACCATTCCGGCGGGCAGGCTGGGCCGACCATCGGAGATTGCCGCCGCGGTTGCGTTTCTTGCGTCGGACGATGCGAGTTTTTGCAATGGCACGGCGCTGATCGTCGATGGCGGGATGACGAGCCAATGACGGCGACCGCAGGATAATGCGGCAGGGTGCGGTGGCGATGCCTGCTTTCATGCGTTGGGCTGGAGCGACTTTCGACAATGTGGTCGACCCGGCATGTCCGGGAAACCCCAGGTGGAGAAAGGGGAGAACGCATTCTTTGAGCGTGTCAGAAGGCGACTCCCCTTGGGCAATGTGGTGGGGTAAGGGGCGCGGATGATAGCGATTCACCCGCTTTGCGATATTCCCGAGGTTCGGGCCGGGGACGATCTTTCCGCTTTGCTGCGGGACAGTCTTGTGGCGGCGGGCTTATGGCCGATGCGGCGCGGAGACGTGCTGGTGGTGACGCAGAAGATCCTGTCCAAGGCGGAGGGTCGGATGGTCGACCTGGGCACGGTGGAACCGGGTCCCGAAGCCGTCGCCCTGGCGGAAAGGACGCGCAAGGATGCCCGTCTGGTCGAACTGGTGCTGCGGGAAAGCAGCGCGGTCGTGCGAGCGGCGCCCGACATTCTGATCACGCGCCACCGTTTGGGCCATGTGATGGCCAATAGCGGCATCGACCGGTCGAACATCGGACCGGGAGACGCCGAACGGGCGTTGCTGCTGCCGGTCGATCCCGATGGGTCGGCGCGGCGATTGCTGGACGATCTGGCGGGGCAGGAGGGGGCCGGCATCGGCCTTGTCATTTCCGACAGTTTCGGCCGTCCCTGGCGCTATGGCGTGGTGGGGGTCGCCATCGGCGCGGCCGGGCTGCCCGCGCTCGTCGATCGTCGGGGAGAGGCGGATCGCGACGGGCGCAAGCTGGAGGTGACGCAGATCGCGCTGGCCGACCAGATCGCCACCGCCGCGACCCTGGTGACTGGCGAGGGCGCGGAGAGCATAGCCGCCGCGCTGATCCGCGGCCTGTCCTTGCCCGATGGCGAGGCGGGCGCGGCGCGGCTGGTTCGTCCGCTGGAAGAGGATCTGTTTCGATGACCGGCCGTATCACTGTGCTGACCGGCGGCGTGGGCGGCGCGAAGCTGGTCCTGGGCCTGCAGCAGATCTGCCCGCCGGGGACGGTGACCGCGATCGTCAATACGGGCGATGATTTCCGTCACCTGGGCCTTGCGGTATCGCCGGACATCGACACGCTGCTCTACACGCTCGCGGGCAAGGCCAATGCCGCGCAGGGCTGGGGCCGTGAAGGCGAAACATGGACTTTCATGGAGGCGCTGAAATCGCTGGGCGGCGAGGACTGGTTCCTGCTGGGCGATGGCGACCTTGCGCTGCATGTTCTGCGCACGCACTGGCTGGCGCAGGGCCGGTCGCTGAGCGCGGTCACCGCGCATTTCGCGGCGGCGTGGGGATTGGGCTTGCGGATATTGCCGATGAGCGATGATCCGGTGTCGACCCATGTCCTGACCGACCAGGGCGAACTGCCTTTCCAGCGCTATTTCGTGGAGCAGCGCTGCGCGCCGGCCATCCACGCCATCCGCTTCGATGGCGCGCAAGGGGCGCGTCCCGCCGAGGGGGTGATCGAGGCCATCATGGCTGCGGACACGCGCGCCGTGCTGCTGGCGCCGTCCAATCCCTGGCTGAGCGTCGACCCCATTCTGGCGGTGCCGGGCATCCGGGAGGCGCTGGCGGCGACGGCGGCGCCGGTGGTGGCGGTATCGCCGATCGTGGGCGGGCAGGCGGTCAAGGGGCCGACCGCCAAGCTGATGGGGGAACTGGGCCTGGCCGTGACCAATGAGGCTATTGCCGCCCATTATGCCGGCATCATCGACGGCCTAGTGGTGGACGTGCGCGATGGCGGGGAGGGGCTTGCGATCACCCACAGCATCACCGACACGCTGATGCGGACGCCCGAGGACCGGGCGAGGGTGGCGCGCGCGGCGCTGGACCTGGCCGAGACGATGGCCGGTTGAGATGCGCCAATGGGTCGTCATTCCGATCAAGGCGCCGGCCTTGTGCAAGACGCGGCTGTCATCGGTTCTGGACGAGGGCGGCCGTCGGCGGCTGGTGGCGACGATGCTGGAGCGGAGCTATGCGGCGGCGTGCCGCATCGTGGGTCCCGGGCAGGTGCTGCTGCTGGGGCCTGACCGCCACGGCCTGCCGGACAGCGTCGGGCTGCTCGCCGATCCCGGCGGCGGCCTCAATGCGGCTTTGTCGAGCGCGCGCGACGCGGCGCTGGAGGCGGGCGTCGATCGCGTACTGTTCCTGTCGGCCGACCTGCCGCTCATTCAGGCGGAGGATGTGGCGGCGATGTTCGACATCCCGCCGACCCACATCGCCGCCGCCTCCGATCGCGCGGGACAAGGCACCAATGCGCTTTGCCTGCCGCTGCCGCAGGGGGGCCGGTTCGCATTCCGCTACGGCGAGGACAGCTTCGCCGCCCACCATCGCGAGGCGGCCCGCCTGTCCCTTGGCCTCACCGCCATAGCAAGGCCAGGCCTCGGCTTCGACGTGGACCAGCCCGACGACCTCCACGCATGGAGCCCCGGGAGGGACCTGGCCGCGCCGCTCGCAAAGTGACGGAGCGGACGGTCCGGGGTCCTTACCCGATCGCTTCCGGCGCCTCCGCGATCAGCTTGAGCACCTGCTGTGCATGTTCGGGACGGCAGATCAGCAGGTCGGGAAGGTAGACATCCTTCTGGTTGTAGACCAGCGGCGACCCGTCGATGCGGGAGCAATGAAGTCCATGTGCCTGCGCCACCGCGACCGGAGCCATGCTGTCCCATTCATATTGGCCGCCCGAATGCAGATAGATGTCGGCCTGGCCCAGGATGACCGCCATCGCCTTGGCGCCGGCCGAGCCCATGGGGACCAGTTCGGCGTTCAGCCGTTCGGCGACCGCGACCGCTTCCTTGGCGGGACGAGTGCGGCTGACCACCATGCGCAGCTTATCCGGGGCGGACGGCAGCGGCTGCGGCCGGTCGGATCTGAGCACCGTGCCCTTGCCGCTGCCGGTCAGGTCCAGGCCCGGCAGCGCCACGGCGCCGATCGCCGCCTTGCCGTCGATCGCCAGGCCTACATGCACCGCCCAGTCGGCGCGTTCTTCGCCATATTCGCGCGTGCCATCGACCGGATCGACGATCCACACCCGGCTCTGGTCGAGCCGCGCGGGATTGTCCTTTTCCTCCTCCGACAGGAGCCCGTCCTCGCCCCGCACTTCGCGCAGCGCGTGGACGAGGAACTGGTTGGCCGTCTGGTCGCCGGCCTTGCCCAGCGCCTTGGCGCTGAACAGGCCCGAGGCGCGCACTTCCAGCAGGATGCGGCCTGCCACTTCGGCGAGGTGCGCGGCAAGATCCGCATCGCTCAGCGCCTTGATGTCGATGGCCGCGCTCATGGGATGAGCCTCCTCACGATTTCCTCGGCCGCTTCTTCCGCCGTCATGCCGGTGGTGTCGATGCGGATTTCCGGATCCTGCGGCGCTTCATAGGGGCTGTCGATGCCGGTGAAGTTCTTCAGTTCCCCGGCGCGGGCCTTCTTGTAGAGCCCCTTGACGTCGCGGGCTTCGGCTTCGGCCAGCGGCGTGTCGATATGCACCTCGATGAACTCGCCGGGTTGCATCATCTGCCGCACCATCTCCCGCTCGGCCCGGAAGGGCGAGATGAAGGCGGTGATGACGATCAGCCCCGCGTCGGTCATGAGCTTCGCGACTTCGCCCACGCGGCGGATATTTTCCACCCGGTCGGCATCGGTGAAGCCCAGATCCTTGTTGAGGCCATGACGCACATTGTCGCCATCGAGCAGGAAGGTGTGGCGATTCATGCGCGCCAGCTTTTTTTCGACCAGGTTGGCGATGGTCGACTTGCCCGCGCCCGACAGACCCGTGAACCACAGCACGGCCGGCTTCTGGTTCTTGAGGTTCGCGTGGAACTCGCGGCTGACGTCGGTCGCCTGCCAATGGACATTCTGCGCCCGCCGCAGGCTGAAGTGCAGCATCCCTGCCGCGACCGTTGCGTTGGTGATCTTGTCGACGAGGATGAAGCCGCCCAGCGTCCGGTTCGCCTCATAGGATTCGAACACGATCTGCCGGTCGGTCGACAGGTTCGTGACGCCGATGGCGTTAAGGTCCAGCGTCTTGGCCGCCAGATGCTCCATCGTGTTGACATTGACCTGATATTTGGGTTGCTGCACCGTCGCGGTGACGGTCTGCGTGCCGATCTTGAGCCAATAGGGGCGCCCCGGCAGCATTTCCTCGTCAGCCATCCACACGATGGTCGCTTCGAACTGATCAGCGGCCTGCGGGGGATTGTCGGCCAGCGCGATGACATCGCCACGCGAGCAGTCGATCTCGTCAGCAAAGCAGAGCGTCACCGACTGGCCGGCGACCGCCTGGTCCAGATCGCCGTCAAGCGTGACGATCCGGGTAACCGTGCTGGTCTTGCCCGAGGGCAGCACGCGCACGGCGTCGCCGGGCTTGACCACGCCGGTCGCGACCAGGCCGGAAAAGCCGCGGAAGTCGAGGTTGGGACGATTGACCCACTGGACCGGCATGCGGAAGGGCTTTTCCGCGTCGGTCGCGCTGTTGACCTCGACGGTTTCGAGATGCTCGATCAGAGCGGGTCCCTTATACCACGGCGTGTTGGCCGAGGGGCCGGTGATATTGTCGCCCTTGAAGCCGGAAATCGGCATGGCGGTGAACGACGTGATGCCGATGCTGTTGGCGAACTCGGTATAATCCTTGACGATGCCGTCATAGACAGCCTGGTCATAATCGACCAGGTCCATCTTGTTGACCGCCAGCACGAGGTTTCGGATGCCGATCAGGTGGGCGAGATAGGAGTGGCGCCGGGTCTGGGTCAACACGCCTTTGCGCGCGTCGATCAGGATGACGGCAAGGTCCGCGGTCGATGCGCCCGTCACCATGTTGCGCGTATATTGTTCATGGCCGGGCGTGTCGGCGACGATGAACTTGCGCTTTTCGGTGTTGAAGAAGCGATAGGCGACGTCGATGGTGATGCCCTGTTCCCGTTCGGCGGCCAAGCCGTCGACCAGAAGGGCAAAGTCGATGTCCTGCCCCTGCGTGCCGACCTTCTTGGAGTCGCTTTCCAACGCGGCGAGCTGATCCTCGAAGATCATCTTGCTGTCATAGAGCAGGCGGCCGATCAGCGTTGACTTGCCGTCGTCCACCGATCCGCAGGTGATGAAGCGCAGCATCGTCTTGTGCTGATGGGTTTCCAGATATTTGTCGATGTCCTCGGCAATGAGGGCGTCGGTCTTGTAGATGGGTTCGGAGATGACTTCGGTCATGTTTTCTGTCCCGTCATCCCAGCGAGGCTGGGATCGTTGTGATCTGGGTTGAAAGATTCGGTCAGCGAGATGGCCTGCCAGGAGGCCCGAGGTCCCAGCCTGTGCCGGGACGTCGGCTGCTCTAGAAGTAACCTTCCTGCTTCTTCTTCTCCATGCCGGCGCCGCCCGCATCCTTGTCGATCGCGCGACCCTGACGTTCGGACGTGGTGGTGAGCAGCGTTTCCTGGATCACCTCCGGCAGCGTCTTGGCTTCGCTTTCGACAGCGCCGGTCAGGGGATAGCAGCCCAGCGTGCGGAAGCGGATCGAGCGCATCACCGGCTCTTCGCCCGGCTTGAGCGGGAAGCGGTCGTCATCGACCATCACCAGCATACCGTCGCGCTCCACGGTCGGGCGCTTGTCGGCGAAATAGAGCGGCACGATCGGCACGTTGTTCAGGTGAATATACTGCCAGATGTCGAGTTCGGTCCAGTTGCTGATCGGAAAGACGCGGATGCTCTCGCCCTTGTTCTTCTTGGCGTTGTAGAGATTCCACAGTTCCGGCCGCTGGTTCTTGGGGTCCCAGCCATGGCTCGCGGTGCGGAAGGAAAAGATGCGCTCCTTGGCGCGGCTCTTTTCCTCGTCGCGCCGCGCGCCACCGAACGCCGCGTCGAAGCCGTAGAGGTCGAGCGCCTGCTTCAACCCTTCGGTCTTCCACATGTCGGTGTGCAGCGGACCATGGTCGAACGGGTTGATGCCGCGCTCTTTCGCTTCGGGATTCTGGTAGACGAGCAGTTCCATGCCGCTGTCCCGGGCCATGCGATCGCGCAGGTCGTACATTGCCTTGAACTTCCAGGTCGTGTCGACATGCAGCAGCGGAAAGGGCGGCGGCGAGGGATAAAAGGCCTTGCGCGCGAGATGCAGCATCACCGCACTGTCCTTGCCCACGCTGTACATCATGACGGGCTTTTCTGCCTCCGCCACGACTTCCCGCATGATGTGAATGCTCTCCGCCTCCAGGCGTTCGAGATGCGTTAAAACGGATTTCTCGGTCAATTCAGTCATCCCTTGACATTTTGTTTTTCGCTACCAGCGCGTCATCGCAGCGGACGCTTGACCTCAAAGCTCCCATGTGGGAACAAAATGAATGAGCACTCTTTTCGGGTATCAACGGGAACTGTCCCTTCCGCTGATAAGCGGGATCCACGAGGATCCTCCCTGGACGACATTCATGCGATCTCTGGTCGATCAGACCTATGCGCGTCGCGCCTTTCTCGTCATCACATTAGCGAACGCCATGCCGACGCAGGAACCGGCGGTCGTCCATGTCGTCGCCAGCCGGGCCGCGCAGGACCCCCCCATCGACTTCCAGCGAATCGCCGCGATGGGACTCAACCCTTATGGCGCCATGCGTCCGGGGCGGGTGTATGCGCTCGAAGAAATGCTCGATCATGGCGATGTGGCGCAGCGCGACCAGCAGCGAGCAACACTCGATGCCATGGGCATAAATTTTGGCCGCTGGCTGAGAGTAAGCGCGAAGGGATTCGCGGACGCGTGGTTGTTATTGGTTCGGGAACGGGAAGACTTCAGCGCTTTTGCATCCTCTTTGATGTCTTCGATCATCCCCCATTTCATGGCCGCGCTGCAAACCTTCGTCGCACTCACCGAACAGCGCCTGTCTTCTGCCATGGCGAACCGGCAGCTGGAAAGAATCGGAGTTGGGCAACTCGCGTTCGACAGCGACGGCCGAGTGATTGCCGCCGACCCCCTGTCGGAATCGCTGCTTTCCTTCCTGCCGGAACCGGGAGCCATGGCCGGACGCAGGCTGCAGGTGCGTCCCGACGTGGCGCAGGCGATCGAGAAGGCGTGTGCCGAGCTGGCTGGAGGTCCGAGCGACCGGCGCCGACTGGTTCGCCTGGACGCACACCATGGTCTGAACATGCTCCTGCGGCCGTCCGATCTCGATCTGGGAAAATTCGTGCCGCATCCCTCCGTCATCGGCACGATCAAAATCGGCGTGCGAGAGATGCCGACTGGCGCAACGCAGATACTTTCGGCGCTTTATGGCCTTTCGCATAACGAAGCCTCGCTGGCCCACGGCCTGGCCACTGGAGAATCGATCAGTGAGGCAGGCCGCCGCCTCCACCTGACGTCTGAAACAGCTCGGATATATTCGAAGCGGATCTACGCGAAGACCGGCACGAAGGGCCAGGTTGATCTGGTTCGCCTGATCATGGCCAGCCTGGCGCCATTTACATGATGCAACGGTCCGACCGATGATGAACCAGGCTTCGGCCATGGTCCGCGCAGGCCATGGCCTCACGGAAGCGGGGTGAGGCGGGTGCGCGGCCGTTGATGGCCTCGATCAGGCGATTGCCGGGATTTGCGGGGGCGCGTTCATTCTGCCTCCGTTCGCTCTTCGGGTCGCGGTGCCGCCGCGCAGTCGACCTGAAGCAACAGCCTGGCGGCATCGCGATTCGCCGCTGCTATGGCAGGGTTGGAGGTCGCCTGAGCCATCACGATCGATCCCTGGATAAGCGACAGGATCTGGACCAGCGCCTTTTCCGGATCGGCCAATCGCATCGGTTCGATGAGCGCCGCGACAAGATTCTGTAAACTTTCGAAATAGGACGAAATAATCGTCTGGATCTCAGGCGCGTCGGCGTCCGGTCCGAACTCCGTCATTCCCTTCACAAACGGGCAGCCGCGAAAGGACGGTGACCCGAACGATGTGCCCAATGCATCGAAAACAGCGAGGACTCTTTCAGCCGGCGGCAGCCCTGGCGCGTTGGCCGCGGCCAACAGCATATCGAACCATATGTCCCTTTTCTGCCGCAGATAGATGGCAATCAGATTGGCCTTGGATGGGAAGTGTTTGTAGAAGGTCATCTTGGCGACGCCGCTTTCGGCGATGATCCGGTCGATGCCGACAGTGTGGATGCTGAAGCGGTAGAACAGGTCCGAGGCGGTCCGCAAAATGCGATCTCTCGGCGGGAGCGCGCCGATCGGTTGCTCTTCCAGATCATCAAATTTCGCCGCCACGCTGATCATTCCAATCATCAAATCCAGCTGGAGCCGTTTCATCAGACAGACTGCCTGCCTATTCCGACTCGCAACCATAGACAGGTCTGTATAGCGCAATTGCGATCATCAAGAACGTAAAAGGACCGGGAATGAACGCCCTTTCCACCGGCATCGAGCAGCCTTGCAGGTCGTCAAGGACGAAGCGGACAATGCCATGGGGCAAATCTGCCCATGATCACAACTGGGCCAAACTGTTCGCGAGATCACTCTGCTTAAAGGGTTTGGTCAGGCGTGGCAGGTCAGGTGAAATATCCTTGCTCTCCGCATAACCCGACACGACGAGCACCCGCACCCCCGGTCTTAACGCCTGGAACTTCGTCGCCAGATCGGTTCCTGTTATGCCCGGCATAAGGTGGTCGGTGACGAGCAGATCAATTTCGTCGGATGCATCCAATAGCGTCAGGGCTTCCTCCCCGGAATGCGCTTCGACAACCGTATATCCAAGTTCACCCAGCATGTGCGCGGTACTTGCACGTACCAAATCCTCGTCATCCACCACTATTGCGATCCCGCGGTGGTCGCGCGTGCTGCCGCTCTCCAAAATCGGGGCCGGGGGTTCAAGCTGCGCATCTGTTGCCGGCAACCAGAGGTCGATCCGCGTCCCTCGGCCGACATCACTGTCGATGGATAGACCGCCACCAAGCTGCGCGGCAAGGCCGTGCACCATCGACAGGCCCAAGCCGGTGCCGCGTCCTACGCCCTTGGTCGTGAAAAACGGCTCTACGGCCTTGACCATCGTATCCGCATCCATTCCAGACCCGGTATCGGTCACGCTCAGCCTTACATAGGTGCCCGGCCGCAAACCGGCTGCGTTCCCCGCCTTCAGCTGATCCAATGCCGCGCCGATCGTCAAGGTGCCACCATCGGCCATCGCATCGCGCGCATTGACGGCCAGGTTGAGCAGCGCCATTTCGATCTGGTTCGCGTCCGCCCTGGCGGCGGGCAGCGGATCGGCGATGTCGATGACCACCTTGATCCGGGGACCGCAGGTGCTGGCGACCAGATCGTGCAGATTTCCGACAAGACTGCCGATGTCGATAGCCGTCGCCTGCAAGGGCTGGCGCCGGGCGAAGGCCAGGAGGCGCTGCACGAGCGTACGGGCCCGATCGGCCGACTGGACCGCCCCCTCGATCAGCTTGCGCTCCCGCTCGGTTCCGACACCGCGCCGCAGCAACAGATCGAGGCTGCCTACGATCGGGGTGAGGAGATTATTGAAGTCGTGCGCAACACCGCCAGTCAACTGTCCCATAGCTTCCAGCTTCTGCGACTGGCGAAGCGCTTCCTGGGCGAGTTCGAGCGCCTTGGTGCGCTCGGCGACGCGCTGCTCGAGCGTTTCATTAAGGCCTCTCAGCCGTTCTTCGCTCTCGCGCAAGGCCAGTTCCATCTGCCGTCGTTCGGAAATATCGTTGAACAGCACGGCAACCTTTCGGTCATGCGGATCGCCAACACGAAATGCAAAAACGTCGAACCAGATGTTTCCGAGCGCCTTGGCATGGTGCTCGAACCGCACGCGTTCGCCGGTCATCGCAACTTCGCCATAGATGTCGAACCAGTACTGCTCATGTTTGGGCACCATCGACCGGACCGTCCGGCCGATCACCTCCTGCAAGCCGGTATGGCGCTCGAAGGCAGGATTGGCCTCGTCGAACACGTAATCGATCGGGCGTTCCTGCGCGTCAAAGACCATGTGGATGACGCAGAAGCCCGCATCGATGGATTCAAATAGCGATCTATATTTGTCCGCGCCGCGATGCAGCTCCTCCAGCCGCGCGCGCGCCTCATATTGGCGCCGCCGCCCGCGCAGCGCGGACTGCACAAGACTGACCAGGGTGGTCGGGTGAAAGGGCCTTTCCAGAAAGGTGACGTTGCCCAACATGTCCAGGAACCGTTTGGCTGCCGGATTGCGTTCGATGCCGCCGCCTTTTTGGGTCAGCAGCACGAACGGAAAATCGGACCATTCCGGTTGCGCATCCAGCCAGGTGGCGAGCGGGTTGAGATTGGCCGTCCGCAGCGCCTCTTCGGTAAGGAGCGTGAAACCGGCCCCTTTTTCCAACTCGCAGACCAGATCCCGCAGCGAGTCGACGACCGTCGATCGAAGTCCCGCGTCGGTCAGGATCGACGCGGCTATGGCGGCATCACGTCCGATGGGTGCCAGGATGATCGCACGTTCGGAAAGATGTGGGATCACTTCGGCTCGTCTTCCAGCAGGCCGGCCGTGCCTCGGTCCCCGACGAATTGGGGAACGCCGCGTAACACGCCCTGGAAACCGATCAGCGGCTCGCCCAACCTGATGCCAGATGCGCCGATGCGGAACTCGCGGATCGTGTCCTCATGCGCGCCCGTCCGTTTCTTGATGATCGATATGGCACGCCGCACGCGCCCGGATGCCTCAAAATAGCGGAGCAGGATGACGGTATCGGCCAGATAGGTCACATCGACCGGCGCCTTCATGTCACCGACCAGACCATGTTGAGCGACGGTCAGCAGGGTCGTCGCGCCCTGTCGATTGAGATATTGCAGCAATTCGTGCATATGCAGGATCAAGGCATTCTCTTCGGGCATTGCCGCCTGATAGCCGTTCAGGCTGTCGATTATGATGGTGCGGACCTTGTGCTGTTCGACGCAGGTACGCACCCTCTGAGAGAACTCCCCGGGGGACAATTCGGCCGCATCGACCTGTTCAGTGACGAGATGCCCGCTGTCGACCATCGCCTGCATGTCGATGCCCAGCCCAAGGGCCCGGTTGAAAAGCAAGCCGATTTCCTCGTCGAACACGAACATCGCCGCCCGTTCCCCACGGGCGATGGCCGCCAGCACGAAGGTCAGCGCCAGCAGCGATTTGCCGGTTCCCGCCGGGCCAAGGACGAGGACGCTCGATCCACGCTCGATGCCCCCGCCCAGCAGCGCGTCCAGAGCGGGCGATTGACTCTGGAGCATGTCGCGCGTGAATTCCGTCTTATGTTCTGCCGAAACCAGGCGGGGAAAGACCCGAACGCCGCCTGTATCGATGATGAAATCGTGAAAGCCGCCGCGGAAGCGACGGCCGCGATATTTTATGACGCGCAGTCGCCGCCGCTCGGGGCCGTATTCGGGCGACAATTCCTCCAGCCGGATTACACCATGGGCCACGCTGTGCACGGTCTTGTCGGCGACGTCGGCAGTCAGGTCGTCCAGCATCAGCACGGTGGCGTTTTGCTTTGAAAAGAAATGCTTGAGCGCCAGAATCTGCCGCCGATAGCGCAATGAACTCTGGGCAAGCAGGCGGATTTCAGACAAGCTGTCGAGCACTACCCGGTCCGGCTTCACTTTCTCGAACATCTCGAATATGCGCCGTGTGGTCTCGCCCAGTTCCAGGTCGGAAGAATAAAGCAGGCTCTGCTGCTGATCCTCGTCCAACAGGCTTTCGGGCGGGATCAGTTCGAACAGGTCGACGCCGCTGAGATCCCAGCCATGCGACTGCGCACTGTCGCGCATTTCGTCCTCTGTCTCTGACAAGGTGACGTACAGGCATTTTTCGTTCCGCGCCGCACCTTCCATCAGGAACTGGGTGGCGATCGTCGTCTTGCCCGTTCCGGGGCTGCCTTCCAACAGGAATACCCGCCCGCGCGTCAATCCGCCTGCCAGAACATCATCCAGCCCTCTAACGCCGATGAGGGCAGGTAAGGCCGAAGCGTGCATCATGCTTATATTCCCTTGTATGCAGACAAGCCTCCGGGCCTAACATAACTGCCCACCGGGCAAAATTGATCCCAGATTGATCCACGTCAAGACCATGAAATGGCCTGTATCGCTCTTGCGGCGCAGGACATATTCGGATGCGTCCTGACCAACAGGCCTTTCAGTTCGGGCTTTACAGAGGCGTTCAGGCGCTCGAAGTCACGCGACAAGCAGGATGAGCGCTTCTGTTGTTGTCGATGGCGGGCTGACGGCGCAATAATAGCCAACAGGGCCGATGGGGCTGAGGCGGCTATTGATCCCATCTTCAGTGCCGGCAGCTATAAGAGGAGAGAGTGAATCATGGCCAATGCCTCATACCCGTTCGCGGGAACGTCCTTCGGCCCCAGGGGGGCGAGGCCTGCGTCGATCGAGGAGCGGGTGCAACTGATCGAGGATCATGAGGATATAGCGCGATTGATGTCGCTTTATTGCCAGTATAACGACGGGGGCTGGGAAGGTCAGGGCCCAAGTCATATGGGGCCTTCCGCGGACCTGTTCGTCGAGGATGGGGTCTGGGACGACTGCGGGCCGATTGGCAGGGCCGAGGGTCGGGAGAAAATTCGCGCTCTGTTCAATGTATTGCGCGCAAGCCCCTATGTGTCGCACAATGTGATGAACCCCCTGATCGACGTAAATGGCGACACGGCGAAGGGGCACTGGCATTTGATCGCGCTGTCGAAGCGGCCGAACGGAAGGGCTGTTGAGGACAATGACGGTCGCTGGACCCTTGCCATCTATAATGTCGAATTTCAGCGGACCAGTGATGGCTGGCGGTTTACCCGAATGGAGGTAAGGCGCGGTCGAGAAATGCCGCAGCGCGGATACAATCCACCGCCGCAATGGTCGGTCGATTGATCAGTGTCGGCATTCATGTACAGTCGACGCTGAAATTTCCCTCTTGTGCTCTGTCATTTTCGCGGGGGATCAGACTGTCGTCTTGAGCCAAGACGTGCGCGACTCGCAATCGTCAATTACCGTCACAAGGACGTGGCCGTGTGGATATTGCCACATCTTGCCGAACGATCCGCGGGGACTGCGTGGCGCCGTTTCCGTGGCATATGCCAGCGACGGAGGAGGGCGATAGGCTGGGCGATACAAACGCGCCGGCATCCCATGTTGCAAGGTCACCCGAAGCTCGCCGACAAGCGATGGGTGACCCGCAAATGGAACGTCCTGCATCCGCAGGACGTCGGTGACATCAAAGAAGATCGGCAGCTTTCAGCGCTTGAACAGTATCGCCGTAGATCACCTCCAGCTTTTCTGTCTTGCTGTCCTTGATAGTCCAAATTTCGACCAAAGGTATGGTAACGCTCGCTCCGGTTTTTTTCCCAACCAGATCAAGAACGCCCCAGGATACGACGTTGTCGCCGCTGGCGATGATATTGTGTTTGGTGAATTTAATACTGGAAAAATGTTCCAGAACCTTGCCGATAAGCGTAGGGAAGCTTTGAACTCCCTTGTGAACACCTCCATAAGGCAGCGAAGGCGCCTCGTGAATCTCGGTTGCGTCGGTAAAGCTTGCCGTAAAGCCTTGGGGCTCCCCGCGCGCGCTGGACGCGTAGGCATCCTTAACAATCTGCAGATTATTCTCTTCCACCGGCGTCATGTTCATTCTCCATTTGGGCGACAATGTTCGCCCCATTTATGGTTTTAGCGTCTGGAACAAATGCGGGCATTTGCAATGACTTCCCCATCGCGGAAAGGATCGTGGCGAGAGCTGTTACGATGGTCGCTGGCCAAACAGCTTCGTCAAGGAAGTCCTTCCGCGACGAGTAAATCGCGACACTCACAAGGTCGAAGTCAACATCTTTGTTGCGCCGGCCCAGATGAGTTGTCTTTTGGGGTCATCGCATACCCAATCCCGTCCCATCAATACACACCTTTTTGACAGTGGCACACTTTTCGGTAGGCTATTGTCGATCAAACTACTTAGGCCTAAACCCCGCCGTAAAGCAACAGTGTTAGGACGAGGGCGCGGAATGAAGATCGGCATCATCGGTATCGGCAGCATCGGCGGCCTTCTTGCGCGCGGCCTGGTCGCGGCGGGACATCAGGTCAGCGTCGCCAATTCCCGGGGTGCCGATAGCGTGCGGGCCTTTGCCGAGGAGATCGGCGCGACCGCGGCCGATGTCAGGGGCGCCGTCACCGGCGTCGACATGATCATCCTGTCGGTCCCGCTTCCGGCCCTGGCCAGCCTGCCCGGGGATCTGTTCGACGCCGTCCCGCGCGACGTGCCGGTGGTCGACACCAGCAACTATTATCCGGGCATGCGCGATCCGCAGATCGCCGAGCTGGATGCCGGCGAGGTCGAGAGCCTGTGGGTATCCCGCCAGATCGGCCGGCCCGTCATCAAGGCCTTCAACAATATCCTGGCCTATTCGCTGGCGGAACTGGGCCGGCCCGAACATGCGCCGGGACGGCTCGCCATCGCGGTTGCCGGCGATGACCCTGCCCACAAGGCGCTGGTCTGCGGCATCGTCAACACCCTGGGCTTCGACCCCGTCGACGCCGGCCCCCTGGCGCAGTCCTGGCGCCATCAGCCCGCCACCCCCGCCTATTGCTGCGACTATGACGCGGACACCATGCGCAAGGCGCTCGCCCAGGCCGTCCAGGGCGAAGCCCCGCACAAACGCGATCACCTCATTACCCAATATCCAGCGCTGGGACCCGCCCCAACACATGACCAGTTCATACAACTCAACCGATCCGCTAACCCGATCGGGTGAACCGAATTATAAGAAGCACGATCAATAGATCTCAAGTGCTCATTTTTAATACCTAAGTAAAACACAAGGGGAGAATGCAATGCTGAAGGTTAAAGATTTAAGGTCATCCTCGCTGAATGCGATATGCCTGGCGATGATCGCTTGCCTCGGAACGGGGGCTGCGTACGCGCAAACAGCGGATGATAGTTCGAAGGCCGATGCCAGCGATATTATCGTGACCGCTCAAAAGCGCGAGCAACGGCTTCAGGACGTGCCTGCAACGATCGCAGCCTTTTCCGAGCAAAGCCTGCAAACGAGGCAGATTCGCGGCCTTAACGACCTGACAACCCGGATTCCGTCACTCGTGATGGGGTATCAGTTCGGCAGCAACCAGATCACGCTGCGTGGCATCAGCACCGGCCTTACCAGCGGCTTTGAGGATGCCTCGGTCGCCGTACACGTCAACGGCGTGTATCAGGCGCGCGCGCGCAGTCTCGACCTGGCGCAGATGGATCTGGAGCGGATCGAGGTTCTCTCAGGCCCGCAAGGGACGCTCTACGGCCGTAACGCGACGGGCGGCGTCGTCAATTATATCATGAAGGGTCCGTCGGAGAAGATGGAGGCCGAATTCACCGGCAGCGTGGGCAATCGTGACGCCCACGGCATTCGTGGGTTCATTTCGGGTCCGATCAACGACAAGGTCGGCTTCCGGATCGCGGGTCTGTGGGACAATAGCGACGGCGACGTCAAGAATCTGCTCGTCGGCGCCCCCAAGAAGAATTTCGGCGACCGCCATGTGGCAGCCATTCGCGGCGTTATGGATTTCAAGCCCACGGAGACGCTGAAAATCGAGATCGAGGGAACCTATTCGCACACCCGCGGTTCCTACGCGCCGACGGCGCTCGCGCCATCGATCAATCCGTCCCGTGCAGCTTTCCTGGTGCCGCAAACCTATCGCCCGCATGAGGTCTATTCCAGCCTTGATGCCAAAAACGATACGACACAATATACCGCGACCGGGACGATCACATGGGACATCATGGATAATGTCCAGTTGAAATCCATTTCGGGATATCAGAAATATCGCAACTTCATGGCCGTCGATTATGACGCGAGCGGCGCGATCGCGAACGAAATTCCAAGCTCGGGCCATTCCCGCACCTATTCGCAGGAATTCGATCTGAATACCGACACGCTCGACGGACGACTGAAGTCGATCTTCGGCATGTTCTACTTCAATGACAAATATACCCAGCAGACCAATGTTTTCAGCAGCCTGTTCGGTGGCACCAACGTCGATGTATACCAGGCCAATTTCTCGCAAAAGGCCAAGTCGCTGGCCTTCTTCACCGACCATACTTTTTCGGTGACTGACCGTTTCCGGCTGCTGGCGGGTATCCGTTTCAACCATGATACCAAGAAGGGCAACCTGAACGTCCGAGGACAATGCAGCAACGTGGAAAGAGACCTGTCCTTTGACGCATGGACGCCGCGAGCAGGCGTGCAGTTCGACGTATCCAATCAGGTTAAGGCCTATGCCACTTACCAGAAGGGCTTCAAGTCCGGCGGCATCGGTTCGGGGACATGCGGCGACACGTTCAAGCCTGAAACGATCGAGGGCGGCGAGGCCGGCGTCAAGACCAGCCTGGTCGACAACCGCATCCACCTGAATCTGGCCGGCTTCTGGTATAACTATAAGAATATCCAGGTGCAAAAGACGCTGGGATCGGCGGGTGGCTTCGCGGTGCAAAATGCCGCAGCGGCCAGGATCAAGGGGATCGAGGCCAGTTTCGACGCGTCGATCACCGACCGACTGAAGCTGGATGGATCGGCGATGGTCGAAAGCGCCAAATATACCAACTATACCAACTGCTACCCGGGCGATTTTCTGGGGGCTTGCTCCCCCCCGAATCCCAATAACCCCCTCGCTCCCTTTGACCCTCGTCCGCAGACTGATCCTACCCGCAACCAGGATCTGACGGGCAACTGGCTCAACCGTGCCCCGCCCTACAGCGTCAGCCTCGGCCTTGAATACAGGCTGGACGTCGCGGGCGGAGAATTGCTGTTGCGCGGGGAATCCTACTGGAGCGGCAAGCTCCGCTTCTCGGAGTTCGCAGACCCCATATTGACCCAGAAGGCCTATAACATTCAGAACGCCTATGCGACCTTTACGCCGGGCAATGAGAGTTTTGTGCTTCGCGCCTTCATCAAGAATATCGGCAACACAAATTACCGGACGTCCGGCTTCTTCGATGGCTTCACGTTCCAGCGTGAGACGACCTGGGGTGCCGCGCGCACTTATGGCGGAGAGGTGACCGTCAGGTTCTAAGCAACACGTAAATCCAGCTCTCACCCCGTCCATGCGGGCGATAATAGTAAGCGAGACGAAAGACAGATCATGCCTTATGCCACTGTTAACAAGCTCAAATTCTATTATTGCGATGATGATTTCACGGATCCCTGGAAAGAACCGGAAGTCGTATTCATCCAGCATGGATGGGGCAGGAGCTCAAAATTTTTCTATCACTGGGTTCCTGGTCTTGCCCGTGACTACCGCGTGCTGCGCAGGGACATGCGTGGCCATGGCCAGTCCGATGACACGCCCGCGTCCGACTGGACCGTCGACAATCTGATCGAGGACATAAGGGGCTTCCTCGACGAGCTGGGCGTGGCGAAAGTCCATTATATCGGCGAGTCCGCCGGAGGCGTGCTGGGCGCCGCATTCGCCGCGAAATATCCCGAAAGGATCCGTTCGCTCACATTGATGTCGACGCCGCTATCCGATCCAACGCGCGGGTCGGACAAATATGGCTATGACGATCTGGCGGGAAAGGTCGAGAGCACGCCGATCGACGAGTTCGTCGAGATGCTGATCAAGGGTCGCGGCCTGGTGCCTATCAGCCCCGGACATGAGCAATGGGTGGCGAGCGAATGGCGCAAGAACCGCCCCGCAAGCCTGGCGGCCCTTGCCCGGCTCTTTCCCGATATCGACCTGGCGCCGGTGGTCCCGAATATCGTTGCTCCGACGCTTATCCTTGCGCCCGGCAACAGCCATACGGCGCCGCTGGAGCATCAGAAACAGATGCACCAGCTCATCCCCGGTTCCAGGATGGAAATTATCGACGGGAGTGGACACGAGTTGTATTTTGAGCGGTTCGACGAATGTTTCACGGCCTTTCGCTCATTCTTGGCATCGGTCGAAAATCGGTCCAAAAGGCAGGGATGATCCGCCCCAATGTCCAGTATCCCGGCCGGCAATCCGCTGGCCAAGTTCGTTTCCGCCGAACTGAACGTGCACGTTTGTCCCACATTTCATAAATGGAGTTGTTATGCCACATATAGGTCTTACTCTTGATCGCACGACGCTCGCGCTTCCCGCCGATCAGCTCGCGGAGCTGGTGGGGAAAATCGAGCGGCTTGGCTATGAAAGCGTGTGGCTGCTGGATGCGTTCGGCCGCGATCCTTTCCAGGCATCGGGCTATATGCTTTCGAAGACCAGCACCCTGAAGGTCGCCACGGGCGTTGCGACGGTCTACAGCCGCGATGCGATGGGCATGGTGCAAACACGCGAGGCCTTGTCCGAATTCTATCCCGGCCGGTTCATCATGGGACTGGGTGCGTCCAATCCCTTCGTGATCGCCAGGCGGAAGGGCGAATGGGTGCAGCCGCTGCCCAAGATGACCGCCTATCTGGAAGACATGGCGGAAGTTCAGCTGACCGCGCCCAAGCCCAAGCAGCTGGCGCCGCTCTGTATCGCCGCGCACGCGCCCGGCCTGCAAAAGCTGGCGGTCAAGCATGGGCAGGGCATGGTGACGTGGATGATGCCCGCCGGCATCATCACTGACGCGCGGGAACGAGTCGGACCGGACTTCGACATAACCGCGCAGATTCTTTGCGTCCTGACGACTGATCCTGAAAAGGCGCGCGCCGTCGCCCGCGCCTATCTCGCAATGTATATTGCCCTGCCTTATTATCAGGCGGCATTCGCGAAATGCGGGTTCGAGGAAGCCGACTGGAGCAATGGCAACAGCGACCGTTTGATCGACGCCCTGACCGCCTGGGGAAGCAATGCCGACATTCTCGCGCGGGTCGAGGAGTTGGGTAAAGCCGGTGCCAACCGCGTGGTACTCAATGTGGTCCGCGAGGATGAAACGCAGCGCGCGGACGGAAAGCCGCCTGTCATCATCGGCGATCTGCAGGGAATCGACGGGCTCGCCGAAATCATCTCCTAAAAATAAAGTCTCAAGGCTTTCCAGAGCATGTCCCGATCCAGGATCGGGGCATGCTTTTTTGTTCCGGCACGCGGCTGTACCGGCTTGTTATTGCAGCGGGTCAATGGTGCCCGGCCGCTGCCAGGCGGAGGACTATTGCTGCACCTGATCGGCTGTGAATGCTGGCCATGCCGCGGTACGTTGCGGGCCTATGCAATCGGGTTGGAACATGCTGCAGTGCTGGATCGGCTGCTGGCGAGCAATTGGAGAGGTTGATGATGATGCGGCGTTTTGCGGGGAAATCAGTAATAGTGACTGGCGGTGGATCCGGCATTGGCCGGGCTACCGCGGTTGCCTTCGCCAGGGAAGGCGCGGACGTTCTCGTTGCTGACATCATCGAGGATCGGGCGGAAGAAACGGCCGAGATCATCCGGCAGGCGGCGGGACGTGCACAGGCCCATACGGTAGATGTCAGCGACCGGGGCCAGGTTGACGGCATGATCGACCGAGCCATATCGCTATCGGGTCGGTTGGATGTCTATTTCGGCAACGCGGCGGTCATTGACAAAGGAACGCCCTGCGAAGACCTGACGGACGAATTGTGGCACATGAATATAGCCGTGAACCTTTCCGGCAGTTTCTATGGTGCCCGCGCTGCCCTGCCACATCTGGAACGCACCAAGGGCAATATCGTCATGACCGCCTCGGTCGCGAGCCTGGGCGGCCTGGCAGGCGGAGTGGCCTATACCGCATCAAAATATGGAGTGGCAGGGCTGGTGAATCAGCTTGCGTGCGAGGTCGCCGCTCGCGGCATCCGCGTGAATGCGATCGCGCCGGGGGGCGTGTTGACGAACATATTCGATGTGATGGACTTCGCCAAAGTCGATGAACAGGTGAAAGCCGTCACGCCTTTGGGAAGGTTCGCGATGCCGGAAGAGATTGCCGAGCCAGTATTGTTCCTCGCGTCGGACGCCGCCAGCTTCATCACCGGGACCATGCTGCGGGTCGATGGCGGCTGGCGGTCGAAATAGTTTCGTTCGCCGGGCAGGCCTTTAGGGGTCCTTCCGGCGGGGCTTCATGGCCGTGAGAGAAGGCCTTTGAGCGCCAGTTCGAACCCGTTCGCGAGTACCTGCCGCTCGCTGACAGGATGGGTGGCCGCGTGGATCAGGAGCGCGCGAGCTATCGCCAGGAGCATGTCGGCCCGCGCATTGACCTCTTCTGGATCGAGTCCCGCCAGAACTATCTGGATGATCTTGCCGGCTTCCGCCCGGAACCGCCGGTCGGCATGCATGACAAGTTCAGCGACGCGCGTGTTTCGTCCCGCCTCCGCCATGATTTCGAGTGCCAGCGCCGCGCGATCCTGATCTAGCATCCACATGATTTTGTCCAGAAAGGCGCGAATGACCGAGGATGCGTCCAAGTCGGCATGGTCGCCCAACTGGATGATCTGCAGCATGAAGTCTTCGAAATCGCGCGCACTAAGCGCGACCATGATCGAATCCTTGTTCTCGAAATATTGGTAGATGTGGCCGACGCTCATGCCCGCTTCGGCGGCGATTCGGCTTATGCTCGCCGCATGGAACCCTTCCACCCGAACACGGGTGCGGGCGGCCTGCAGTATCTCTGCCTGCCGTCGTTCCTTTCGTTCTTCCTGACGCGATGTCGCTGCTGCCGATCGTACCATATAGCTTTCTCGCAAGGGTTTTGAGGAACGAAATGCCAGCTTCAGGCGCAAATGCAACCGGGCAGAAAAATATGAATGAACCATCATTCAGTTAATTGTTGACTCCCGCGCCGCTCGGGAGCACCACTTCGTGAGCTTCGGGGCGCTGAGTCCGCTTGCGAAGAAAGAATTCAGGAGAGAGGTCGCCCATGACATCGCAGTCGAGCTTCGCTGACCCAGAGATTCAGAAATGCCCCTTTCCCTTCTATGACAGGTTGAGGGAGGAGCAGCCGGTCTTTCATGATCCCCAGACGGGCTATTATGTGCTCACCCGTTACGAAGATGTCCGCAAGGCGTTGATGAATCCGTCTGTGCTGAGCAATCGAACGCCCTTCCTCGGAGATCGCTGGAGTCCGGAAGCCAACGCCCTTTTCGAAAAGGAGGGCTGGTTGCCGATGGACACGCTGGTATCCAACGACCCGCCCGAACATCGGACATATCGGACCTTGGTGGACAAGGTCTTCACGACGGCCAAGGTGACCAGCCTGGAACCCCGCATCGTCGAGATCATCGCCGAACTGATCAATGCCTTCATCGACCGCGACGAAATCGACTTTCTTGAAGATTTTGCCGTCCCGCTGCCGATGTATGTGATCGCCGAACAGCTCGGCGTGCGCCGTGAGGACCGCGACAAGTTCAAGCGCTGGTCGGACGCGGCCGTCGAATCGACGGGACCTGTGACCCTGGACCGCCAGATGGAACTGGCACATATCCTGGTCGAGATGCAGAAATATATGGCGGTGGAGATCGAGCGTGTACGGTCGCAGCCTGACGACATGCTGCTCAGCCGCCTCGCCAATCTGGAGACCGACGATCGGCGGCTGACCAATCAGGAATTGCAGAGCCTGATGCTCCAGATCCTGGTAGCCGGCAATGAGACGACGACGACAACGCTCGGATCCGGAATGCGGATAATGATCGAGCGCCCCGATCTGGCCGAGGCGATCCATCGCGATCCGTCCCTGGCGAAGATGCTGGGAGAGGAAGCACTGCGCACGGCCACGCCGCTCCAGTGTTTGTGGCGGACGGCGCTGGAGGATGTGCAGTTCGGCGATGTGACCGTGCCGGCTGGGTCGATCGTGGAGGTGCGCTTTGGCTCAGCCAACCGCGACCCCGCCCAGTTCAGCTGTCCCGCCGACGTTGATCTCCAACGCAAGAATGCGAACAGCCACCTGGCATTCGGCGCCGGCATTCACCTTTGCATCGGCAATCAGCTTGCTCGAGGGGAATTGCGCCTGGCGTTCCAGGCGCTCACGCAGCGGCTGGCAAATTTCCGCTTCAGTCGGGGCGAGGCGAGCTGTGTCCCGCTGGAGGGTTATACTCCCTACGGCCTGCGCCAACTTTGGATGTCGTTCGACCGTAGATAGCGTGACAAGCAGCCGTCGAAGGAGGTTCGGGTTCAGCACATGACCTTTTCGCCCTCTAGACATCGGACGCGATTATCATGCAGGCCGCCAGGAGGCGCTGCTGCGCGATTGCGAGTTCTTCGGCGTGCCCATTGGGGCACAAGTCCGCGCATTGTCGTCGATGATCAGCAGACCTTCTGGCGCCGCTGGCAATTTTGGCCGCAAGCGTCAAAGATCTCACGTCAAGCGAGACACTGCCTCAAAAGGCCTTGCCTGGAACAGAGCCAGTTCTTCCCGCGCTTGGACTTTAATCCGGCTTCCTGCCTATTCACTATTGGGATAGGCTTTCCAGCACGGACTGCGAACTGTGGTCATGATCTTTCTCGGGCGGTGACGTCGCCTCGCGCAGCATGAAGGCCCATTCGGTAAGCTCGGCCATAGACGGACCGAGGGCCTTGCCAATCTCAGTCAAGGAATATTCCACCCGTGGCGGCACCTGAGGATAGACTTTGCGAACGACGATTCCATCCTTCACCAGCTGCTTTAGCTGCTGGATCAGCATTTTCTGCGTCACTCCCTCGATCCGCCGTTCCAGTTCGGCGAACCGGATCGGCGCCTTCGCGCCGAACAGCTGGCAAATGATCACGATCTTCCACTTGCCCTCCAGCAAGCGCAATGCGTCCTTTGTTGCGGCGGCCCAAATGAGTTGTCTTTTGGGGTCATCGCATACCCAATCCCGTCCCATCAATACACACCTTTTTGACAGTGGCACACTTTTCGGTAGGCTATTGTCGATCAAACTACTTAGGCCTAAACCCCGCCGTAAAGCAACAGTGTTAGGACGAGGGCGCGGAATGAAGATCGGCATCATCGGTATCGGCAGCATCGGCGGCCTTCTTGCGCGCGGCCTGGTCGCGGCGGGACATCAGGTCAGCGTCGCCAATTCCCGGGGTGCCGATAGCGTGCGGGCCTTTGCCGAGGAGATCGGCGCGACCGCGGCCGATGTCAGGGGCGCCGTCACCGGCGTCGACATGATCATCCTGTCGGTCCCGCTTCCGGCCCTGGCCAGCCTGCCCGGGGATCTGTTCGACGCCGTCCCGCGCGACGTGCCGGTGGTCGACACCAGCAACTATTATCCGGGCATGCGCGATCCGCAGATCGCCGAGCTGGATGCCGGCGAGGTCGAGAGCCTGTGGGTATCCCGCCAGATCGGCCGGCCCGTCATCAAGGCCTTCAACAATATCCTGGCCTATTCGCTGGCGGAACTGGGCCGGCCCGAACATGCGCCGGGACGGCTCGCCATCGCGGTTGCCGGCGATGACCCTGCCCACAAGGCGCTGGTCTGCGGCATCGTCAACACCCTGGGCTTCGACCCCGTCGACGCCGGCCCCCTGGCGCAGTCCTGGCGCCATCAGCCCGCCACCCCCGCCTATTGCTGCGACTATGACGCGGACACCATGCGCAAGGCGCTCGCCCAGGCCGTCCAGGGCGAAGCCCCGCACAAACGCGATCACCTCATTACCCAATATCCAGCGCTGGGACCCGCCCCAACACATGACCAGTTCATACAACTCAACCGATCCGCTAACCCGATCGGGTAGATGAAGCCCCGTCGAGAGAAATCAGCATGAAGGTGCTAAAATGACCATCGGAGAGCGACTCCAGCGGCTTGAGGACATTCAGGAGATCATCCGCCTCAAGACCCGTTATACGGAACTCGCCGACAGCAGCGCGGAAAAGCCGCACACCGGCGAAGAGATCGGTGCCCTCTTCACCGAAGACGCGATTTTTCATATTGTTCCGACCGGCGCTCCGCCCCTGATCGGATCGGCCGCAGTCACCGAACGCTTCAACGACGCCACGCTTTACCCCTATTCCTATCACCTGCTCGGCAACCCCCATATCGAGGTGGAGGGAGATAGCGCGAAAGGACGGTGGCACGTCGTCGTCGCGCTCAACCGGCGCGACATGGGCGCGATGTGGACGACCGCATTCTACGAGGATGAATTCGTCCGTACGCCTTCTGGCTGGCGGATCAAAAGCCTGCGCTGCACGGCTTCCGCCTTTGCCCCATTTGGTCAGGGATGGTGACGAGGTGCGAGAGCCGACAATCAGTGTCGGCAGGAGATCTGGAAGTAGCTAATCAGTAGAGCGGCATTGAGAGTCGCAACGACAATAGACAAGTCTGAGGAGGATCTGAAATTGCGTTTTAGCCTATCAGAAACAATGGGTCAGTATCAGGACTGGCTTGAGATGGGCGTTGCCGCCGAGGAAGCCGGTTTTGACGGATTTTCCGCTCCGGACAGCGTGTTCTATCCCGACAAGACAGACTCGATCTATCCCTATAACGAAACCGACGCGATCCGGAAATATATCGAAAATACGGCCTTTATCGAGCCGATGGTCGCATTTGCGTGGATGGCGGCCAGGACCAGCAAGCTGCGGTTCTTTCCCAATGTGATGAAGTCGGCATCGCGCGCGCCGATATTGCTGGCCAAACAAATCTGCTCGCTCGCCGTGGTTTCGAACAACCGGTTCATCTATGGCGCTGGCATCGGTCCCTGGGAGGAGGATTTTTCCTACAACGGCCTGGACTGGAGCAAGCGCGGCGAGCTTCTCGACGAATCCATCGACATATTGAAAGGTCTGATGACGGGCGAACTCTTCGCCTATGATGGCAAGCACAACAAGTTCGGGCCGATCAAGATTAACCCCGTACCGACCCAGCCGGTGCCCATCGTCATCGGCGGCCATTCAAAGCCGGCGCTGCGCCGCGCCGCGAAAGTGGGCGACGGATGGACCGTGGTCAACATGGACTATGATCCGATGAAAGCCATGATCGCCGAACTGAACGAGCTTCGCCGGTCCTATGGCACCGACAACCGCGATTTCCAGATCCACGCCCGGCAATATAATATGCGCACCGCCCAGCAGGAGCGCCCCGATCTCGGCGCGTATCGGAAGTTCGAGGATATCGGCGTGACCGATTATTGCATTGTCCTGTTCCCGACACCTGATATCCCGCTTCAGAAGAAGCTGGATGAGATCAAGCGGTTCGGCGACGAGGTCATCTCGAAGCTCTGACGCACCGGGCCCGGCTCGTGAGGGCCTGGGTCCATTTGATGGTATCATTATCAGCATGCCGTTAGCGGAACCTATATCGCAGGCATCAAGGAGAGATTGGTGATGAAGGTGCTCGACGCACGGGAACTGTTGCAAATGGCCCAGGATCGCACGGGTCTGTCCGACTTTGGACCCGATGATTTCCGCGAGGGACTCGACATGCTCGTGAAGGGCGTGAATGCCGAAGTCGAAGTGCTTCCCGATCGCGTCGAGCACCTGCGCGAAAATATCCTGCGCCTGCTCATCAATCGGCTGTGGTTCCACAAGGATCTTGCCGAGCATCCTGAAATTCTCGATGAGGTTATCGACGGGCCGATCATCATCACGTCCATGCCTCGCACAGGCAGCACGAAATTGCAGCGGCTGCTTGCGGCATCGGGCGATTTCCAACTCGTGGAATATTGGAAGGGCCACATGTTCGCCCGCATTCCTGGCGCGCCCGATGGCGGTCGGGAGCGGCGGATCGCTGAGACGCGGGCCTATGAAAAATGGCTGTATGAAGTGTCGCCCGACATGATCACGGGCCATCCTGTATTCACTGACGAGGCCGAGGAGGAAATGCAGCTTTTCGAATATTCCTTCCGGACGGGCGCAATGATGGTCTTCGGTTCGCCTTCCCATTTTGGATGGCTGCTGGAGGCCGATCCGACACCGGCCTACGATTATCTGAAAATGCAGTTGCAATATCTACAGTGGCAGAATCCGGGTGATCGCAAGAAGCCATGGCTTTTGAAGACGCCGATCCATTTCGGGCTTGAAAAGCAATTGAACCGGATTTTCGACAATCCCCGCTTCATCGTTACGCATCGTGATCCCATCAAATGCGTGCCATCTATCGCAGTCATTGCGCATAATTGGC
The DNA here is from genome assembly GCF_037860795.1 of Sphingobium mellinum. Classification (NCBI taxonomy): domain Bacteria; kingdom Pseudomonadati; phylum Pseudomonadota; class Alphaproteobacteria; order Sphingomonadales; family Sphingobiaceae; genus Sphingobium; species Sphingobium mellinum. The sequence continues at coordinate 4,209 of NZ_JBANRK010000006.1, read as the reverse complement.
ACCGGCTCTACGCGGACGTGGAGCCCGATTTGAACGGGGGCGAGGCACTGACGGCCTATTATGGCCAGTCCGCCGACGAACACTTGCGCTGGCGCGATGACACTCCCGATCTTCAGATCCTGGATATCGCCTTTTCCGATATCACCTCGAACGACGAGGCGGTGGTGCACCGGATATACGAAACTTTCGGATTGCCGTTAACGGAAAAAAGCAAGCAGGGGATACTTGACTGGTCCGAACGCAATCCGCGCCACAAACATGGCGGCCATTCCTATTCTGCGGAAAAGTTCGGCACCACCGACGATGCGATCCGGACGCGGTTTTCAAATTATTATGATCGGTTCGGGCCCCTGCTGCGCTGAATGAAAGGACGGACTCTTGCGTGACATCGATCAACGACTGGCCGAAGTCGAAGCGCGTTTCGAGATCACTGACGTCGTCCATAAATTCTGTCGCGCCGCTGACCGAAGCGACCTCGATGCGATCCCGTCCCTGTTTCACGATGGGGCCGTGGATAATCATGCCTTTTACGAAGGTGATGTGGCGGGCCTGGTCGAATGGATGCGGGAACGGCATCGCAACATCCTGAACGCCAGCCATAACGTCACAAACGTGCTGATCGAATTCGCTGGCGAGGATCGAGCGCTCGTAGAATCGCGGGTGATCGTCTGCCTTCGCTATTCGGCGGCAGGGGCCGCGGCATTCGCCAAGGCCGCCGGGCTTGCCATTGCCGGCGACCGGCCAGTCGATGTGCTGTCGTTCGGACGCTATGTCGACATATTCGAACGGCGGGACGGCGCCTGGAAAATAGCCTCGCGCACGGCCGTTCCCGATCAGCATCTCGCCTTCGAGGTGCCCGAAGGCCCCGACACGGATTCCCCGGTCCTCGTCAGGCCACGCCGGGACAAGAATGACCTAATTTTCCAGCTCCGCCGCGACATGGATCTGTCCTGACTCGCGGCAGAAGCGCCCTATGATTTAATGGAGATTCGCATGAGCAGTAACGGCCCCGATATTGGTATTGCCACCGCTTGCACCAAGGATACCATCTCGCCACCGGCTCTTGGGCAGTGGGCTGAAGCCAATGGCTTTGAATCGTTGTGGTTCGGCGAACATTCCCACATTCCCGTCAATCTGAAATCCGAGCGTCGCAGCTACAAGGAAGTCCCCGAAAGCTTCAAGGAAATGTACGATCCGCTGCTCTCTCACATGGCCGTGGCGGCTGTGACGAAGACGCTGAAGCTGGGCACTTCCATTTCGATCATCACCGAGCATCACCCGATCAGTCTGGCGACCCGGATCGCGACGCTCGATTATTTTTCAGGCGGCCGCTTCATCCTCGGCGCCGGCGCCGGCTGGAGCGCCGAAGAAATGGCCGATTATGGCATCGCGTTCGAAGACCGCTGGAAGTGGGTGCGCGAATGCGTGCTGGCGATGCGCCAGATCTGGGGCAATGAAATTGCCGAATTCGACGGCGAAATGGTCAAGTTCCCGCCGATGTGGTGTGGGCCCAAGCCCGTGAAAGGCGGCAAGCTGCCTGTCCTGATCGGTGCTTACACCAAATTCGCCTTCCCCCGCATTGCCGAATATGGCGACGGATGGATCCCGGTTGACCAGAATGACGCCATGCCCGCCGCCGTGGCCGATCTCCGTGAATATATGGCGAGCAAGGGACGCACCTTCGAGGAGCTCGATCATTCCGTCATCACGCACCATCTGGGCATGTTCGACGGGAACCCCGATCGCCTAAAACAGCGGGTCGAGGAGCTGCACGCAATGGGTTTCAACCGCGTCCTGCTTCAGCTTCCCTCCGTCGATGCCGACACACAGTGGCGGACGCTGGAAACCCTGGGTAAGGTCGCGCAGGCATTCGCCTGAGGGCCACTGGCCTGACATAAAGGAGGTACGATCATGACTGTTGTTCAGCGGGGCACCGGGTGCCGCGAGGGGATCATCGATGCGGATGCGGACGCGCTGTGGGCGCTGGTGACCGACTGGGGCACGATGGACTGGTGGGGCAATGAGGTAGAAGAAGCTGGCATGAAGGTCAGCAAATGCTATCTCGAAGGGGAGAAGGGCAGGGTTCCGCGGACCAAGGTGATCGAACGGTCGAACACCGAAGAAGGTGGATTGCCGATCATCAACCGCGAAACCTTGTTTCACGAGGACGCCGTGGCCCGCCGCCTGTTCTACAATGGCACCGATGGATTCATCGAGGGAGTTCGCAACTATATCGCCACCTGGGCGCTCGACCCGCTGCTCGACGGCCGGACGAAGATGCATATTTCTTCGGTGTTTGATGTCGTCGAACCGGGCAGCGCCGATTATGTTCGCGCCGTCGTGGAGGCGGTCTACGACATGATTTTCAAGGGCCTCAACCAATATGTTGCGTCGAAAAAATCGGCGGCATGAACATTAAAAACGACTCGTTAGGAACATTCCGATGCCTGTAGATTATGATGTCATCGTTGTTGGCGGGGGTGGCGCCGGGCTTTCGGCTGCTTATCACGCCGCCAAAAGGGGCGCTTCGGTCATGCTCGTCGAGGCTTCGTCCACGCTGGGTGGCGCGACCGCCCTGTCGAGCGGGGTCGTCTATGCAGCGGGAACCAGCGTTCAGCAGGTGGCCGGGATCGTCGATTCCGCCGAGAACATGTATCAATATATAATGACGCTTAACCAGTGGTCGATCAAACCGGCCCTGGCAAAGCGCCTGTCCGAAGCCGGCGCCTACCTCATCGACTGGCTCATCGAACTGGGCAATGAATTCCCGCCGGAACTGATTGTGGAATCCGGCGTGGCGGGCTGCCCGCGTGGGCATCAGGCCCTGGGTGCGGGCATCGGCATCATCCAGTCGCTGGTCAACGCAGTGGGTGCGCTGGGTGTGGAAGTGGCGCTGGGTTCGCGCGTTTCGGACCTGCTGGTCGAAGAAGGCCGTGTCGTGGGTATCCGATCGGGAGAGGTCGACCTGCGGGCGCATGCCGTGATCGTCACGACAGGTGGTTTCGCCAATAATCCATCGATGGTCCGGCGGCTCTGGCCGACGGCCGCCGCGCATGGAGGGCGGTTGACGTCCTTCTATGCGGATTCGCCCTATAATGTCGGCGACGGCATTCTGCTTGGCGAGAGGGCGGGCGCGAATATCACGGGGATCGACAATGGCCTGCTGGTGCCTACCCCAAATTTCGTGCCGGACCAGACCGCCTTCCTGCCTGAATGGGCGATGGTGGTGAACCGGGATGGCCGCCGGTTCATAGCCGAGGACGCCTCTTATTCCGTGAGCGGCTACCTCATCAATGAACAGCCTGAAATGCGGTGCTTCGCTATTTTCGACGAACCGGCGCTTATGGAAGCGTGCGCGGACGAAAATGTATTGAAATACTATATCAACGACCCTTCGTCGAATAATTGGCGCGCGGCGATGATCAAGCGCCAAGTTGAACTGGGCCGGGTGAAGGTCGCGGATACAATTTCTGAACTGGCCAAGCGCGCGGATATTGATCCGGTATGTCTTGAGAGCACCGTCGAACGGTATAATCAATTCATGGATCAGGGGAAAGATCTCGATTTCTTCAAGGAGGCGGGTAAGCTCTATCCGATCCGGACTGGCCCCTTCTATGCCGTTGAAATTCGCGCCACGGCCATGGTTTCATGCCATGCCGGCCTTGAAATCAACAGCAACGGCCAGGTGCTCGACGGGCGAGGACAGGTGATCGACGGGCTTTATGCCGGTGGCGAGGTTTTGGGCTGCACGCTGGGGCGTCGCTATATCGGAGGTGGCATCGGCATCGCCAACGCGCTCACCTTCGGACGCGTTGCCGGAGATAATGCGGCGGAAAGCTGCGCGATGCTGCGCGAGTAGGGGGCCTGCGCACGGCGGGACATGGGCGCGTGGTCCCTATGCCCGCCTGCTTGGCGCGGCGAGCCCAAGGGCATTCCACTTTTGGGTTCCGCCGATTTATAAGCGATTGACTATTAAATATTTTGCCGGCTGATTGCCGCCGCAACATGAGAAAGAGATGCGATGCCGAGCCAGTCTGATGATATTTGGAACGAGGATGTTCGCATCCTGGCGGATCGCCCTCTTGAAGAGTTGCTGTCGTTTTCGGAGTCTTTGACGGTTAGGTTTTTTGGTCCGTTGGTGACCTATTCGCGCAAGGTTTTCATTCCGCTGACGAAGCTGTGCCGGGATGTTTGTCATTATTGCACCTT
>NZ_JBANRK010000005.1:0-150875 GCF_037860795.1 Sphingobium mellinum | reverse complement strand
AGGTGTCGCAACCCTCTGGAATCATACCGGAGCTCGATCGTCCACCGTCATTACGCCGCCGTTTCGAGACAGCCTCTTAAGGAAACCGAAGACGCGTGATAATTGGGGCAGATGCCTCTGCGCACTGGTCGCGCGCGGACACGCGCGCGACCAGTGGGAACTTCGTACACGCAGTTGGTGCGAGCGCGTAGCATAGCCGCAGAGGGCATCCTAAAACCTGCAAATATGGATGTTTGTAAAACTCACTTGATGATCGCCGCCCGAACTAATTAGCAATGATCACGTAACCAGGCCGGTACCTCGCGCAGCTCATCTTTGCGGGAGCGCATGATCAATCATGCCTGGAAGAAACAAGAGGAGGCGGATCCAAAAACCAGATCGCGTGTCGAATTTGCCGAAGTCAGCGCTGCAATTTCCATGGGCGTGCGCCGACGCGCATGTCGCGGCGGCGGAACGGAAATCTTCCCGATCATATCGTCCCATGGAAGCTCATCATGGGGCGACGGATGAACCGTTACGTTACGCTCCAGACAAGAAAATAGAATTTCGGTCATAAAAAAGTCAATCAAACAATAGGGGACGATATTATGAACAAGGCGTTTGCGATGAGGTCATCCTCACTCATACCGATTTCGCTGATTGTATCCGTTGCGGCAGGTGTCGTGCCCGCATGTGCGCAGACGCCGGCCGAAAGCGCGCCCAGCGGACTGGCGGATATCATCGTGACCGCCCAGAAACGCGCGGAAAATGTCCAGGATGTTCCCGCGACAATTGCCGCCTTTTCACAGGAAACCTTGCAGACACGGCAGATCAAGGGACTGGCCGATCTCATCACCCAGATACCCTCGATGCAGGTCAGCAATTCCTTTGGCAGCAATTCGGTGACGATCCGCGGCATCAGCACGGGCCTGACCAGCGGGTTTGAGGACCCGTCGGTTGCCGTCCATGTGAACGGCGTCTACCAGCCGCGCGCTCGCGCGCTCAGCCTGGCGCTGATGGACCTGGAACGGATCGAAGTCCTTTCCGGACCCCAGGGTACCTTATATGGCCGCAACGCGACCGGCGGTGTGATCAATTATATCCTGCGCGGTCCGACGGACGAGATGGAAGCAGAAGTGACCGGGCGCGTCGGCAATTATGACAGTTACGGGCTTCAGGGCTACATATCGGGCCCGATCAACGACAAGGTCGGCTTTCGCATCGCAGGCATCTGGGACAATCGCGACAAGGGCTTCGTGAAGAATCTTTTGCCTGGCGCCGCCAAAGATCGCTTCGGCGAAAATCATGTCGCCGGCATCAGGGGCGTGCTGGAGTTCCGCCCGACGGAAACGCTGCGCGTCGACCTCGAAGGTTCCTTCACCAACACGCGCGGTTCCTTTGAACCAGGCGTAGTCGCGCCGTCGCTCAAGCCAGCCACCCAGGCGCTTCTTAATCCACAGACTTTTCTCCCGCAGAAAGTCTATGCCGACTATCCAACAGAGAACAATACGAAAGAATATACCGCGACTGCCACGGTCACCTGGGATGTTGCCGACAATGTCCAGGTCAAATCCATCTCTGCCTATCAAAGATATAAGAACTTCATGGGGATAGACTATGACTCGAGCAGCTTCGTCGCCCAAACCCTTCTGAACCACAATCAGTCGCGCACTTATACGCAGGAAGTTAATCTGAATGCAGACCTGTTTGACGGACGACTTAAGTCCATATTCGGCGTCTATTATTTCAATGACCGTGTGACGCAGGGCACCCAGGTTTTCAGCAATCTCTTCGGCGTGAGAACGACCCCGACCTTCACGGCGTCCAATCTGCTCAAGTCCAAGTCGATCGCCTTCTTCACCGACCAGACGCTCAGCATAACCGACAGGCTGCGGGTCGTTGCCGGGGTTCGCTACAATGAAGACAAGAAGGTAACCCTGCAGACCATTGTCGGAACATGTTCCAACAAACTGACGGACCAGAAGTTCACTGCCTGGACCCCGAAGGCGGGTATCCAGTTCGATATAACCGACAAGGTCATGGCCTATGCGACCTATCAGAAAGGTTTCAAGGCCGGCGGGGTCGCGGCGGGGACATGCGGCAACGCCTATGAACCTGAGACGATCGAGGGCGTCGAAGCGGGGATCAAGAGCAGCTTTGCGGACAACCGCATCCGTTTCAATATCGCTGGCTACTGGTATGATTATGGCAATCTCCAGGTACAAAAGACGCTGGGCACTGTCGGCGGGTTCGCCGTTCTCAACGCAGCCCAATCGCGTATCAAGGGTATCGAGGCCAATCTCGACGCGATCATTGTCCCGGGTCTGAAGCTTGACGCAGCCGGCATGGTGCAGAGCGCGAAATATACCGATTTCGTCAATTGCGACCAGTCTGTGCAGCTGCCCGTGGGCACCGCATGCGGTGCCAGCGACCCGCGCCCCCTGACCGATCCCGCCCGCAACGTGCAGCTCAAGGGCAACTGGCTCAATCGCGCGGCGCCCTACAGCCTCACGGTGGGTCTGCAATATGGGTTCGACGTAGCCGGCGGCGAACTGCTGCTGCGCGGTGAATCCTACTGGAGCGGCAAGGTTCACTATAATGAATTCGCGACGCCTATTCTCACCCAGAAGGCCTATAATCTTCAGAACGCCTATCTGACGTTTACGCCTCAGAATAACAAATATACGCTGCGCGCCTTCGTGAAGAACATCCGGAACGTAGACTATTACGCGACTGCCTATTATGCTGGCCTGACGGCCCAATATACGGCGGCCTGGTCCCCTCCCCGCACTTACGGAGTGGAAGCGAGCTACAGGTTCTGAATGAAATATGCCGGGGCGTGATCGCTTCCCGCCCCGGCATATAATGGCGATGATGGGCAGCGACGATGCCCTCACTTATTGGAGCAGGACCGCCAAATGCCTTATGTCACAGTGGACGGGCTGCGATTTCATTATGACGATGACGACTTCACCAACCCGTGGGAGGAACGGGAAACCATCCTGATCCAGCATGGCTGGGGGCGAAGCACGAAATTCTTCCGTCATTGGGTGCCGCGACTTGCCGACAGATATCGCATCATCCGGCGTGACATGCGCGGTCATGGCCTGTCGGATGATCCCCCCGCCGGGGCGCCCTGGTCCGTCGATCGGCTGGTGGCGGACATGGTTGGCTTTCTCGACGCCCTCCAGATCGACAAGGTCCATTATCTCGGCGAATCCGCAGGCGGCGTGTTCGGCGTTGCGCTGGCGGCCGCCTACCCCGACCGCGTCCGGTCGCTTACCGTGATGTCCGCTCCGCTGTCCGATCCGACCCGCGGGTCGGAAAGCTATGGCTATGCGGATCTCGCGAAAGCGGTGTCGGAAACGCCAATGCCGACCTATGTTGACATGCTCATAAAGGGCGGCGGCGTCGTTCCGATCAGCCCGGCCCATGAAGCCTGGATGCGCGAACAATGGTGCCAGAATCGATCAGCCAATCTCGCCGCGCTCGCCCGCCTGTTCCCCGAAGTGGACCTGGCGCCGCTGCTGCCCGGGCTTCAGGTGCCGACGCTGATCCTGGCACCCGCCAACAGCAAGACCGCACCGCTGTCCGATCAGAACCGGATGCAACAACTCATCCCTGGTTCTCGGATCGAGGTCATCGACGGCAGCGGCCATGAATTGTATTTTGAGCGGTTCGAACAGTGCATCGCCGCCTTCCAGACCTTCCTCGCGTCTCTGGACGATGGTAAACGGTCAACGACCGGACTTGGCGCCCGTGCCTAGGATAGCGCGCGAGGCCTCCTACGAGGATCGATATTGATGGGCATCGAAGCAGAAACAGCACTGGAACATGCCGTGGCGGAAGAGCCGGGCTACCGGTCGCCTCCTGCGCGACGACAGGAGTCGGCGGCAATGGCCGGAGCTTGGTATGCGCTCGCCATATTGTGCATCGTCACGCTTCTTTCGCAGCTCGACCGGCACATCACTACGATTATCGTGGCGCCGCTCAAGCGGGACTTCGGGATCAGCGACACGCAATTCGGCCTGCTTCACGGCTATGGCTTCGCCCTGACCTATGCGATCTTCGGCATTCCGTTCGGACGGATGGTGGATCGTCGAAACCGCCGGAACATCATCTTGTTCGGGCTGCTGGCCTGGAGCGTGCTCACTTCCCTCTCGGCCTTCGCTTCCAGCTATGAAATGTTGCTTCTGTTGCGCACCGGTGTCGGCGTCGGAGAAGCCGTTCTGGGTCCGGCCGCCTATTCGCTGCTCATCGACTTTTTCGAACCACAAAAGCGTGGGCTCGCGACGAGCATCTATTACATGGCCATGTCCCTTGGGGCGGGCGCGTCGCTGTTGCTGGGCGGCATGCTGCTCAGCCTGATCCCTGCCACGGGACTCAGCCTGGGCGGGCTCACGACCCTAGAACCCTGGCGGCTGCTGTTCCTGTTCGCGGGCATGCCGGGTCTCTTCGCCTGCCTTCTCATGCTGACGATCCGGGAGCCCGCGCGACGCGACGTGGTTGCTGGGGAAGAAGCCTCGATACGCGCGTTCCTTGCCTATGTGTGGGCGTACAAGGGGCTGCTGATCCGGATTTCCGCCGCCGGCACGCTTGCTGCGACGGCCGGTTACGGCGCGGGGGCCTGGGCGCCGACGATGCTCCAGCGTAATTTCGGCCTTTCGCCCGCGGCTACCGCTTGGCCGATCGGCGCGGCAATGATCATCGGTTCCGTCGCGGGAACGTTGCTCAGCGGGGGGATCTCCGACCGTTTCATACGCAAGGGAGCGCTGAGCGGGCGTACGCGTCCCATGTTTTTCGGGTTCGTGACATTCGTTCCGGCAGCGTTTTTCGGCCTGATGCCGTCCACATGGTTGGCCGTAGCCGGCTTCACCGTCGTCTTGTTCAGCGTGGCCATGGTGCAAAGCGCGACCCCTCTCGCCCTACAGGAGGCGGTGCCGGCGAACATGCGCGGGCAGATCATTGCGCTGCAATATCTGATCCTCGCTCTGTGCAGCATCGGCCTGGGTCCGACGATCGTGGGACTCATCACGGACAAGGTCTTCGGGTCCGGCGATATGCTGGGCTGGTCATTGCTGGCCTTGGGACTTCCCGTGGCTCTTGTCGGGCTGCTCCTGTGCGGCCTTGGGTTGAACGAAGGCGCCTATCATCGGCTGAAGGCGAACGCCCCATGACCACCCGTCAACCAAGGACCAGCATATGAACGAGATTTCCACCTTCGACCCCCATGATCTCATAGACAGCAGCGTGAGCGACCCTTGCGTCCTGGATCCCGATTTTCCCGTCGAACAGTTCGTCACCCATTTCATCAGCGGCGGATCGGTGGTCCACGCCACAGCCTGGATCGCGCAGGGCCAGCAACCGAAGGGCACGGTGATCCTCAGTCCGCAATGGTATGGCGGCGACCGTCTGGAAAGCGTCATCATCCCGCTCATGAACGCGGGCATCAATGTCATGACGTTCCACCCGCGAGGCATGTGGGACAATCAGCACCGCTACACGCTGACAGGCGCGGTCGATGATCTTCTTGCCGCCGCGGAATATGTGCGCAGCGCCGCTGCGGGCGAAATCCTGACGATGCAGGGCCGCCCCTGGCGGACCGATCCCTCGCGGATAGCCGTGATGGGCCTGAGTGGTGGGGGCGGCAATGTCAGCCTGACAGCCTGTGCCGAAGACCCCCAGATCCAGTCGGTGATCGCAGTTGCACCGAACAGCATGATCCCCACGGCCAGCCCCGAGGCTGTGGAATTGGCGCGGCAACGAGAGGAACGTGTCATCAGGATGTCCGCCGGGCGAATCCAGGTCGAAAGCGTCCTCAAGGACATGACGCCGGCCGATTTCGACCGGATGCGGCCTACCGTGCAGGCAGCGCGTCTTGTCGACAGCAACGTGCTTCTGGTCGGCGCCATGAGGGACACGGTCGCCCCGCTCGAAACCTCGCACCGGCCTATCGCGAAGGCGATGCGCGATGCTGGCGTACGGGTATTCGACGAAGTGATCCTCGACTCCGATCACGCGCTGCTGACCAAGAGGATCGCACTTTCGCGTCTCACGGTGCAGTGGCTGCGGAAGCGATGCGGCTTCTGATCAATCCTGACAATCTTTGAGTGAATGATCCTCACCGGAGCATATTCGACATGGCCCAGATCATCGACATCAGCCGCGAAAGCAACGATCCGCCCACGCCCATGGACCGGGCGAAGGAGCTTCAACCGCTGATCGCCAGCCACGCTGCGGAGGCAGAAGAACAGGGCTGCATCGTGCCGCCCGTCTTCGAAGCGCTGAAAGCCGCTGGGCTGTTCCGGATCACCGTGGCACGCCGCGCCGGGGGTGAAGGCGCGTCCATGCGAACCTTTGTCGAAACAGTCGCCGAAATCGGAAAGGTATGCCCTGGTTCCGCCTGGGCCTATGGCCTTCTGACCGGGACGACCGGCATGGTCGCGTCGCTGCCGCACCATATGACGCAGCAGCTTTCGCGGAGAGGGGATGAACTCAGCTGTTTCATCGGGGCCAAGACCGGTGTCGCGGTGAAGTCGGGCGATGGCTATGTCGTGACTGGCCAATGGCCCTACGCGTCGGGATGCCTGCATGCCGACTGGGCGCTTTGCGGGGTGATCGTGCGCGATGACAGCGGCGCGCAGATCGACACCGGCAGTCTGTTCATTGACCTGGCGAGCAACGATGTCGAAATCGTTCGCGACTGGAATGTTGCCGGCATGTCGGCATCGGGCAGCAACCGCGTGAAGGCGGACGGGCATGCTGTGCCGGCAACGCTGTTCGTTCGGGATAGCGATCTGGCGAACATGGCCGCCTTCGTGGGCGCCAATCCTCCCGAACCGCGCGACCTCTGGCCGTTCGAACCGCAATTCGGCCTCACCGTCCTTCCTTCCATGATGGGAGCGGCGGCCGGATTGCTGGAGGCGGTCCGGCAGAAGATGAACGATCGCCCGATCATCGGCTGGCAATATGATCGCCAGTCGGATTCCCAGCAGCTGCTGGCCAGGTTGGGCGAAGCAGCGATCAAGATCGATTCCGCCTGGATGCATGTCCACAGGGCATGCGACGTGGTCGACCGCATTGCGCAGGAACGGCCCGCCACCATCATGGAGAAGGTGAAAACGCAGGCCGATTGCGGCTATGCCATGCGCCTCCTGAGAGAAGCGGCCGATATTCTGCTCGACATCGCCGGGCCAAGCACCTTCGTCCTGTCCAGCCCCACCCAGCGGCTGTGGCGGGACCTTAGCGTGGGGTCGCGCCATAATGCGCTCAATGCCGGCCTGTCGCTGGAACTGCTTGGCCGCGCGATGACGGGCGGCAAGTCGAACATCCGGAACATGCCTGAAATCTGACCGTTCTTCGCGCCCCCACTTTGGAGCAAGCCATTCAGGAGGCCCGCCGGGAAGGTTGCGCAAGCAGCCTCCCCGGCGGTATGGCGTCAGGTGTTGGGCACGATCGAAGCCATGAAGTCGTCGTCCGGGCGCATCCCGTAGCCGGACGTCATGCGGTTCGTGAGGTTGAACACCGCCGCGGTTTCGATGACATAATAAATTTCCTCGTCGCTCAGTCCGGTATCGCGCAACGACTGCACATCGGCGGCTTCCATCCGGCCGGGCTGTTCGGTCAATTTGACGCAATAGTCGGCAATGGCTCGTTCCTGCCGGCTTAAGCCGACCGCGCGATAGTTGATGGCGATCCGCCGCGCCCGCCCATGGTCGCCGATCAACTCGCCCAGCTTGTGGCTATGGATGATAAGGCAGGTGGGGCACGCATTCACGGCGGAGACGACGACGCCGATGAATTCCCGCTGCGCCATGGTCAGAGCGCCATATTCCGGATCGAGAAATATCGGCTGCATGTAAGCGCCGCTGCGCTCGAATCCCGCCTGATTATAGGACGCGATGATGCGCGTGGAGTGCAGTTCGGGCACTTCCATGTTTTCGACCCACTCCTGCGGAAGCTCATAGCCTTCCACCCCCGAAAGGTAGCCATAAGGGTCTCCAGCCCCCTTGTAATCGAGCGTTAGGGTCGGTTTGTCTTCAGGCATTGCACTCTCTCCTGTCAAATCCTTGTCGGTAGAAGCTGTTCAGCCCGCAATGAGGACGGAAACGCAACAACCGGCGATTCGTGATTTTCTTCGCAACCGGGATAGTTCAACGCTTCACCATTATCGATTCACTGATGGAATGACGCCGAAAATATATCAGACTGGTAATTGCCGAGCGCGCACATTGCGGGCAATCTCGCGTGACCCGCTTTTGGATCGATGAACGATAAACAACCCCAGGAGAGACAGGATGGCACACTCAGCGAGAAAGGCAATCGAACAGCCTGGCGCGGAATATGTCGCTATTTCCGGGCGTGCGCGGGAGCGCACAGTCGACCTGCCATCGATGAAACACAGGGTCAGCGACGCCGAATGGCAAATCCGCGTCGACCTCGCCGCCGCCTATCGCCTGATAGCCCATTTCGGCTGGGATGATGTCATCTTCACGCATCTTTCAGCGCGTGTTCCGGGACAGGAAAATCATTTCCTGCTCAATCCGTTCGACCTGATGTTCGAGGAAGTGACCGCATCCAGCCTGGTCAAGGTTGACGTCGATGGCGTTCCGACCGACCCTACGCCGTTCACCATCAGCCCGGCGGCGTTCGCGGTCCATTCGGCGGTGCACATGTCGCGGCACGACGCCCAGGCCGTCCTTCACCTGCACACCCCCTATGGTCAGGCTGTCTCTGCGCAGTCGCATGGCTTGCTGCCGCTTACCCAGAGCGCCATGGCGATATGCTCGGACCTTGGCTATCATGACTATGAAGGCGGCGTCCAGTTGAACGAAAGGGAGCGGATCGTCGCCGATCTCGGCGGAAAAAGCACGATGCTGCTCCGGAATCACGGCACGCTCGCGGTCGGAGAGACCGTCGGGCAGGCATTTTTGAAGATGTATTTTCTCGAACGCGCATGCGAGGCGCAGGTCCACGCCCTGTCCGCTGGCACGGATAATCTCCATCAGGCGTCGCATTCCGTCATCGATGCGATGGCAAAGGAGGCGCCCGTGGTTCTCAAGGCGATGGCGGATTCGCTCGCATGGCCGGCATTGCTCCGCAAAGCCTATCGACTTGACGCCCGATTTGCGGAGTGATCGCGGTCACACCGCGCAGGATGCACAAAGCTTGTTGCCCGCCGGATCGCGCAAATAGGCCGCATATGCGCCGAAGCCGCTGCGTACGCCGGGAGGATCTTCGCAGCTGGTGCCCCCGGCGCGCAGACCGGCATCATGCCATGCCTTGACTTGATCCGGCGTACTGGCGGCGAAGCCGATCGTCCCCCCATTGGCGCTGCAGGCCGCCTTTCCGTCAATCGGCCTCGTGATGCCGAATGCGCCTGTCGGCATGCGGTAGAATACTCGTCCTCTGGAATCGGTATAGCCGGGGCCGACACCCAATATCTCGAACAGGGCATCGTAGAACCGTCTCGATTTCTCGATATCATCGGCGCCCACCATGACGTGCGTGAACATCGCCTTCTCCTGTCCCCAACTCGTTGCTGAATCGTCTTGCCTGCGCTACCGAAGTCATTTCTATTTCGGAACCTTAAGATCGATCAACTTTCGCAAGGTCCGATCTATCCTTCCGCCTGGTGAAACTGCCGCGCATTCCAGACGGGCCGTTTGAGGCCAAGATGGTCGCGAAGCGTGCTTCCTTCATAGTCCTGGCGGAACAGCCCCCGGCGTTGAAGTTCGGGCACGACCAGCCGGCCGAAATCCCGCATTCCCGACTCCAGTGGAAACAACGTCATGAAGCCATCGGCGACGCCTGCTGTGAACCACTCCTCCATCACGTCGGCGACCTCGCCGGGCGATCCGTAGATGGTTTTGGCTGAACGCGACTGCGAGAATTTGTAGTAGAGCTCGCGCACTGTCATCGGCCGCTCGGATAGCCACTCGCGCAAGAGCGCATCCGCCGATTTGCTGGAGTTGGCCTCGACTGGAAGCCGGTCCAGCGTGACATAATCGTCGACATCCAGGTCCATGACGTCGGTTTCCAGGTCATAGGAAACGGTATGCTTCATCAATTCAGGATGAAGCCTGCGCTGCATGTCCTCAAAAGCGTCGGTCGCTTCCTGAGCTGTTTCGCGGACGACGACCTGTAACGCGCTCAGAACGCGCATCTCGTCGCGCTCGCGGCCATATTTGGCCAACTGCCCTTTGATATCCTCGTAAAATTTGCCGGCGCGTTCCAGCGTGCCGTTGATCGAGAAAATCACCTCTCCAAATCGCGCGCCGAAATCCTGGCCGTCTCCGGAGGCCCCGGCCTGCACCAGTACGGGCCAACCTTGCGGCGGCCGTCCCAGATTCATCGGACCACGGACGTTATAATATTCTCCCTTGTGATCGAGGGCATGGATTTTGGTCGGGTCGAAATAGTAGCCGGACTGGGGATCGCGGCAGAAAGCATCGTCTTCATAACTGTCCCACAAGCCCAGAACCACTTCCGTGAATTCGTGGGCGCGCTTGTACCGATCGGCGTGCGCGATGGTATCATGGCCGAAATTAGGGGCGGCGAGGGGGTGCCGGCCCGTGACGATGTTCCAGCCGAACCGGCCACCGCTGATATGATCGACAGACGCCGCGAGACGGGCGAGATTAAACGGTTCCCAGAAGCTGGTGCAGGCGGTCGACACCAGCCCGACGCGCGACGTCGCCTGCGAAAGCGCGGCCATTTGCGTAAACGGCTCGAGCATGTTTGCGTAGGTTGGCTGGCGCGCGACGGCGTCGATGGGACCGGGCCGGATCGACGAAGAATCTGCCTGAAAGATAAAATCCAGCTTGGCCGCTTCGGCCTCCCTCGCCATCTCCGCGAAATGGTGGATATCATTTGCAACGTCCCTCCGGTCGGTAAATTCTTGCCAACCTGCGGCGTGAGTCCCAGCCGGCTCCATCAGCCAGCCTATCACCATCTGACGGTCGTTCGACATCGCATCCTACTCCTGGTTCCGGACAAAGACTGAAAGCCGATGGCGAGTCGCCCCGTCAAAGCCTTTCAATGATGGTCATTAATGTACTTCATTAGCAGCGCCGCGCAACAGCTATCTAGCCTACACCTCGGCTGACGGTCAGACCAAGGCGCGTGCAAGCGGCATAAGCGCCGGTTTTGTCAAAGGCGTGATGCGGACCGCATCATTTCCAATGCGGGCGCGCGGGTTGCGTCCACGGCGTTCGCCTTGACAATAGTGTCTTGGGATGGAGGCACCGATATGCCGGCCGCGATCATGTCCACGAGGTTGGCGACATGCAATTCACACATCTCGCGGCTCTCATGGAAAGACATCGCCTCTACCCGCGAGAGGCCCCACACGACATCGCGACGCAGGATCGTTCTTCGTACTTCAAGGATCATCGGGTCGACCCCGGGTATCGTTCGAAGAAGATCATTGGCTTCGGTCAGCGCGGACGAGCTGGATTCGAATTCCGATGCTAGATACTGGAACTTCTCGATCGACCATAAGTGCGAAATGAAACGAACCCAGTAGCAGTTCCGCCAATTCAGAAAGATCTCGTCAGCCATCGGAAGAATGAAGATGGATGCGATCTCGCGCGGTGAAATTAGCTTCTCCCGCCTGTCCCTGGCTTGCTGAAGCAGTTGTTGTCGACGCGCATTGAGCGTGGCGATGCGATAGCTGAGGATGGCCCTGATAAGACCTTCGCGGGACCCGAAATGATAATGCGCGGCCGATTCATTTCGCTGCCCGGCGTCGATGGCAATCTGCCGCATCGACGTCCCTTCCATCCCGTTCAGCGCAAAGCGGCGCTCGGCCGCCACGATCATCGCTTCCTTTGTCGAGAGGTCCTTGGCCATTTGCTTCTTCGTCATTCTCCGGCGCTCCCGGTCGATCCGCCAACAAGCGCGATCATGCGAGGATGCAGTACGACATTTGCTTCAGAATGCATAATCGCTGCTAACGCGACGATGGGCCGATGCAAGCCTTGCCGGCCCCTCACCGCCGCGAGACATGAAGAGGTGGCGCGCGCGAGCCATGTAGAATGGGGCAAGCCTGTGCCATTGGGCACATTCCCTGGCACAAGGCGCCATGATAGCATTCGGCAAGAAATGACTGGGGACGCGGCGCTGCTTTTCAGTGTCGCGGCATAATGGCTTTGTCCTCAATACTGCAACAAGACAAGGCCTTTGGAGGGGTTGTGGCGTACACACATGTGAATAGTCCGATCAAGCTCGGCAATCTGGAAATCAGGAACAGGATATACAGACCGGCGCACGCGATGGGCCTGAGCTTTGGAATGATGAGCGACGCCGTGATCACTTATCATGAAGAGCGAGCGCGCAAGGGCGTCGGCCTTATCATCAACGAGATCGGATCGGTCCACCAGACAACCGCAGGGTTCATGGACATCTTCAGCCCGGCGGCCGAGGATGGGATGCGCAGGTTCGCCGATCGCGTAAAGGCGCACGGAACGAAGGTGTTCCAGCAACTCTGGCACGGCGGCCATTATGCTGGCTTCGACGGGTCGGTGCCGTGGAGCGCATCCGACGTGCCCAACATCGTGCGCCGCGTGGTTCCGACCCCGATGACCAAAGCCATGATCGACGCGATCATCGGAGCCTATGCCGACTGCGCCCGGCGCATGGAGGATTACGGTCTCGATGGCGTCGAGTTGCACTGCGCGCATGGCTATCTTCCCCATCAGTTTCTTTCCCCCGCTACCAACAATCGCGACGATGATTATGGCGGCAGCTTCGAAAATCGCGCCCGTTTCACGATGGAGCTCGTCGCCGCTGTCCGTGACGCGGTATCGCCTGATTTCGTCGTGGGCGTGCGCGTGGGCACAGATCTGACGCCCGGCGGCATCGGGCTGGATGACACGTTGCGGATCACGCACATGCTGGAAGAACGGCAACTGATCGATTTCGTGGACGTGTCGGTCGGCAACTATAACCGCAACGACAAGATGATCGGCGGAATGAACGAACCGGCCGGCTATGAAATGCCGACAAGCATTGCGATCACGCGCGCGGTCGGGCTGCCGACACTCGTCACCGGACGCTTCCGAACGCTGGAGGAGGCCGATCAGGTCATTCGCGCGGGCGACGCCGATATGGTCGGCTTCGTCAGGGCGATGATCGCGGACCCGAACCTCATCGTTAAGAGCCTGGCCGGCGAAAGCGAAAGGGTTCGCCCCTGCATCGCCTGCAATCAGGCGTGCGTCGCCAATCTTCTCATCGGGCTGGCGAGCGAATGCACCGTCAACGCGGGTGCCGGCCATGAGCTCGAACGGGGCGATCATCTGCTGGAGCGCGTGGCGGTCCCCCGCACGATCCTGGTAGTGGGCGGAGGCCCTTCGGGACTTGAAGCCGCGCGTGTAGCCGCCACGCGTGGTCACAAGGTTATCCTCGCCGAGGCCAGCCCGACGCTTGGCGGATCTGTGCGAGCCGCCGCGAAGGCGCCCGCGCGACACACATTGGCCGATATCGTCGTCTGGCTTGAGGCCGAAGTGTATCGACTCGGCGTCGATGTCCGGCTGAGCACCTATTTGGATGCCCAAGGCGCGCTCGACATCGGCGCGGATGCCATCGTGATCGCGACGGGGGCGATGGAGCGGATGGATGGGGTCCAGATTTCGCATCCCGGCGAGCCGATCGGCAATGTCGAGCGCAGGGGCGTGATCTCCTCGACGGAACTGTTCATGGCGACTCCGACAAATCTGGGGCGCAGCGCGGTCGTGATCGACGATGTGGGGCATTTCGAGGGCCTCGGGTCGGCAGAGTTCCTGATCAACCAGGGGCTGGAGGTCACCTATGTCACGCCCTGTATCGAACTCGCCCCGCTGGCCCGGACGACGCTGATGGTCGAACCCTATCTGCAGCGCATGCAGGGCAAGCCGTTCCGCTACATGATCCGCACGCGCGGCATCGCGATCGACGAAGGCGGGGTGCTGGTCGGCCCGTCCCATCTGTTCGGTACTGACGCCGACAGCGTCCGGCTGCCGGCCGATACCGTGGTCGTAATATCCCACAATCGTCCCAACCGCGACGTCTATGACGCATTGCTGGAGCAAGTCGATCATCTCCACATCGTCGGCGATGCCAATTCCCCCCGCTATCTCCAGGCTGCAATTCACGAAGGTCACAAGGCAGGCGCCGCTGTTTGAGGGCGCTCCAAAGAACAAGCGGGATGGAAAGGCCTGTCAAAGCCCGCGTGAAGTGCCGCCCGGCGCCTACGCGAAGGCCATGCATGCGCGCCGCCCAACCAGGCAAAAGGTCAAATGTGGCGCGCACCGGGTCGGCTAGCGAGATCAGTGTCACCATGGCTAGTCAGCGCGCGAAACCGTCAGAGGTGGCTTGCGCCAAGAAGGATCTGCATGCCTACGACGTCCCCTATCTCGAAGGAGAAGGCCGCGCGTTGGGGTCTTTCCACCCGGACCGGATCACAAGGCCGTTTGCGCAGCTGGCTGCGACGCGTGCGCCACTGACCGTCAGCGACCAGCCGCAGACTCCTCTTGCCCTGCGGCGGATGGGCGCTATCTCGCTGTTTCGACATCAGGGCGGGAGACAGAATGGGCCGCATCATCGGGAAAGTCGCGCGGGGCGCGGGCGCGGCGCTGCTGTTCCTGGTCGTCGCGCTATGTCTGGCCATCACCATCGTTCCGCCCTTCCTCGACCGCATCTATTATCAGGGTCCGGTCAGCCGCCATTTCGACGGAGCGCATTTTTCCAATCCGGATGGCGAAATCTTCTTTTCCACCCCGCCGGGCAGCAATCGGCGCGGCTTCATCGCGCGTTGGCTGCTGGCGCAGGATGGCCGGCCGCCATGGCCGGACGCGGTTGCGGTCAAGCCTGCCCGGCCGGCGCCCTTCGCCGCGCCACGAGGCATGGTCGCGACCTGGGTTGGTCATGCGACGGTACTCGTGCAGGCGGCGGGACTCAACATCCTGACCGACCCGATCTGGTCGGACTATGCCAGCCCCTTCCCGCCGCTGGGTCCGCGCCGGGTGACGCAGCCGGGCATCGGGTTCGACGACCTGCCGAAGATCGACCTCATCGTCATCAGCCACGATCATTATGACCATATGGACATCCCAACCCTCAGGAAATTATGGGAAAGGGACCGGCCGAAAATCATCACCAGCCTGGGCAATGACTCGATATTGAAGGCCCATGGCATCCCCTCGACAGCATTGGATTGGGGACAGTCGATCAGCGGCGCCGCGCTCAACGGCCTTGGCGACAGAACGGTGATCCAGTGTGAAAATTACGAACATTGCCCGGATTACAGGGTCCATGTGCTGCGCAACCATCACTGGAGCAGCCGCTGGGGCACCGATCGCAACCGCGCGCTATGGTCAAGCTTCGTCATCCAGACACGAGCGGGTAACATCTTCTTCGCCGGCGACACTGGCGCAGGCGATATGGCCTGGCCGGAGGAAGCCGCCAGGCTGGGTCCGATCCGCCTGGCGATGATCCCGATCGGCGCGTTCCGCTTCTTCCCGGGACAGATGGAGGCGGATTCGCACATCGGACCCCAACGCGCAGTGCAGGCGTTCGAAAAGTTGCGGGCCTCGACAGCGATTCCCATCCATTGGGGAACGTTCCGCCTCTCCTACGAAGCCTGGAGCACCCCGCCCCGGATGCTGGAACTGCATCTCCGCTGCGAGGGCATCCCCCGCGACCGCTTCGCGCCGCTGCGCATCGGCCAGTCGCTTCAGGTGCCCGGTTATTCCGCCGTGCGGCGTGGCACGCGGCACTGTGATCACCGGGCGATCGAGGCGCTGCAATAGCGACTGATCTGAGGTGATGAAGGCCCGACGCGGCCTCCATCCCCATGCCGCCTCAGGCCGGCGCGCCAGCGTCCAGTATCGCGCGCCAGTTGCTCATCGTCATCGAGGCCAGATATTCCGCCTGCATGTCGGCGGTCAGCATCTCGACCATCTGGCGTCCCTCGATCCACAATTCGATGACGCCGAAGGCGCCACCGCGCTTGCGATATTTGGCGGGCCAGCCTTCGCGCTTGGCGATGCCCATGATCTCGTCCTGGTTGAGCGGCGTGGCCAGCGCGGCATGAGTAGCGGTGAAGCTTTGATCGCTGCCCTGCTCGCCATAGGCGTCTGCGTCGCCCTCCTGCTCGCGCAGCGTGGTGCCGATCGGATAGACCTCGATCGCCGTGCCGCGGTCATCGCCCGCAAAGGCGATCCAGCTGCCGGGTGTCACCGGCGGAAAATAGAAGGCTTCACCGCGCCACATTTCCGCGATCACTTCTGCAACATGCTTCGGATCATGGGCGGCGATGGAAAGATGAAACAGCATGACACGACTCCCAGGCAGCAATATCAACGCTGCGCGGAGGATGGCACAGATGAAGGCCAGCTGCATTGGCGATTTCGGACGGCGGATCGTATCGGCCCCGCCGACCCGCAAAAGCAGGCAGTTTCACTGATGTCTCGCATCAGCAGGTGCACTGCCCCCTTCTGCTGGCATGCCCGACCGCGAACGTCAGGCCTTGCTGCATTCCCCCTGTCGCTTGCCGGTCAGGTCATGGGTGGTACGCAGCACGCGGCTGCCGTTCTGCGTCTTCGTCGTGATGCTGCCGAGCGTCAGCGTGTCGGCGGTGACATTGCCTTCCACTGCGATTTCCGACGTGCCCGCGCCGGACTTGCATGACAGGGTCGCGATCAGCCGGCCCTTGTGCAGCAGCTTGTCCTTGTAGGTGCAATCCTTGCCTTCGCTCCCTGCAAGGGCATCCGGATCGGGCAGCCCCTTGGCATCGATGGCGATGCACAGCTTGTCCTGCTCAGTCTGACTGAGCGCGGCCTGATATTCAGCCGGCGTTACGGTCGGTGTGTTGTAGCCGGTGGTCTTGCGCACGAGCGCCCATTCGCCGGCCCTCATCATGATGGGCGCCTCCACCGCCTCCGGCGCTGGCGCCGCGTCATTGCCGCACGCGGCAAGGCCGAGCGCAAGCATCAGCGGCGATGCCGCCAACATCAATTTCTGCATATCCTCTCCCCTGTTCTCTTCACGGAACGGGCGGAGGCTCGCTCGCGCGCGGGCAAAGCGCAAGAGAAAAAGCGGCAGTGCCCGGCGCGGGTGGGGCGTGGCAATCGGGCGCCCGAGCGAGCGGGCGCAGAGCCAGCATCGGTCCGCGCCCGCCGCCCGCATCCCCTACGACTTGGCGCAGGTCGCCCCGACCCACTTGCCGCTGCTCCTGGCCTTCATGTGCATGTCCATGCCGCCGGGCGCGCCCGCCATCTTCATGTCCATGTGCATTTCATAACTGTCCGGCGCGTAGCTGCCCGACATAACGGCGTTCATCGTGCCATGTTCGGACTTGCAGGCGATTTCGCCCTTCACCGATCCGCCGCTGACATCGAACCCCTTGTAGGTACAATCCTTGTTTTCCTGGCCGGAGAACATCTTGCCGCTGGGGTTCGCCGCTTCCTCGGGCGACACGCAATAGGTGATCGCCGTTCGGCTCATCGCCTTCTTCATCTGCTCTTTCATCTGCGCGCCGCCGCCCGGCATGTTCGGCATGTCGATGTCTTCCAGGTCGTAGCTGCCCTGCCACTGGCCCGGCTTGAGCTGGATCTTCTGTGCTTGCGCCTTCACTTCCTCGTGCGTTTGCGGCTCGCTTGCGGGCTTCTTGCCGCAGCCGGCGAGCAACGCCGCGATCCCCATCAGGCATAGAGCCGTCCTGCGCATCGATATCCTCCCTGTTGCACCCTTCCGATAGGGGAACCATATCAAGCAGCGATGACAATTCAAATCCGCACCACTCTGGACGAGCCGGAGACCGGCGAAGGCTTCGTCCCCCACCGCCCCGCGCGCCCCGAAAAGAGCGAGGGCGGGCGGAAGTTCAAGCTGGTTTCCGACTATGAACCCTCGGGCGACCAGCCGACCGCGATCGCCGAACTGGTGGAGCAGGCGCGCGCGGGCGAGCGGGACCAGGTGCTGTTGGGCGTTACGGGATCCGGCAAGACCTTCACCATGGCCAAGATGATCGAGGCGATGCAGCGCCCGGCCCTTGTGCTGGCGCCCAACAAGATATTGGCCGCACAGCTCTATGGGGAGTTCAAAAGCTTCTTCCCCGAAAATGCCGTCGAATATTTCGTCAGCTATTATGACTATTACCAGCCCGAAGCCTATGTGCCGCGGTCCGACACCTATATCGAAAAGGAGTCGAGCGTGAACGAGGCGATCGACCGGATGCGCCATTCGGCCACGCGCGCGCTTCTGGAGCGGGACGATGTGCTGATCGTGGCGTCGGTATCCTGCATTTACGGCATCGGCTCGGTCGAAACCTATGCGGCCATGACCTTTTCGATGAAGAATGGGCAGGTCGAGGATCAGCGGGAGATCATTCGCAAACTGGTCGCACTCCAATATAAGCGCAATGACGCGGCGTTCGCGCGCGGGAATTTCCGGGTGAAGGGCGACAATCTCGAAATCTTCCCCAGCCATTATGAGGACACGGCCTGGCGCGTTTCCTTCTTCGGCAACGAGATCGAGGAAATTGTCGAATTCGACCCGTTGACCGGGAAAAAGATCGCCGCACTGGATTATGTGAAGGTCTTTCCCAACTCCCACCATGTGACGCCTGGCCCCACGCTCAAGCAGGCGATGGAGGCGATCCGCCACGAACTGGCGGAGCGGCTGAAGGAACTGGTGGCCGAAGGCAAGCTGCTGGAGGCGCAACGGCTGGAACAGCGGACGAATTTCGACCTTGAGATGATCGCGGCGACAGGTAGCTGCGCGGGAATAGAGAATTATTCCCGCTTCCTGACCGGCCGCCTGCCCGGCGAGCCGCCGCCGACGCTGTTCGAATATCTGCCGGAGAACGCGCTGCTGTTCGTGGACGAAAGCCATCAGACCATCCCCCAGCTCGGCGCGATGGCGCGGGGCGACCATCGGCGCAAGATCACGCTCGCCGAATATGGTTTTCGCCTGCCAAGCTGCATCGACAACCGGCCGCTGCGGTTCAACGAATGGGACGCGATGCGACCGCAGACGGTCAGCGTGTCGGCAACGCCCGGATCGTGGGAGATGGAGCGGACCGGCGGCGTGTTCAGCGAACAGGTGATCCGCCCCACCGGGCTCATCGACCCGCCGGTCGAAATCAAGCCGGTTGAGGATCAGGTGGATGATCTGATCCACGAGGCGAAGGAGACGGCGAAGAAAGGCTATCGCACACTGGTGACGACGCTCACCAAACGGATGGCCGAGGATCTGACCGAGTTCATGCACGAAGCGGGGATCAAGGTCCGCTACATGCATTCGGACGTGGAGACGCTGGAGCGTATCGAACTGATCCGCGACCTGCGGCTGGGCGTCTATGACGTGCTCGTCGGCATCAACCTGCTGCGCGAGGGGCTGGACATTCCCGAATGCGGGCTGGTTGCCATCCTCGACGCGGACAAGGAGGGGTTCTTGCGCTCTGAAACCTCGCTGATCCAGACGATCGGGCGGGCGGCGCGCAACGTCGACGGGCGGGTCATCCTCTATGCCGATCGCATCACCGGTTCGATGGAGCGCGCGCTCAACGAAACCTCGCGGCGCCGCGAAAAGCAGCAGGCCTATAATCTGGAGCACGGCATCACGCCGACCACCATCAAGCGCAACATCGGCGACATCATCGCCCATGTGGCGAGCAAGGATCAGGTCACGATCGACACCGGCCTCGACGACAGGCCGCACCTCGTCGGCCACAATCTGCGCGCCTATATCGAGGATCTGGAAAAGAAGATGCGCGCGGCCGCCGCGGACCTGGAATTTGAAGAGGCCGGGCGAATCCGCGACGAGATCCGAAAGCTGGAGGCGGAGGAGCTTGGGCTGCCGGCGGAGGACCGGGTGGCCACGCCAAGGGGAAGGGCTGTCGAAGGGAAGCCTGGGACGCGGAAGTTGCGCTACGGAAAGACGCAGCGCAAGTTCGGACGATAACTCAGTTCGCAACGCCCCGGTCGGCGGCAGTCCGCACGATATCCGCATCGATCGCCAGCGCGGCCGCCTGATCCGCCTTGCCTTCACCGCCGTCCCCGGACGCGATCTTGACGAGCCCGCGCATGTAGAGCGGCCAGGCGGCATCCGGGGCAAGGATTAACGCTGCGTCATAATCGGCCCGTGCAGCCTTGAAGTCGCGCTTGCGGAAATAGACGAGCGCCCTGCTGTCGAGATACGCGGCGTTGACCCCGTCACGCTTGATCGCGCGATTGCAATCGTCGAGCGCCAAATCGAGATCCACATTGGCGAGACCGCGCGTCCAGCAGCGGCCGTTCAGCATCTTGCCCAGTTTACTGTCGGCGCGATGGGCGTCGATGACCGCGCTGTACAAGGTGATGGCACGCGCTGGCTGGCCCACTCCCACGAACAACTGGGCGACCTCCACGGCCGGCAGCGACGACGGCGCTATGATCTTCGCTGCCGCCTCGGTGTCGGCGAGCGCACCGGCTTTGTCGCCGTTGTTCAAGCGTTCACCCGCTCGCACGATAAGCAATTCGCCATTGGCGGGATCGATCGCCAGCGCCTTATCGATGTCCGCCTTCGCCCGATCGGTCGCGCCTTGGGCCTGGTAGGCCCGGGAACGGTCCCCATAGAAGCTGGCGTTTTGAGGGGCCAAGCGGATAGCTTCGCTAAGGTCCGCAAGCGCCGCTTCGGTTTTCGCCAATGCCAGACGGGCATTTCCACGCCGGGCGAACTCCTCTGCCGTCTTGGGGTCCTGGACGCCGTTTACGGCCTCTACCAGAACCTTGCCGACGGGTAGCGCAACCGGATGAGAACCAGCCTCATCGTCCGGAGACGGTCCTGTCAGGAAGGCCTTGCCGCCACTATAGGTGAAATAGATGCGACGTTGGCCGCGCGCGACATAGATGTGATGCGCCATCATGAAATCCGCACCCAGCAACATATCGGGCACAGGGCCGCCGCCGATACTGGCATCAATCACTTCCAACTTGGTGCGCAAAATCTCCTCATCTCCCACGGCGACGCTGGCCACCGGTACGATCCACCCCTTTTCCCGCCGTCGGCCGAAGCCGGTGACGCCATCAGATGGCACGACGCCCGGCCCGGTGAGGTCGATGCCCGCGCGTTCGGCTGCGCGGCGGCTGAGCAGCGACGTGGGTGCCCCGCTATCGAGTTCAGCCACAACGGTGACCCCGTTGATGCTGACGGGAAGGCGAAAAAGATGGTCGCGTGAATTGTCCCCTCTCATGAGCGGGACGCTGAAATAAGGCTTGCCCACCGCCCAGTAGGCGAGCCCGCCCTTGTCGCAATCAGTTGCATTTATGATCTTGACCGAACCGTTGGCGAGATCGAACTCGGTGTCCCCAATGGCCAACAAATTGCGGCCGATCAGACCGTTGCCGGCATCGCTGCCTCCCACCAGAAATTCGATATTCTTGAGGTTTTGGCCGACTATTCCGAATGTCTTGATCGTCGCCAGCCCCACGCTCGCCGAACCGCCAATGCCTACGACCATAAGGCCGGGGGGTGCGGCTCCGATGGGCAACTCCAGTTCCAAGGCCTTTGCCTTGGGCATGATGCTGAAGAAGGCGCCGCTATCCAGCCAGAAACGTGTCTCGCGGCCATTGACCTGCACCGGCACGCTGGCGCGCAGGCCCTCCATCGTCACGGGCAGGTTGGCCATGACGCCAAGCTTGCATCCGCCGGCACGAGCCGGGCCGCATATCAACAGCGACGACAATGCGGTCAGCAAGGCGAACAGCGCGCCCGCTTGTTTGAATCCCTTGGTCAATTGCCCCCCGTCATGGCTGTCCTTCGCCGCGCTGCGCGCGCCTCGTCGATATCGCGGCGGGGCGCCAATGGTCAATCGCGTGCGGCGGGCACCGCGATACACTTTGCGACAAATGGCCGCTGGCGCTGGTAGAAATTTACGACAATTGCGTCCTAGGGAAAGGCATGCCGTTCAAAGGGGATTTCATCGTGCGCCGCTCCACTTGTCCTGTCTTTTTCCTGCTCCTGGCGAGCGCTTCGCCGGGCGCGCTGATGGCGCAGGAGCGGCAGGATCGAAGCGGTTCACCGCAGGTGGACGACACCGACGAGATCATCGTCACCGGCCAGCCGCAGCGCGGAGCCGTGGTGGGCAATATCAAGCCGGAACAACAATTGTCGCCCGCCGATGTCCGGGCGCTGGGCGTCACCTCCATCGCCGAGATGATCACCGAATTGTCGCCGCAGACCAACGGCACGCCGGTGGTGTTGCTGAACGGCAAGCGCATTTCCAGCTTTTCCGAAATCCAGGACCTGCCATCCGAGGCGGTCGCCCGCGTGGACATCCTGCCGGAGGAGGTCGCGCTGTCCTATGGCTATGCACCCACGCAGAAGGTCGTCAACATCGTCCTGCGCCAGCGGTTCCGTGCCGAACTGGCCGACCTTCGCGCAGGCACCACCACTGATGGCGGCGGGGAAAGCGGATCGGCCGAAGGCGGCCTGCTGCGGATACGCGGCGACAATCGGCTGACGGTGAACGTCAAATATGCAACCGCCGCGTCACTGCTGGAAAGCGAGCGCGGCATCAATGCGGGCGCCAACGCCTCGCCCTATGTCGACATCACCCGCTACCGCACGCTGAGCCCCGCGACCGAGAATCTGTCGGCCAACGCTACCTATGCGCGTGCACTGGGCAAGGTGTCGATGTCGGTAAACGGCCGCGTCGAACTGTCGGACAATGATGCGCTGCAGGGCCTGCCGGCCAGCACGCTCAGCCAGCTTTCGGGCAGTCTGCTTTCGCCGATCGCGCCGGATGGACAATTCTATCGCGACCTGCTGGGCAACAGTGCGCTGCGACAACAGGTACGCGGCACTACCGGCCATCTCGGGCTGACGCTGAATGGCCTGCTGGGCGGTGGGTGGCAATGGTCCTTCACCGGCAATGGCGACATTTCCGATACGCGCACGCGGACGGACCGATCGACGACGGTCGACCGGGCAAGCGCCAGGTCGCAAGCGCTGGCCGGCGACCTGCTGCTGTCCGGCCCGCTGTTCAACCTGCCGGCGGGTGCCGTCACCAGCGCTGTGCGGCTGGGCGCGTCTGCCACCGGCTTTGAAGGCTGGTCGATCCGGGGCGGCGTCGAGCGGGACAGCGACTATCATCGGGAAATTGGCAGCGGTCAGGTCAGCCTGGACGTGCCGCTCACAAGCAAGGCAAAGGGCGTGCTGGGCGCCCTAGGCGACATCGGCGTCAATGTGAACGCGGCCGCCCAGCGGCTTTCCGACTTCGGCACGCTGTCAACGCTCGGCTACGGACTGCGATGGCGACCGATTCCCGCTGCGCAGTTGCTGGTGTCGGCCAATCAGGACCGCGCCGCACCGACCGGCAACCAGATCAGCGATCCGGAAATTTCGACCCCCAATGTCTCGGTCTTCGATTATCGGACCGGCCAGACGGTGTTCGTCAACCGCATCTCCGGCGGCAATGCCGACCTCAAGGCAAGCGTGCGCGACCAGTTCCGGCTGAGCGCGACGATCAAGCCGTTCGACAAGCCCAACCTGACGCTGACCGCCACCTATCTGAACAGCCGCACGACCAATCCGATCGCCACCTTCCCCGAGCCGACGCCGGCGATCGAGGATGCGTTCGACGGCAGGTTCACCCGCGTTGGTGGGGTGCTGACACAGATAGACGCGCGGCCGATCAACTATCTGCGGTCGCAAAGC
Organism: Sphingobium mellinum; assembly: GCF_037860795.1. Classification (NCBI taxonomy): domain Bacteria; kingdom Pseudomonadati; phylum Pseudomonadota; class Alphaproteobacteria; order Sphingomonadales; family Sphingobiaceae; genus Sphingobium; species Sphingobium mellinum. Next base: position 127,220 of record NZ_JBANRK010000005.1, on the reverse strand, counting down.
GAACAGTTGCGCTGGGGCTTCGACCTGTCCTTCCCGCTGAAATCGCACATTCAAAAAGTCATCGAAGCCTGGCGAGCGGCGGGGGCGAAGCCTGAGGATCGGCCCAAGGAGTTGCAGGATCTGCGCGGCCTGTTCGGCAATCGCGGCCGCGGCGAGCAGGGCCAGGCGCCGCCGGGCGGCCCGGACGGCGCAGCGCCTGGCGGGCCGGATAACGCGGGCCGGCGCGGCGACGGGGGGCAAGGCGGTCCCGGAGGAGGAGGCGGTCGGCCGGGCGGGGGCTTTGGCGGACCGGGTGGTTTTGGTGGCGGACGAGGCGGTGGCGGCGGCGGACGGCTGAGCTTCAGCCTCTATCATACATGGCATCTGACCGAGAGCATCCTGATCGCGCCGGGCGTGCCACAGCTCAATCTGCTGGACGGCGACGCGACGGGATCGTCCGGCGGCCAGCCCCGGCACGAGATTGAGGGACGAGTCGGCTACAGCAACAACGGCCTGGGCGCGCGGCTGGGCGTCAACTGGGAAAGCGGCACCCATGTCAACGGCGCCCTGAGCGGCACGAGCGGCGGCCCATCACGACTTGACTTCGGCAGCCTGACCACGGTCGACCTGCGGCTGTTCGCAAATCTGGGGCAGATGCCCTCGCTGGTGAAACGGCATCCCTTCCTGCGCGGAGCACGCGTGTCGATCGGCATCGACAATATCTTCAACGCGCGCCGGGACGTGACGGATGCCAGCGGGATGACGCCGCTGCGCTATCAGCCCGGATATCTTGATCCGTTGGGGCGCACGATCACCATCTCCTTCCGCAAGCTGTTCTTCTGACCGGCGGGGGTTAAACCTCTCCATCTCGGATCCGTTATGAACTTCATAAAAGGGTCGGAGGACAGCATGAGCAAGCCGATACGGATCGTGGTAGTCGATGATTCGCTTACCATTCGCGCGATGATCGAAACGCTGCTGGAGCGCGACTGCCGCTTTGAGGTCGTGGGCATCGCCCGCGACGGCGAGGAAGCGATCGACCTCATCGCGCGGGAAAAACCCGATGTGGTGACGCTGGACATCGCGATGCCGGGCAAGGACGGGTTGACCATTCTGGACGAGATCATGGCGATGGACCCCTGCCCCGTCATCATGTTGTCCACCCTGATGCGCGAAGGCACGCCTATCATGGCCGAAGCGCTGGACCGGGGCGCGGCGGCCTGTTTCAACAAGGCCATGATCGCGCGCGAAGCGACACGCTTCATCGGCCTGATCAAGGATGTGGCGCGCGGTCTTGCCCGCCCTCAGTTGGTGGCGATCGCCGCCTGACGGCCTCCCCGCATAGGACACCTCAAAACAGGGGCCTCAGGATAAGCGGGTCCTGCTCTTCTGTGCCGTAATCAGTCTGCCTGATTGGCCATGCCGCATCAGGAAGCGAGGGATCGCGGCACGGCTCGCACGGCGGCAAGATCGACTGCGCTCGTGAATTCGACGCCGATGCGATCATCCCGCGACCAGCGCGTCATCGCGTTGACGGTCTGATTGTCGCAGAATTCGACCGCAAGTAACGTGCCCTCGGGCACGTTCCACAGCCCTTCGATGAGCGCGCCGGTGGCAGAGATATTGCGAATCCGCCCCGTATAGACGCAGCCGTCATGATGCACGGCGATGGTCCGCAGCATCGTCTTGCGCTCGGGACGGCTGGAGCGGAAACCCTCGGCGAAGGCGCGCGTGCCGTGGCTGCGCTGGCGGGCGATCACCGCTTGCGCGTCGAGCGGCCGACCATAGACATAGCCCTGGATATGGCTGCATCCCAGTTCGCGGATCAGCGCCAGTTCGTCCTGGGTTTCGGCGCCCTCGGCGGTGGTGTCCATTCCCAGCGCCTCGGCCAGGCTGACGATGGCGCGGATGATCGCGCTGTTGCGGCTGCCATCGATCACCGCCCCTCGCACGAAGCTCTGGTCGATCTTGATCTTGTCGAACGGCGCTTTCTTCAGATAGCCGAGCGAGGAATAGCCGGTGCCGAAATCATCCAGCGCCAGGCGCACGCCCAGCCTTTTGAGGCTGGCGAACATGCGCTCGGTGCCGTCATCGTCGTTCAGGAACACGCTTTCGGTGATTTCCAGTTCCAGCCGCTCAGGCGCCAGCTGGGCCGAGGCAAGCACATTCATTACGGTCGACGGCAGGCCGGGATTGGCGAATTGGATGGGCGACACATTGACGGCAACGCGGATGCCCCCTTCCCACTGGGCGGCATCGCGGCAGGCGGTGCGCAGCACCCAGTCGCCAATCGCCCCGATAAGGCCCGTATCCTCGGCAATGGGAACAAAGACGGACGGGGAAATCGGCCCACGCTCCGGATGGTTCCAGCGCAGCAGCGCCTCATAGCCGGTGATATGTTCGGTGCGCGCCGATACAACGGGCTGATAGACAAGATGCAGTCCGTCCGAAACCAGCGCGCGGCGGAGGTCCTCTTCCAGCTGCCGGCGATCTTCCGCGTCGGCGTGCATGTCCGACGAATAGAAGCGATGGACGCCCCGGCCGCCACCCTTGGCCGCGTAGAGCGCCAGGTCCGCATTGCGGATCAGGGCATCGGCGGTGGTGGCATCTTGCGGACAGGCCGAGATGCCGATCGACACGCCGATCACAACCACCGTGCCCTCGACGGAATAGGGTTGCGATACGCTGTTGATGATGGTCTGCGCCAGCTGCGTCAACATGACCCGGTCGTGCCGTCCGGGCAGCAATATCTTGAATTCATCGCCCCCCTGCCGACCGACGAGGCCCAGGTCGCCGACCACCCGTTGCAGCCGCTGGCTAACCTGGCGCAGCAGGGCGTCGCCAGCGGGATGGCCCAATGTGTCATTGACCGACTTGAAGCGGTCAAGGTCCAGCATCATCAACGTGCAATCCCGCGCCTGCCCGACCTTGCCAGCGACCGCTTCCTCAAGCGACCGGAGCATCTGCACCCGGTTGGCAAGGCCGGTCAGCGAATCGAACTGCGCCAGCCGCGTAACCTCGGCCTGGCTGCGGCGCATTTCGGTGAGATCGGTGCCGCTGCCGCGAAAGCCGTGAAACTGGCCAAATTCGTTGAACACCGGCTGCCCCGAAATCGACCACCAGCGCTCTTCCCTCGCCATCGCGGCGCGCACGGCGATATCGGAAAAGCCGGTACGGGCCGACAGGTGAAAGCCAAGCGTACGCTCGCCATCGCCATGCTGGCGGTCGCCCGCGCGGATGATGTCGGTAATCGGCCGGCCGATCAGATCGTCTTCCGGCAGGTCCAGCGTCCGCGCCAGCGTTCCGGAAATATAGGTGAGACAGGCATGACGGTCCGTTTCCCAGAACCAGCCCTGCCCGGATTGCTCATATTCGTGCAGCAGCCGGTCGGATCGCTGCGCGCGCAGGTCCTGCTGATGCAAGGCGATGGCCCGGTCGCGATCGGCGGTCGCCTGCCGCAGAGCCGCGACCAGCATGACGGCGATGCAGCTGATCAGCAGGCCGACCTGCGCGAAACTGGCGCCCTCCAGCAAGGAGACGGCCAGCGTGCCTATAAAATAGCTGATCCCCAGCAGGCGGCGATCCCCGAAAATCGATACCGCGAGCAAGGCGACGGCGATCTCGGCGGCCAGGCTGACCGAAAGGCCCTTGAAGAAAAACGGCGGACCCAGCAGCAGGCTGAACGTCAGGCCCGAAAGGAACACCGTCGGCAGCATCAGCCATTTCTGCACGTGCGGGCGCCGCCGCTGGAAGCGCTCGTCCCGCGGCACCACGATCATCAGCCCGTCGACCAGCAGCATCGCCGCGAGGATGACGGCATGGCCGACATTGCCGCTCTGGTAGAGCGGCACATGCAGCAGGGCGATGGCGCAGAGCTTGCCCAGCAGCACCATCGGCCAGAGCCGGGCAAAATGCACGAAAGCGCCCGATATCCAGAAAGCGGACACTTCGGTGCCGCTTTCCGCAAGGCCAAGCGCAGCCGCAAGGTCGCTGCCGCGAAATTCAGGGCCGGTGATCTTTGCGCGGGAAGGAGCCATGCCCTTTCCCTAAACAACACAGGTTGAAAGAAGCTTACCTAAGCTGCATCACACTCGCATCGGCATCAGCACGTAAAGCGCTGGACTACGGTCATTTTCGCGGATCAGAGTGGGCGCCGCGGCATCTGCCAGATGCAGTTCGACGACATCGCTGTCGATCTGCCCCAATATGTCGAGCAGATAGCGCGCGTTGAACCCGATATCGAAGCCTTCGCCCTGGAACGCGCCGGGCACTTCCTCCGCCGCGGTGCCGTTTTCCGGGCTGGTGACGGACAAGGTGATCTTGTCCCGGTCCAGCGTCATCTTGACCGCCCGGGTCTTTTCGGTGGCGATCGTGGCGACACGGTCGACGCCTTCCTCAAAGCCGCGCGGGTCGATCTTGAGCAGCTTGTCGTTGGCGGTCGGGATGACCCGGCTGTAATCCGGAAAGGTGCCGTCGATCAGCTTGCTGGTCAGGATCGCGCTGCCAAGGCCGAAGCGGATCTTGCTGGCGGACAGGCTGATCTGGACCGATCCGTCGACCTCGTCGAGCAGCTTGCGCAGTTCGCCGATGCATTTGCGCGGCACGATGATGCCCGGCATCCCGTCGGCCCCGTCCGGACGCGGCACGGTGACACGGGCAAGGCGGTGGCCATCGGTCGCGGCGGCCTTCAGCACCGGCTGGCCGTCATCCGACACATGAAAATAGATGCCGTTCAGATAATAGCGCGTCTCTTCGGTCGAGATGGCAAAGCGCGTCTTGTCGATGATCTGCTTGAGCGTCTCGGCCGGCAGTTCGAAGCTGGTGGGGAGTTCGCCTTCCGCGATCACCGGGAAATCGTCGCGCGGCAGAGTGGAAAGGTTGAACCGTGCGCGGCCGGCCTGGATCAGCATCTTGCCTTCCGCCGCGTGGAGCGACACCTGGCTGCCTTCGGGCAGCTTGCGGGCGATATCGAACAATGTGTGCGCCGAAATGGTGGTCGCGCCGGGCTGTTCGACCTGGGCCGAGACGCTTTCGACGATCTGCAGGTCAAGGTCGGTCGCCATCAGCTTGATCGCGCCGTCGGACGAGGCTTCGATCAGCACATTGGACAGAATGGGTATCGTGTTGCGCCGCTCGACCACCGACTGGACGTGGCTCAGGCTCTTGAGGAGCGTTGCGCGTTCGATGGTGGCCTTCATGTCCCTGTTTGTTCCGTTTCTTTTCTGCGCAATGCCGGGATTCGGTCGAATCCCGGCGACAATGATGGATGGTCCTTCATAACCACTGTTGCGACGGCGGCAAGCGTCTCGCTGATCGTTTCGCGAGGCGAAGGGTTGCAAAAGGACACGGCATGCGCTTTGCCGGGCGTCATGCATTGGCGCATCGCCCTTTCCCTGCCGTTGCTGCTGGCCGCCGTGCCGGCCCACGCCCGGGATTCGCTTGGCATATTCGAGGGATGGGGCGCCTTTCGCGATCCGGCGGCGCCGCGCTGCTACGCGATTTCCCGTACGGTGGACCCGCGCCGATTGGGCTTTGCTGCCGTCGGCACCTGGCCGCGCCAGCGCGTGCGCGGGCAGGTCCATTTCCGCCTGAGCCGCACCCGGACCGGAAACGCGCCGGTCATCCTCAACGTCGGCGAGCGCCGCTTCTCCCTTGTCGCCGGGCAGGCCGACGCCTGGGCTCCGGACGCGCGCGGTGACGCGGCCATCATCGCCGCGATGCGATCTGCCAGCAGCATGAGCGTTCAGACCGAAGATGCGAATGGGCGCGCCTTTGCCGACACCTACACGTTGCGGGGCGCCGCAACGGCGATCGACGCAGCGGCGCTGGGATGCGCCAGGCTGCGGTAGGAGCAGGCCGGAATCACCCGGCTTTAAAAATTCCGGCAAATCCGCTATGGGCCTGCCCATGCAATCAGCCGCCAGCCCGCTCATGCCGATTCCCGGCGCTATCGACCCTGTGCCCGTGCCACGCGCGGTGACGCCGCGCGAGGATGGGCGCACGGACCTTATGGGCCTGTCGCGTCCGCAGATCAAAGCCGCGCTGGAAGAGGCGGGTCTCGATGCCAAGCAGGCCAAATTGCGGTCGAAGCAGCTGTTCCACTGGCTCTACCATCGTGGCGAAACCGATTTCGACGCCATGACCGACCTTGCAAAGCCGATGCGCGGCTGGATGGCGGAGCGGTTCGTGGTGGGCCGGCCGGAAGTGATCGAAGCGCAGGTATCGAGCGACGGCACCCGCAAATGGCTGCTGCGGTCCGATGACGGCCAGGATTATGAAATGGTTTTCATCCCTGACGCCGATCGCGGCACGCTCTGCGTGTCAAGCCAGGTGGGCTGCACGCTCAACTGTCGCTTCTGCCATACCGGCACGATGCGGCTGGTGCGCAACCTCACGCCAGGCGAGATCGTCGGCCAGGTCATGCTGGCGCGCGATGCGCTCGGCGAATGGCCCAAGGGCAGCATGGCCTCGGCCAATGACGACGAAGCCGACGACGCGCCGCAATATACGACCGACGGGCGGATGCTGACCAACATCGTGATGATGGGCATGGGCGAACCGCTGTATAATTTTGATCATGTCCGCGATGCGCTGAAGGTCGTGATGGACGGCGACGGGCTCGCCTTGTCGAAGCGGCGGATCACCCTGTCCACCTCCGGCGTGGTGCCGATGATGGCGCGCGCGGGCGCGGAAATCGGCGTCAATCTCGCCGTGTCGCTCCACGCCGTGACCAAGGATGTGCGCGATGAACTGGTGCCCTTGAACAAGAAATTCGGCATCGAGCAGCTGTTGCAGGCCTGCGCCGACTATCCGGGCGCCAACAACGCCCGGCGCATCACCTTCGAATATGTGATGATCAAGGACAAGAATGACAGCGACGAGGATGCGCGCGAACTGGTGCGGCTGCTGCGCCAGTACAGGCTCCCCGCCAAGGTCAACCTGATCCCATTCAATCCCTGGCCTGGCACGGATTATGAATGTTCGACGCCAGAACGGATCAGGCGCTTTTCGGACATCGTGTTCGAAGGCGGGATTTCCGCGCCGGTCCGCACGCCGCGCGGGCGAGACATCATGGCGGCCTGCGGCCAGCTCAAGTCGGCGTCGGAAAAGAAGAGCCGCGCCGAACTGGACCGGCTGGCGGCGGAGAAACAGGCCGCTCTCGGCTGAGGCAGGTCAGCGCGGCGGCTCTCGCCAGCACCGAGCACGGTGCCGGAACTCTCAGCGGAGAGCTTAAAAACCCTGCAAAGACAGGAAAATGGTGACCCCTACGGGAATCGAACCCGTGTTTCAGCCGTGAAAGGGCCGCGTCCTAGACCGCTAGACGAAGGGGCCACATGCAACACCGTCTGGGCGGCGCTGCGAAGCGAGGGCGGCTTTAGGGGGGGACTTCGTAGCGGTCAACCCCTTGGCCCAGGAAAAATGACCGGGGCTTTCAATCCGCCCAGGCAGCGTCTTCCAGATGCAGTTCCGCCGCCGGACGCGGACCCCAATCGTCGATCTTTGCGCGACCCACGACCCACAGTCGCCGGTCGCGCGGCGCGCCCAATATCGCCTGTCCCAGATCGGATTCGGCCTGGCGAAAGGCGATGGTCTTGATCGACGTACCATCGTCACCCGCCATGATCGCGCGCAGATGGCCGTTGCCCACGACATCGGCCTTGATGACGCGCATCGGCCCTGCGGCGACCAGTGGCGCGGGCCAGCCGGCGCCATAGGGGCCACCTGCCTCGATGGCGTGGACAAAGTCCGGATTGACGCCCGCTGGAGCGAGAACGGCGTCGATCAGCAACGCGCGGTCGTCGCGCGCGCGGGCCACGGCGGCGGCGAGCCGTTCATCGAGGAAGTCGGCGAGTGCGTCGACCTTGTCCGCCATCACGGTCAGCCCCGCCGCCATGGCGTGCCCTCCGCCCGCGACGAGCAAGCCGCTGTCCTTGGCCGCAAGCACCGCCGCGCCGAGGTCAACGCCAGAGATGGATCGGCCGGAGCCCTTGCCGACGCCGGCGTCGTCGATGGCGATGATGAGGGCGGGACGGCCCGCTTTTTCCTTGATCCGGCCCGCGACGATGCCGATGACGCCCGGATGCCAGCCCGGCCCGGCAATCAGCGCGACGGCCCGGTCACCCTGCGCCGCCAGCAGGGCTTCGGCCTGTTCCTGCACCATCGCCTCGATAGCGCGACGCTCGTCATTGAGCTGGTCGAGTTCGGCGGCGATATGCGCGGCCTCCAGCGGATCTTCGGTGGTGAGCAGCCTGACGCCCAGATCCGCCTTACCCACGCGGCCCCCGGCATTGATGCGCGGGCCGAGCGCGAAGCCAAGATCATGGCACAAGGGCGCGCGGCTGAGCCGGCTGGCGTCGATCAGCGCCGCGAGACCAATGTTGCGGCGCTTCGCGATGACCTTGAGGCCCTGCGTGACGAAGGCGCGGTTGAGCCCCTTGAGCTGCGCGACATCGGCCACCGTGCCGAGCGCGACGATGTCGAGCAATTCCATGAGCGCAGGTTCGGCGCGACGCGTGAACCAGCCGCGCGCCCGCAGCACCCGCACCAGTGCGGCTCCCAGGAGAAAGGCGACGCCAACCGCCGCAAGATGGCCGTGCGCCGCCGCCTCTTCCCCTTCGTCGAGGCGATTGGGATTGACCAGGGCGAACGCGTCGGGCAGCGCGGCGGCGCATTTATGATGATCGACCACGACGACGTCGACGCCGGCCGTCTTCGCCATTGCGAGCGCCTCGAACGCCTGCGCCCCGCAGTCAACGGTGACGATAAGGCTCGCGCCCTCGCCCGCCAGCCGCACCAGCGCCTCGCCTGAAGGGCCATAGCCTTCCATCAGCCGGTCGGGAATATAGGGCCGCGCCGCCAGCCCCAGATCGCGCAGCAGCCGGATGAGCAGCGCCGCGCTGGTGGCCCCGTCGACGTCATAGTCGCCGAAGATGCGGACATCTTCGCCCCGCTCTACCGCGTCGGCCAGCCGCTGCGCTGCCGCATCCATGTCGCGGAACAGGCTTGGGTCCGGCATGAAATGACGGATGGTGGGATTGCGATGCGCGTCCACCGCCTCCCGGGGACAGCCGCGCGCAAGCAGGAGCTGAGTGACGAGATCGTCCGGCCGATAGCCGGGGTCGCGAGCGTCCGCGCCCCCGCCCCCGCCTCGCCAGCGCCAAGGTTGTCCGAGGATGGAGTGAGTGACGTTGAGCGCGACGGTCATGTTCCAGCCCTAGCCCGCTCCAGCGCAGGAGGAAAGCCGAACCGGGCGAGGCGAGGAACCGAATGAGAGTCTCGCGCGTATTGTCCGTTCGCACGCGCGAAAGGCGGGATGACAAAGGGGCAGCGACGTTTCATGACTTCCAGGCACGCGACACGCGCCCGGCATGCTTTGGGCGTCCTGATGATCGCGGCCTACCCCCCGCCTCTCGCCGCACAGACTCCTCCCTCACCGCCATCGAACGACCAGGGCAGCCCGATCTTGCCCGACACCGAATTCGAAGCGCGTCTGCCCAGGGCGGGCGGGGCCATCGCGGCCGATCCGAATGCGCCGCTTCCGTCGATCGACGACTGGATCGACCAGCATATGCCGCAGGCCGGCGCGCCCCAGCAGCTACCGCCGGCGACCGAACCGCTCCCCGAAACCGAGCTGGCACAGCCACTACCGCCGCTCGACAGCGTCACCGTTCCGCAGCAGGTGGCGGCGGACAATCCCCAGGAAAAGACGCAGGCGGTGCGCTACGCGGTCGAAGTGGAGGGGTTCGGCGGCACCGGACTTGAAGATGAGTTTCGCGCGTCTTCCGCGCTGGTCGATGGCAAGGGCCGCGCCGACACCGCCGCCATGGTCCAGGCGCGCGCGCATGAAGATGAGGCGCTGGCGGTCCGCCTGCTCTATTCCCAAGGCTATTATGACGGGACCGCGCTCGCCTCGCTCGACCAGAGCGGCAACGGCGCTCTGAAGGCCGTGCTGTCGGTGACCCCCGGCAAACGCTACAAGATCGGACAGATCGCCATACATGCCGGACCCACCGTTCCGCCAGAATTGCTGCGCGACAGCCTGCCGCTCCACACGGGCGACTATATCGTCGCCGCCGATGTCGAGAGCGCCGAGGCCAATGTCGGCGTGAAGCTGCCGGAACATGGCTATCCGTTCGCCAAGGTCGGCGAACGCGACATATTGCTCGACCCGGCGACCGTCACGGGCGACTATAGCCTGCCTGTCGAAACGGGACCGCGCGGTTCCTTCCGCGGCATCACGACCCGCGGGCGCAAGCAGGCTTTCGGCGCCGACCATATGCAGGTCATCAGCCGCTTCAGGCCGGGCGAACTCTATGACAGCCGCAAGGTCGACGACCTGCGCCGCGCGCTCGTCGCCACCGGACTGTTCTCCAGCGTCTCGGTTGATCCCGTGCGAACCAACGCGCCGGGTCCGGATAGTACCCAATATGTCGACCTGAATGTCGCGCAGGAGGCCGGGCCGCCCCGCACGCTGGCGGGGGAGGCCGGCTATGGTACGGGCCAGGGCTTCCGCGCCGAGGGGACCTGGACCCACCGCAACCTGTTCCCGCCCGAAGGCGCGCTGATCGCCACCGTCGTCGCGGGCACGCAGGAACAAGGTGCGTCGGGCACCTTCCGCCGCTCCAATGCTGGCAAACGCGACCGTACCTTCCAGACGGGGCTGACGCTCAATCACCAGAATTACGATGCCTATGAAGCCTTCACCGCCGCGATCAACATCAGCTGGGCGCGCCAGTCGACGCCGATATTCCAGAAGCGCTGGACCTACAGCTATGGCGCCGAAATCATCCTGACCAACGAAAAGACCACCATCGATCCGGCGACGGGGAAAACCGATCGCCTCACCTATTTCATCGGCGCGCTGCCTTTGCAGCTTGGTTATGATCGGACCAACGATCTGCTCAACCCCACCAGGGGCCTCCGCGCCAATCTGCGCCTGTCGCCTGAAGCGTCGCTGCGGGGAACTGTATCGCCCTATGCCCGCGCAACCTTCGACCTCAGCGGCTATTATCCGCTGTCGGACGCGCTGGTGATCGCGGCGCGCACACGACTGGGCACGATCAGCGGCGCCGGGCGCGACAATATCGCGCCCTCCCGGCGGATCTATGCGGGCGGGGGCGGATCGGTGCGCGGCTTTGGCTATCAGGAACTGGGGCCAAAGGACGTCAATAACGATCCGATCGGGGGCCGTTCGGTCAATGAATTCGCGATCGAGGGGCGCTATCGCACCGGCAATTACGGTGTCGTCGCCTTTGTCGACGCGGGCCAGGTCTATGAAAGCTCAATCCCGAAATTTTCCGACATCCGTTATGGCGTAGGCGTCGGAGGGCGCTTCTACACTGACTTCGGCCCATTCCGCGCCGACATCGCCATGCCCATCAACCGGCAGCCGGGCGAATCCCGGTTCACGCTCTATATCGGCATCGGACAGGCCTTCTGATGGCGGAAGAAACGCCCCCTGCCGCTGACGCCGAAGTCAGGGTGGTCCGCAAGGGCCGTCCGCCCTGGCAGAAGGTCGCGGTCGGCCTTGCCGGTCTGATCGTCGGGCTGGTCGTCCTTGTCGCGGGACTGCTGCTGTTCCTGAACACGCAGCCGGGCAAGGCATTCGTGATCCGCCAGATCGCCGCGCTGAAGCTGGAATCGGGCATGGGCATCAGCGTCGGCCGGATCGAAGGATCGATCTACAGCGATATGGTGATCCATGACCTGGTGCTGCGCGACCCCAGGGGTCCGTTTGCCGTGTCGCCCCGCGTCCACGTCGTATGGAGCCCGTTCCGCTACCTCAACAACCATATCTCGGTGCGACTGATGGAAAGCCCGCTGGTCGTGCTGGCACGCAGCCCTCAGTTCAACGTCACGAAGGCCGATCCCAACGCGCCGATCCTCCCCGACCTCGACATCGATGTCGACCGGCTGAAGATCGCGAAGTTCGTGCTCGCCAGGCCAGTGATCGGCCAGAAGCGCGAAATCGCCATCGACGGCGCCACGCATATCGCTGACGGCCGCGCGCGGCTGGCCGCCAATGTGGTGGTGGACAGCGGCGACCGGCTGCAGGCCTGGCTCGACGCGGTGCCGGATCAGAACCGCCTTGCCATGAAAGGCATGCTGACCGCGCCCAGGGGCGGGGTCATCGCCAGGATGAGCGGCCTTGCGGACGGCATGGTCGCAACGCTGGACGGCAAGGGCAGCTGGCAAGCCTGGAATGGCCGGATCGTCGCCCGCTCGCCGAAAGGGGAAGTGGCGAACATCGCGCTGGCCGCGCGTGACGGCAATTTCACGGCCAGAGGCCCGGTGCGGCCAGGGCTGGTCTTCGCCGGCACGATCGATCGGCTGACCACCCCGGCGCTGGATGTCGACCTGTTCGCCGGCCTCAACAAGCGGCGTGTGAACCTCAAGGGATCGCTGCGTTCGCCCGCATTGGCGGCTACGGCACAGGGCCTGATCGATCTTGGCACCAGCCGGTTCAGCGCGCTCAGGGTCGACGCGGCGCTGCTGACGCCGGGCGCGATCATGGAAAAGGTGCGCGGCAGGGCAGTGCGCGCATCCATCATTCTCGACGGGCCGATGGCGACGCCCTTCATCGACTATGACCTCAGCGCCGCGATGCTGGCGTTCGACCGGACGGGCATCGAGGGGCTGAAGGCCAGCGGCCGCGCGGTGATCGATGCCGGGCGCATTCGCATCCCCCTCAACGCGACGGCGCGTCGGGTTACGGGATTGAACGCGGCGGCGGGCGGCCTGCTGCAGAACCTGCGGGTGAAGGGCGACTTCGCCTATGCCGCGGGCAAGCTTATCAGCGACAATCTGAAGATCGACAGCGACAAGGTGGACGCAACCGCGATCGTCCTCGCCGATCTTGGCAACGCCATTTATCGCGGCGCCCTCAAAGGGCGGGTCAACGACTATCGCATCGACGGGGTCGGCATCGTGAACCTCACGACCGACATCGCCCTGATGCCCGGATCCAGGGGCGGCTGGGGCTTGTCCGGCAAGTTCGCCGCGCGCACGGCGCGGTGGGACAATGCGTCGGTGCGCGATTTCCTCGGTGGCAACGCGGTCGTGTCGGGGCGGATCGGCATGACGCCGCAGGGCAAGTTCACGCTGGCGGGCCTCAAGGGCGCGGCGCCCGATTTCCAGGTCCATTCCGGCTCGGGCAGTTATGACACGGACGGCGCGATCGCCTTTGATGCCGCCGCGACCTCGCGCCGCTACGGTCCCCTGACGCTCCATGTACGCGGCACCATGGATCGCCCACAGGCCGTGTTGCGTGCGCCCCGGCCCAATGTCGGCGTGCAGCTGTCCGACGTCGTAGCGAAGCTCGACGGCGAGGCGGCAGGCTACCGCCTCGAAGCGACCGGCGGCTCGCCCTATGGCCCCTTCTTCGCCAATGTGCTGATCCGCACCGCCCAGGGGCCGCTGACCATCGATATCACGAAGGCACGCTTCGCCGGGATCGACATGAACGGCCGGGTGCGGCAGAGCGCCGCCGGTCCCTTCACCGGACAGCTGGCGATGAACGGGTCCGGCATCACCGGAACGGCACAGCTGTCCGCCACGGGCAAGGCGCAGGCGATCGCGGTGAACGCGACCGCCAGCAATGCGAAGCTGCCCGGCGAGGCGAACCTGGTCATCGGCCGGGCACTCGTCACCGCCAATATGCTGTTGACCGATCAGCCGCAGATCAGCGCGGACGTGCAGATCGCCAATGCGGCCTATGGCGACTATGTGGTTCGCAAGGCGCGCGGACGGATCGCGTATCAGGGCGGCCGGGGGCGAGCGCAGCTGGTGGCGGACGGATCGACCGGCGTGCCCTTCGCGATCGCCGTCAATGCGGCACTGCGCCCCAGCCTCTATGCCGTCGCGCTGGAAGGCAAGGCCGGCAACATCCCCTTCCGCTTCGATCGGCCGGCCATCATCCGGGTCGAGCGCGGCGGCTATCGCCTCGAACCCGCGGCGTTGGTCCTGCCGCAGGGCCGGGTGGACCTGGCGGGACGCTTCGGCGACCAGACCGCCTTGCAGGCCCGTTTCAAGGATTTCGACCTGGCCATTGCCAACATGCTGAGCCCAGGCCTGGGCATCAGCGGCAAGGCGACGGGATCGGTCGATTTCGGCCGGAGCGGCCGGGCCTTCCCGGACGCGACAATGCGGCTTGCCATCAGCGATTTCCGCCGCTCCAGTCTGACGACCGTGTCAGAGCCTGTGGGGATGGCCGTCGAAGGCAGGCTGTCGCGAAGCGGTGGCGACCTGCGCGGTCTCGTCCGGCGCGGCGGTGCGACGCTGGGCCGCTTCGTTGCCACGCTCGCACCGCCAGGACCGGGTGCCGGCTGGGCGCAGCAGCTTGCCGCCGCGCCACTCGGTGGCGGCATACGCTATGCGGGGCCCGCCGACGTTCTCTTTTCCTTCGCCGGCCTTGCCGGTCAGCAATTGACCGGCCCGATAGCGGTGGCCGCCGACTTTGGCGGGCGGCTGGGCGCACCCCGGTTGAACGGCATCGTCCGCGCCAATGCGCTGACCTATGAAAATGAGACATTCGGCACGCGCGTCACGCAGATGCGGCTCGACGGGCGCTTCACCAACGACCGGCTGGACATTCGCGATTTCTCCGGCCGCGCGGGCGACGGGAACGTGCAGGCAAGCGGCTTTGTCGGACTGTCGGCGGACAGCGGCTATCCGATGAACATCGCGGTGAAGCTGGATCGTGCCCGCATCGCCCGCAGCGAAGCAATCACCAGCGTGGTGAGCGGCACGATCACCGTCACCAACAGCGCCGCCGATGGCGGGCTTGTCAAAGGCGACCTGAGGCTGCCCGAAACGCGCTATCGCATTGCCTGGCAAGGCGGGGCCGAGATCCGCCAGCTGCAGGGCGTGCGGCGCAAGGGCGAAGGCGCCGACCTGCTCGACCAGCGCCTGGCTGCGCGTCGGACGGCCCCCAGGCCAACGACGTGGAAACTCGACATCCGGGTGCGCGCCGACAATGAAATCTATCTGACCGGCATGGGCCTGGATTCCGAATGGAAGACCAACATGCGTATCACCGGCACCACCGCCGATCCGCGCGTCGTCGGCAGGATCGAGGTGATCCGTGGCCGCTACAGCTTCTCGGGCCATCAGTTCGACCTGGAACAGGGCGTCATCACCTTCAACGGCCCGATGATGAACCCCGGCCTTGCCATCCGCGCCGAAACGCGGATCAACACGGTGACGGCGGGCATCGCCGTCGGCGGCACGGCGCAGCGGCCCGATATCGGCTTCGTGTCGACGCCCAGCCTGCCGCAGGACGAGATACTGGCGCGCATCCTGTTTGGCGACAATGTCGCAAACCTGTCGGCGACGCAGGCGATCCAGCTGGCGGCGGCGCTCAACGGCCTGCGCGGCGGGGGCGGCGGCCTCAATCCGATGGGCAAGCTGCAAAATGCCTCGGGCGTCGACCGCATCGGCATCGTCAGCGGCGACGCGGCAACCGGGCGGGGGACGTCGCTGGCCGTGGGCCAGCACATCTCCAACAATATCTATGTGGAGGTCATCACCGACCCCAAGGGCTTCACCGCCACCCAGCTGGAAATCTCGCTCTCCAGGACGCTGAGCCTGCTGTCGAAGACCGGCACCAACGCGGGGTCATCGGCGAACCTGCGCTATTCAAAGGATTATTGAGGTGATCGGGTAGCGAGCGAGCCAGTTGCGCCTGGCCGCGACGGGTGGGCTTTTCGCGCCTGCATCCGGTGTCTGGGCACTTCGGCCAATGTCGGCGGGCTGAACATCACAGCCCGGTCGCCAGGGCGAGCGCGGATAAATGCATATTTCCCCCTTCGAAACGTCACCCGAATCTCGATATACGTCCGTATATGGAGGTCGCTTTGGTTCACAAGACGGGAAAATCAGGAGCTGCCTCATAAGCTGGGTTGGTCGGGAGAAGGGTTGCCTTCGGCCACGCGCGGGGCTGCCAGCAGCAATTTCATCAGTTCAGCATAGGCGGGGCTTTGGGTTATCGCTGAAGCTTCCTCCTGAAGGGTCCGATAGGCAGCCAGTATGGCCAATCCATGTTCCGTGACCCGTGCGCCACGCTCGCGTCCTCCGCCTGACAATGTTTCGACCAGCTTCTGCGCGAAACAGCGGTTCATCTCGTCAACCAGCAACCATGTGCGCCGGTAACTCATGCCGAGCGCCCGCCCCGCCGCGGAAATCGAGCCCTCTCGCCTGATCGCCTCAAGCAGGTCCGCCTTGCCCGGTCCCATGGCGTAGCCGTCCCCGCAGCGAAGCTGTAGTTTAATCTTCAGCCGACCCGTATCCACCTCAGATATCCAAAATGTCGCGAGCAGCGATCTGTTCGTGGAAGCCTTGATTCATTTCAGTCCTGATTCAGGAGAGCGAGTTACCCTTCGTGTAGGCAGTCGAATATCATCGCCGCACGCCAAAATCGACAATATGCTCGTCCTCACTCTGTCGACTGTAACCCTTGGGCCACGGAGAGGGAAAAAAACGTCCTATTTTTAATGCGGACCGCATTCCTCCCCTGTCCTACACCCCTCCGGCCCGCCCAGAATCGTGCGGTCTTTGAAATGTCGAACCGCTTCCCACGACGCCTACGCGCGCCTGCGCACGCGCGCGCATATGGTGTGAACTTCGGCGGAAAATCGCCGGTTTCACGCCTGATGCGCCGGGTCCGGAAGATGAGAATTCCTATCCACGGGAACTGGTCAGTTCATGTCATGCCGGCTTGAGCCAGCACTCCGCTATCTTCGACAAGGTGAGTGGAGCCCGGATCAAGTCCGCGATGACGAGAGGGCGAGGTGCGCGGCCCGGCGCGCCATCCTCAATGAAAATCGCGCGAGCGGGGCAATATCCGCACATTGCGCGGATGACTGGACGTACGAGGATGCTGCGGGTGCAGGAATTCATCCGCGCGTGACAGGGTGATGTTCGGGCGATGCGCGTCCGACAGGCGGGAAAGCTCGGCACTGCGGTCATGCACGCGGGCGGCCATCAGGTGGACGACGCCTTCCTTGCTGCGCTGCACTTCCCCTTCCACCAGCATCAGCCGCGACGCCATCACCGGGCGGCGCTGCATTTCGAACAGCCGCGCCCACAGCAGAATGTTGGTGATCCCGGTCTCATCCTCGATGGTGATGAAGACGGCATTGCCCTTGCCCGGCCGCTGGCGCACCAGCACCACGCCTGCGGTCCTGACCTGCGCGCCATTTTTAGCGGCGCTGGTTTCGGCGCAGCTCAGCACCCCTTCGGCGGCGAAGAGAGGCCGCAGAAACTGCATCGGATGGCCTTTGAGCGACAGCCGCGTCATCTGGTAATCGGCCGCGACCTGCTCGGCGAGCGGCATGATGGGCAGCCTCGCATCAGGCTCCTTGCCCAGTTCGCCTGCCTGCCCCTCGCGCTGGCGGGCGGCAGCGAACAGTGGCAGTTCGTCCGACGGCGTGCGCCGCGCTTCCCACAAGGCGGCGCGCCGGTCCTGACCCAGCGATCGGCAGGCGTCGGCATCGGCGAGCAGGCGCAATGCGCGCGCCGGCAGTGCCGCTCGCCGCGCCAGATCCTCGATACTGGCGAACAGTCCGCTTGCCCGCGCATCGACCAATTGCTGCGCCCAGGCTTCGCGAAAGCCGTCGATCTGGCGAAAGCCCAGCCGCAGCGCGAGCGCCCACCCCCTCCCCTCGCCCCGCCGACTGTCCCGCGAACGCAGCAGCGGCTCCAGGCTGTTGTCCCAGACGCTCATGTTCACATCGACATCATGCACCGTCACGCCATGTTCGCGCGCGTCGCGGACGATCTGCGCCGGGGCGTAGAAGCCCATGGGCTGGGAATTGAGCAGCGCGCAGGCGAAGACGGCGGGCTGGTGGCATTTGATCCACGCCGACACATAGACCAGCCGCGCGAACGACAGCGCGTGGCTTTCGGGAAAGCCATAGCTGCCGAACCCTTCGATCTGCTTGTAGCAGCGTTCGGCGAAGTCCCGTTCATAGCCGCGCCTGACCATGCCGTTGATCAGCTTGTCGCGAAACTTGTCCATGCCGCCCACCTGGCGGAAGGTCGCCATCGACCGGCGCAACTGGTTCGCTTCGGAAGGGGTGAATTCGGCGGCGACGATGGCGAGCTTCATCGCCTGCTCCTGGAACAGCGGCACGCCATAGGTATCCTTCAGCAGGTCCCGCAGCTCATGGGGATTGTGCGGCGGGCCGGGCGAAGGAAATTCGGCCTTTTCCAGGCCCGACCGCCGCCGCAGATAAGGATGCACCATATCACCTTCGATGGGGCCCGGCCGCACGATCGCCACCTGCACCGTCAAATCGTAGAGATTGATCGGCTTCAGACGCGGCAGCATGTTGATCTGCGCACGGCTTTCCACCTGGAACACGCCGATGCTGTCGCCCTTCTGCAGCATGGCGTAAACTTCCGTATCTTCGGAATCCAGGTCGACGGTCAGGTCATGCTTGCCCAGGCCATGGCGCTGCATCAGGTCATAGGCCTTGCGGATGCAGCTCAACATGCCGAGCGCCAGCACATCCACTTTCATGAGGCCGAGCGCGTCGATATCGTCCTTGTCCCATTCGATGAAGCTGCGGTCGGGCATCGCGGCATTATGGATCGGCACCGTCTCATCCAGCCGGTTCTGAGTCAGCACGAAACCACCTACATGCTGTGACAGATGGCGTGGAAAGGGAGCGCGGATCAGCTGTTCGACCAGCGTGCGCAGCCGCACCATTTCGGGATTGTCGAGCGCAAAGCCCGCTTCGGTGAAACGCGCATCGCCAAGGTCGCCCGAATAGCTGCCCCATACCGTGCTGGACAGGCGGGCGGCGATATCCTCCCCCAGGCCCAGCACCTTCGCCACCTCGCGCAGCGCGCTGCGTGAGCGATAGTGGATGACGGTCGCCGCGATGCCGGCCCGTTCGCGTCCATAGCGACGGTAGATATATTGCATCACCTCCTCGCGCCGCTCATGTTCGAAATCGACGTCGATATCGGGTGGCTCGTTTCGCTCATCCGACACGAATCGGGAAAAGAGCAGGTCGTGCTTCATGGGGTCGACAGACGTGACGCCCAGCAGGAAGCAGACGATGGAATTGGCGGCTGATCCTCGCCCCTGGCAGAGGATCGGCGGCTCCTGCGCACGGGCGAAGCGGACAAGATCGTGCACGGTCAGGAAATAATAGGCATATTTCTGCTTGCGGATGAGCCGCAATTCCTGACCGATCAACGCCCGGACCTTGGGAGGCAAGCTGCGTCCATAGCGTCGCTTCGCCCGCCTGCGCACCAGATTTTCCAGCCAGTCGTCGGGGGACCAGCCGGACGGAACCGGCTCATGCGGATATTCATATTGAAGGTCGCTGAGCACGAAGCTGATCCGATCGACAAATCGGATCGTTTCCGCCAGCGCATCCGGACAGGCGGCATAAAGCCGTGCCATCTCCTGGGGGGATTTGAGATGGCGTTCGGCATGGGCTCCCAGCCGTCGCCCCGCCTGCTTGAGCGTCACGCCGTCCCGGATGCAACTGAGCACATCCTGCAAGGGCCGCGCGCCATCGTCCGCATAGAGCACGTCATTGGTCGCGATGAGCGGCACCCCGAGTTGCGCGGCGATGCGCTGCATGGTGGCGGCATGGCGGCCATCCCGCCCGGCATAGCGCATGGTGAGCCCCAGCCACACCCGCCCCGGCGCTTGGTCCTGCAACTGTCGTACCGCATCCTGCCATGTGGAGGGCGAGGCAGGCGGAACCAGTCGCAGATGAGAGACAGGCCCCTTCTCCCCATCCCTGTCTTCGAAAGAATAAGCGGGAGGCGCTTTATGCACCTGTTGCGGCCGCGCGGTGGAGAGCGGCAGGACGATAAGCAGAAGATCGTCAAGATGATCGATCAAGTCCCCAAAGGTCAGGATGCAATCGCCCTTGATTGCTTCGATATTGCCCTTGGTGAGCAGTCGGGTCAGCCGTCCCCAGCCGAAACGGCTCTGGGGATAGGCGAGGATGTCGGGCGTGCCGTCGACAAAGACCAGACGGGCGCCCACCACCAGGCGCAGATCGGTGCGACAGGCGGCCTCTTCCGCCGGCGTCAGCCGAGGCGGCTCGCCCCTGTCCTGCTTCGCTTCGATCAGGGCAGCCCGCGCCTTGGCGGGAGCATCGCGCAAGGCGACATGGGCGCGAACGACCCCCGCGACGCTGTTCCTATCGGCAATGCCAATGGCGCGGAGGCCCAAATGGACCGCTTGCCCTACCAGATCGGACGGATGGGACGCGCCGTGCAGAAAACTATAATTGGACATGACGCCCAATTCCGCAAAGGCCGGCTGCGCCTGCCCGGGTGGTGAAGATGCGGGCGGGCGTGGCTTTCTCTCGCTCTCCCGCGCCGCCTCGATCGCGTTCAACTCGCGCCGATCGATCGACTTGGGCTTGGCCGGATCGGGTGCCTGGCCCCGCCGCTTCATGCGAACAGGCCGTGAATATACCATCGCGGATGGGCCACCTCCGTCCCGTACAGGCCGTGGCGGAAAATCCAGTAGCGCCGCCCCCGCGCATCCTCGATCCGGTAATAATCGCGCGTCAGGCCGGCGCCTTCCCCTTCGATCGCGCCGTCCTTCGCCTTCCACCATTCGGGGGCGATCCGCTCCGGTCCCTCGAAGCGGGTCACTTCATGCACCGTCCGGCGCCATCGGAAGCGATGCGGCGGCCCGTCGGGCACCTGCGCCACCACCTCGACCGGCTGGGGCGGATCGAACAGATGGATGGGACGCATCGGTGGATCGCCGGGTTCGGCCAGCTTCGGCCAACTCACAGGCGCCCGGCTTTCGACCGCCGGCAGGGCCAATTGCGCCTGTTCGGGGATATGGCTGTCGCGCGGCTCCAGCCGCTGGATACGCCCCCGCCCGACGCGGACCGACAGCCGATCGACCAGCGCGGCAACGGCTTCCTCGCGGCGCACCTCTCCCCCCTCCAGCGCCAGTTGAGTGGGGGCCATGGGCTCGGCCTGCGGGACAGTAAGGCGCAGCATGTCGAAGCCGAAGCCGGGGTCGATCGGGTCGGACAGGCTGTCGATCCGCTCCTGCGCCAGCCGCATGATCGACGCCGCATCGCGCAGCGGCAGGCTGGTTTCGATGCGCAGGGGAAAGGCAAGGCCATCGGTACGAAAGAAGATGATCTCGAACCGGCGCCCGCCCTGTCCGCGCTCGCCCAGCCGTTCGCCTGCTTCCTCCACCATCGCTTCCAGCGCCTTGAGCGCATAGGCGGTGCTGCCCACCGGCTCGGCGAAGCGGCGTTCGATGCGGACGATGGGGCGCGGGCGCCGGGGCGCCAGCGGGCGGTGGCCCAGGCCCAGCAGCCGGTGCAACGCGTCCACCGCATCCTCGCCGAAGCGAGCCGCCAGTATCGAGGCCGGACGCGCTGCGAGATCACCGATGATCCGCAGCCCCGCGCGGCGTAGCGCGACTAGGCTGTCCTCGTCCAGGCCCAGCGCCTCGACCGGCAGGCGGCGGAGCGCGCCCTCTTCATCGGCGGCAGGCGCGGAGGCGAAGCGGGCAAGCGCATGAGCACCTTCGGGGCTGCCCGCCAGCGCATGACGCACGCGCATGCCGTGCCGCTCCAACCGGTCGGCCACGTCGCGCACCAGTGCCTCTTCCCCACCCCACAAATGCGCGCAGCCGCTGATGTCCAACATCAGTCCCTGCGGCGCATCGACCGCGACGCTCGGCGTATAGCGGGCGCAGCCGTCGCACAGCCGCTCCAGCCAGTCCTGGTCGGCATGCGGATCGGCATCGAAGACGACAAGGCCGGGCTCGCGTGCCCGCGCGTCGGCCAGGGTCATGCCGGCCGTCAGGCCAATCGCCAGCGCATCGGCATCAGACGTGACGAGCCGCATGGCCCCGCGTACCGGTTCGACGATGGCGCAAGGCCCTTGCTGCGTCGCCCAGAGGTCAGGCCGCGCGATGCGCAGCCGGTCGAGCGGCAGGAACGGGAACCACAGCGCCAGGTAGCGGCGCGCCTGCACCGCGCCCTCCACCGTCCTGTCCATGGTCATGGCGTTCATGGCATTCGTCTCCAAAAGCTCCCCGCTCGCTGTCCCAGACCAGCCGCCAGGCAAGGCCATCGGGTCCCGACCGCCGGCGCAGCAAGCTGATGTCGAAGGCGCTCATCCCCGGCGCATTGCCCGGCAGGGGCACCGATGGTGCCGCCGTCACCTGCCAGCGCGTGTCCGCCGCGCTGGGCACGGGATCGCCATCGATCCGCAGCAGCAGCGCCGTGACTCCCGATGCCTCCGCCGCCAGCGCGAGACGACGGCTGGCGGTGAGGTCGAGCAGCGGCGCACGTCCGCGCAGTTCGATCACCAGCGCGCCCAGCGCCGGGCAGCGCAGCGCATCCGCCGCCGCCTGCAGCAACAGCGCCTCGGTCGCCATCATGCCGATCAGCAGCCTCGCCGGGTCCAGCCCCAGCGCGACCAACCCCGGCCCATAGGCCCGCGCCATTCCCTTGCCGCCGCCGCGCAGCCAGAAAAGCGGCGCTTGGCCCGCAGCCAGATGAGCGAGGATCAATCCCAGCCCGACCGCCGCGCCTTCATCCTCCGCGCCGCCGAACAGTTCATGCACGCGCCCCCGGGCCAATCCGCCTTGCAGTGCCTGGTCAAGCAGGCCATGGCCGGTGGCGACGCGGCCACAGCCTTTCACCGCCGGACCGCCCTCCAGCGATGCGATGCGCCGCCTCAACGCAGCTAATGTTGTCACCGACTCGGTCATATAGATGTTCCCTATATGTTCCTTTTCGGTGCTGGCAATCGCGCTGTCAATGTAGAGCGTTCGGGTGAAGAGAGACTTCCCTCTCCTCAAGGGGAGAGGAAAAGGTTCAACGCCGCCAGCGCGCCCAGATGGCGGTAGGCAGCAGCAAGCCCCGCGCTTCCTCGCGCACCACCAGTTCGCCCGCCTCGACCGTGCCGGGCAGGTCGGCAAAGGCTTGGGCGACCAGTTCGCCGATCGCCAGCGCCGACATGCGGACCGCATAGACCGTCAGAAACAGGAAGCGGCTGTCGCCATCCAGTAATTGCCGGCAGTTGGAGATCAGGCCGGGCAGATCCTCCTCCAGCCGCCAAATCTCGCCATCGGGACCCCGGCCATATTTGGGCGGGTCGAGCAGGATGCCGTCATAGCGCCGCCCGCGCCGCACCTCGCGGTTGACGAACTTGGCGGCATCATCGACGATCCAGCGCACAGGCCGATCCTCCAGGCCCGACGCGGCCGCATTGGCGCGGGCCTGCGCGACCGATTTCTTCGACGCATCGACATGCACCATCTGCGCGCCGGCCGCGCTCATCGCCAGCGTGCCAACCCCGGTATAGCCGAACAGGTTCATGACCTGGGGCTCCGCCTTGTCCGCCACCTGCTCGCGCATCCAGCTCCAGACCGGCGCCATGTCGGGAAAGAAGCCCAGATGGCGAAAGGGCGTGCAACTCGCCTGGAACGTCACCTCGTTCCAGCGGAGCGGCCATCCTTCCGCCGGCACCGGACGATCATAGAACCAGCGGCCGCCGCCTTCCTCATCGGACCCGGGGACGAATTCGCCATCGGCTTGCCAGTCGGCACTGGCGGGCGCCCACATCGCCTGCGGCTCGGGACGGATGAAGCGATAGCGGCCATAGCGCTCCAGCTTGCGACCATGGCCCGAATCGACCAGGCCATAGTCCGGCCAGGGTTCGCCGATCAGCGTTTCCAGCGTCATGCCCGAGGCGTGGAGCGCTCCGCGACATAGGCGGTGATCGCCTCGAAGGTCGCGGGCAGCTTGGCATAGGCCTCCTCACGGGCGAAGAGGTCTCCCATGCGCGACGGCAGCGGCGGGCGCAGCCCGGTAGCGCGCTCCACCGCATCCGGGAACTTGGCGGGATGTGCGGTCGCCAGCGTCACCACCGGCACAGCGGGGTCGACCTCCAGCGCGCGCGCAGCGGCGAGGCCGACCGCGGTATGCGGATCTATCACCTGGCCGGCGCCGTCGAATGCCCAGCGGATCGCCATGTTCATGGCGTCGCCATCGACGCGGGCCGAAGTGAAAAGCTTCGCCGCGCCATCGCGCTGCGCATTGGTGAGGCGCATCGACCGGTTTGCCTCGAATCCCTTCATCTGCTCGGCGAGCGCCAGGCCGCCGCGGCCGCCGCGGCCGCCGGCGTCGAACAGCAAGCGTTCGAAATTGGAGCTGACCTGGATATCCATGCTGGGCGTCGCGGTCTGGACCACCTGCCCCTGGCTGTAATCGCCATCGGCGAGCGCGCGATGCAGGATGTCGTTGACGTTGGTCGCGACCATCAGCTTCACCACCGGCAGGCCCATCTGCGCCGCGACATAGCCGGCGAACACGTCGCCGAAATTGCCCGTCGGCACGGAAAAGGCGATCGGCCGCTCCGGCGCGCCCAGGCGCACGGCGGCATAGAAATAATAGACCACCTGCGCCATCAGCCGGGCCCAGTTGATGCTGTTCACCGCCGACAGGTTGAACCGCTTTGAAAATGCGGCATCGTTGAACATCGCCTTCACCAGCGCCTGCGCGTCGTCGAAGCTGCCCTCGATGGCGATGTTGTGAACGTTGGGCGCCCTGACCGTGGTCATCTGCCGCCGCTGCACATCCGACACCCGCCCTTCGGGATGGAGCATGAAGATGTCGATCTTCTCCCGCCCGGCGACCGCATCGATCGCAGCCGATCCGGTATCGCCCGATGTCGCGCCCACGATGGTCAGATGATCGTCGCGGCGTGAAAGGAAACGCTCGAACATCTGTCCCAGCAGCTGCAGCGCCACATCCTTGAACGCCAGCGTCGGACCGTGAAACAGCTCAAGCAGCCAGTGCTGATGGTCCAGCTGCACCAGTGGCGTCACCGCCTGATGGCTGAACCGCCCATAAGCAGCGGTGCACAGTTCGCGCAGTTCGTCCTCGCCCAGCGATCCGGCAACATAGGGCGCCATCACTCGAACGGCGGTTTCAACATAGGACAGGCCGGCCAGCGCCCGAATATCATCGGCAGAAAAGCGAGGCCAGCTTTCGGGCACATAGAGCCCGCCATCGGACGCCAGCCCCGCCAGCGTCACATCCTCGAAACCCAGCGCCGGCGCGCTTCCCCTGGTGCTCACATATTGCATGATGGGGAAGCGCGGTAGCGGTGCGAAGCCGCGGGAGCAAGCTTTTACGACGCCTCGCCCTTCAGGCGGCACCCCGTCGCCGCAGCGCCAGCAGGTAGATGACGATCGCAATCGCGGCGAAGAAGAACCACTGCACGGCATAGGCGAGGTGATTGTTGGGCACGTCGGCCACGCTGGGCGGCGCCACGGCTTTAAGCCCCGCCGGCGCGCGATCGGCGATCAGCATCGGGCGCAGGGGCGGCGCCTTGCCGCCCAGCCGGGAAAGGAGCGATCGATGATCGGGCTCCTCCGAAATCCAGCCACTGACATGGCCGCCATTCCAATTCGGCCTGGCATCAGGTTTTTGCGTGACGCCCAGGGCGACGAGCAGACCCGGCCCTTCGGCGCCCGTCGCGCACTGTGCGATATGCCGGTATCCGACCGTTCCGTCGGCCGCGCGCCCCGCCTCTGTCTGCCAGCCGATGACCCGCAGGCAATAGGCCGACGAACGGCGGAACAGCAGTTCGGCGGGAACGGGGGGCACGCCAGGATAGCCGACCGCCGGCCTGGTCGGATTGGCGGCCGCCAACGCCAGCATCGCTTCCTTCTCGTCCCTCCGGTGCAATTGCCAGATGCCGAGGCCGATCATTACCGCGACGGCGAGCGCGACAATGATCGTGGGTATGAGGGGAACCTTCCGTATCACTGCGCTTCACTCCCGCTTCGCGATTCGCCTTCGTTCGCGCAATTCCCTAGGTTCGGCATGCCGCCATAATGGCCCTTCCCGCAAAAGAAAACGGCCGGGGGAAACCCGGCCGCATCCAATCGACATGTCGTGCGGATCAGCCGCCGTGGATCGGCGCGCCCCAGCCACCCCAGACATAGATGACGACGAACAGGAACAGCCAGACGACGTCGACGAAATGCCAATACCAGGCGGCCGCCTCGAACCCGAAATGCTGGCGCGGCGTGAAGTCGCCCTTGTGCGCGCGGACCAGGTTCACCAGCAGGAAGATAGTGCCGATGAGCACGTGGAAACCGTGGAAGCCTGTCGCCATGTAGAAGGCCGAGCCGTACGGCGTCTTGCCGAACGGGAAGGGCGCATGGGCATATTCATAGGCCTGGATCGAGGAGAAGAGCAGGCCGAGGATAACGGTCAGCGTCAGCCCCTTCTTCAGCCCTTCGCGATCGCCATGGATCAGCGCATGATGCGCCCAGGTGACGGTCGTGCCCGAGCAGAGCAGGATCAGCGTGTTGAGCAGGGGCAGCTCAAACGCATTCATCACCTCGATGCCCTTCGAAGGGAAAAGCCCTTCGATAGGCGCCAGCTGGCTGGGGAAAAGGGAGAAGTCGAAAAAGGACCAGAACCAGCCGACGAAGAACATCACTTCCGAAGCGATGAACAGGATCATGCCATAGCGCAGGTGCAACTGGACGACGGGCGTATGATCGCCGGCATGGGCTTCCGCGATCACATTGGCCCACCAGCTGTACATGGTGAACAGGACGCCCACCACGCCGATCAGGAAGACCCAGCCACCGCCCGCCGGCATGGCATCAGGATGCATCCACATGATCGCGCCCAACGCCATGACCAGCGCCGACATGGAACCGAACAACGGCCAGATGCTGGGCGGTAGGATGTGATAATCGTGGTTCTTGGCGCCTGCCATGACGTTCTCTTCCCTGTTCGCAGTTCGCGTTATCGTCTTTGCCTTAGCTTGGCTTCTTGTCCTGCTCAACAGGATAGAAGGTGTAGCTCAGCGTAATTTGTTGCGTGTCCCGGTTGTCGGGATCGGCCAGAATCTTGGGGTCGACATAATAGATCACCGGCATACGGACCTGCTCGCCAGGCTGCAGGGTCTGCTGGGTGAAGCAGAAACACTGGATCTTGGTGAAATAGGCCCCGGCCTGAAGCGGCGTCACGTTGAAGCTTGCCGATCCCGTCACTGGCTTGTCCGACATGTTCTTGGCGATGAAGATCGCCATTTCGCGGGCGCCCACCGTCACCGTGTCGGTCGGATGTTCAGGGTAGAACTGCCAGGGCATGCCGGGTTGCACGTTGGAATCGAAGCGGATCGACATGGTGTGGCCCACCGCGACAGGAACATTGACGCCTGCGACAGCGCGCTGCGTGGTCCCGCCAAAGCCGGTGCGCTGGCAAAAAATGCGGTAGAGCGGGACGGAGGCGAAGCCCAGGCCCAGCATGGCGAGCCCGACAATGGCCATCGCCATCAGCGTGCGCCGGTTGCGACGGTCCCGATCAAAGGGCGAAGGCGGCAGGGTCGTCATCCATGGCCTCCGCTGATCTTCGCGATGGTGATCGCGTAGAAAAGGATCACCAGCGCGGCCAGCAGCACGCCGGTGACGATCGCTCGCGAGCGCTGTCGGCCCCGCACGCGCTCCTGTTCTTCCGGCGTCATGCCATCAGCCAGCGGTCGACCACCACTGCCCCGAACAGGAGGAAAAGATAGACGATCGAATATTTGAACAGCCGGCGCTCGGGCTTCATGCGGCTGGGATCGGTCTCGCGCTGACGAAACACCTGAAAGGCGAGGAGCACAAACAGGGCCGTCCCGACCAGCGCCGTCACGCCATAGACCAGCCCGGTCAGGCGCAGGAGCACCGGCGCCATGGCCGCCGCCGCCATGACGGCAGTATAGAACCAGATCTGCCGACGCGTGGCCAGTTCGCCCGATACGACGGGCAGCATCGGAATATTGGCCGCGGCATAGTCAGTCTTCACGAACAGCGCCAGCGACCAGAAATGCGGTGGCGTCCAAAAGAAGATCAGCATGAAAAGTGCCACGGGCAACGCACTGATGTCGCCTGTCACCGCCGCCCAGCCGATCACTGGTGGGAAGGCGCCCGCCGCGCCGCCGATCACGATATTCTGGGTTGTGCGGGGCTTGAGCCAGATCGTGTAGACGAAGACATAGAAGAGGATCGAAACGGCCAGAATGGCTGCGGCCAGCCAGTTGGTCGCCATACCCATCAGCAGTACGGAAAAGAAGGACAGACCGACGCCGAAATGGAGCGCGGTCTGGCGATCCATGCGGCCGGCGGGCAGCGGGCGATTCGCCGTCCGCTTCATCTTGGCGTCGATGTCGGCTTCATACCATTGGTTGAGGGTCGCGGCCGCACCCGCCCCCAAGGCGATGCACAGGATCGCCGTGAAGGCCAGCACGGGATGGATATGGCCCGGCGCGGCCAACAAGCCGCAAAGACCGGTGAAAACCACCAGGGTCATCACGCGCGGCTTGGTGAGCGCGACGAAATCCCGCCAATCGGCGGCTATCGCGGGAGCCGTGCTCCCAG
Organism: Sphingobium mellinum; assembly: GCF_037860795.1. Classification (NCBI taxonomy): domain Bacteria; kingdom Pseudomonadati; phylum Pseudomonadota; class Alphaproteobacteria; order Sphingomonadales; family Sphingobiaceae; genus Sphingobium; species Sphingobium mellinum. The sequence goes on along the minus strand of NZ_JBANRK010000005.1, from coordinate 98,836 downwards.
CCATGAACGGCGTACTTGCCATATGCTCCTCATGCGGCAGCCCGGCGCGGTCAAATGCGCCGGGACTGCTGATCAGGGGTACGACCTCAGCCGCACCCCGGCACCCCGCCGCCCGGGGCGCCCTTGAATTTCCCAGCCGTGTCAGTCGATGACCGGCAGCGTTTCGAACTGGTGGAACGGCGGCGGGCTCGACAGAGTCCATTCCAGCGTCGTTGCACCCTCGCCCCAGGGATTGGGGGCAGCCTTCTTGCCCGCAGCAAGCGACCAGATCAGGTTGACGAAAAAGATCAGCATGCCGGCAGCCATCACTTCATAGCCGTGGCTCGCGACCTTGTTCCAATAGGCGAACGCTTCCGGATAATCGGGATAGCGACGCGGCATGCCCGACAGGCCCAGGAAGTGCATCGGGAAGAACAGCATGTTCACGCCCACGAAGAACACCCAGAAATGCAGGTGGCCCAGGAACTCGTTATACATACGGCCCGACATTTTCGGGAACCAGTAGTAGAAGCCCGCGAACAGGCCGAACACGGCGCCAAGCGACAACACATAGTGGAAGTGAGCCACGACATAATAAGTGTCGTGCAGCACGTCATCGACGCCGCCATTGGCCAGCACGACGCCGGTCACGCCGCCAACGGTGAACAGGAAGATGAAGCCCAGCGCCCAGACCATGGGGGTCTTGTAGCTGATCGACCCGCCCCAGATCGTCGCGATCCAGGAGAAGATCTTGATGCCAGTCGGAACGGCGATCACCATGGTGGCCGCAGTGAAGTACATCTTCACGTTCACCGACATGCCCGTGACGAACATGTGGTGCGCCCAGACGACGAAGCCGACCACGCCGATCGCGACCATGGCATAGGCCATGCCGAGATAGCCGAAGACCGGTTTGCGGCTGAAGGTGGACACGATCTGGCTGACAATGCCGAAGCCCGGAAGGATCATGATGTAGACTTCGGGGTGACCGAAGAACCAGAACAGATGCTGGTACAGCTCCGGATCGCCACCGCCGGCGGCGTCATAGAAGGTGGTACCGAAATTGCGGTCGGTCAGCAGCATGGTGATCGCGGCGGCCAGGACCGGCAGCGCGAGCAGCAGCAGGAAGGCGGTAACCAGCACCGACCAGACGAACAGCGGCATCTTGTGCAGGGTCATGCCCGGCGCGCGCATGTTCAGGATGGTGGTGATGAAGTTGATCGCGCCCAGGATCGAGCTGGCGCCCGCGATATGGAGCGACAGGATCGCCATGTCGACGGCGGGTCCGGCCGAACCACTGGTCGACAGCGGCGCATAGACTGTCCAGCCCGTACCCGCGCCATTGCCCGTGCCGCCGGGGACGAACGTCGAACCCAGCAACAGGGTGAAGGCGGGGATCAGCAGCCAGAAGCTGATATTGTTCATGCGCGGGAAGGCCATGTCGGGCGCGCCGATCATGATCGGCACGAACCAGTTGCCAAAGCCGCCGATCATTGCGGGCATCACCATGAAGAAGACCATGATGAGGCCGTGCGCGGTGATCAGCACGTTCCAGAGGTGATAGGCCTGGTCGAGCGTGGCCGACGGGCCGTCGCTCCACCGCGCCCAGGTCTGGAGATACTGGATGCCCGGCTCTGCCAGTTCCGCACGCATCAGGCCGGATATTCCGCCGCCGATGATGCCGGCGATGATCGCGAAGATCAGATAGAGGGTGCCGATGTCCTTGTGGTTCGTGGACATGAACCAGCGCTGGAAGAAGGCCGGCTTGTGATCGGCGTCATGATGCTCGTGAGCATGATCGCCGTGATGATCTGCGGTAATGGTGGTCATGGCGTCTTGCCCTTACATCAAAGCTTGGCGGCGGGAGCGGCAGCCGGCGCGGCGGCTACGGCGGTCTTGGCCGCCGCGGCGCCCGCACCTTGGAGCTTGCCGCCCTGCGAGAGGACCCATTGATCGAACTGTGCCGGGGGCAGTGCTTCGATCGCGATCGGCATGAAGCCGTGGCGCGCGCCACACAGTTCCGAACACTGGCCATAATAGACGCCCGGCTTCTCGATCGAGAAGCTCTTCTCATTGAGGCGGCCGGGAACAGCGTCCATCTTCACCCAGAGCGACGGCACGGCGAAGCTGTGGATCACGTCGGCGCCCGTGATGATCAGCTTGATCGGACGGCCCACCGGCAGGACCAGCCGGTTGTCGGGCGCCAGCAGATAGGGCTCGCCATTGGCTTCCGCCTTTTCCCTGGGCAGCAGGTTCGACACATATTCAGGGATGCCGTTGTCGGGATATTCATACCCCCAATACCACTGATAGCCGGTCACCTTGACAGTCAGCGCATCCTTGGGCGCGGGCTTGTACTGATCCGCCAGCAGGCCGATCGAAGGCACCGCGATCACCAGCAGGATCACCACCGGAACGACGGTCCAGACCACTTCGATCAGCGTGTTGTGCGAGGTCTTCGACGGCACCGGGTTAGCGCTGCGGCGATAGCGCCACATCACCCACAGCATCAGGCCGAGCACCAACACCGAAATGATGGTGATGATCGGCAGCAGCATCTGGTCGTGCAGCCAGCGTGCGGTGTGGCCGGTGGGGCTGAACTGTTCCTGCAGGGTGATTTCACCCGGACGCGGCATGCCGATGCCTTGGGTCGGCTTCATGCGCGGCGGGGCGGCCACCTTGGCGGCAGGGGCATCGGCGGTCCCAGCCGGCGCCGCTGCATTCGCGCTCGAATCGGCCGGCGCGGCAGCATTGGCGGCAGACGCCGCGGTGGCGGCATTGTCCTGCGCGAACGCCTGACTGCCCAGCGCCGCCGCCGGCGCGAAGGCCAGCAAGCCGGCGAGAACGAGCGATTTCACCATTTTCATAAGCGTCTTCTTACCCCGTAACCCCTTGCGCCGCTGCAACGAAGGCGCGCGCTTACACGTCTCCCCCGCCCGGTCGGTCTGCCGCGGCTTATAGGCATGGTTTTTTCCGGCCTCAAGCGGGCAGGTGCAGATTTTCTTGGCTGTTGCAACACTTCCATCGTCCGCCTATCTCGCTGCTCGCGCGCAGGGGCGCGATCATGGGCGCCTGCCCATGCTGGGCAAGCGCCTGCTTGGCCGCCGTCAAAAGGCGGGCTGGCAGGGGCGAATGGATCGAATCTGGAAATGACCGACGAGGAAGTATTGGCGGAATTCAGGGCAGCAGGGGCGCTGCTTGAAGGACATTTCATCCTGTCGTCGGGCCGGCGCAGCGCCAACTATCTGCAATGCGCGCGCGTCCTGATGAATGCGGAGCGCGCCGGCCGCCTCGCCCGCGCCACTGTCCAGAAGCTGCCACGCGAATTGCGGCAGGATATCGACCTGGTCGCCTCACCCGCCATGGGCGGCCTGATCATAGGGCATGAGATTGGTCGCGCGCTCGACAAGGATGCCGTCTTCCTGGAACGGCCGGAAGGCACGTTCGAACTGCGGCGCGGCTTCGCGATCGCGCCCGGCCAAAGGGTCCTGATGGTGGAGGATGTCGTCACGACGGGCCTGTCGTCGCGGCAGGCGATCGAGGCGGTGGAGCGCGAAGGCGGCATCGTCGTCGCGGAAGCGGCGCTGGTCGACCGGTCGGCAGGAGAGGTCGATCTGGGCGTACCCTTCTACCCGCTCGTCAGCATCAATTTCCCGGTCTATGATGAACAGGACGTGCCGCCCGAACTGGCGGCGATCCCCGCCATCAAGCCCGGAAGCCGGAAACAATAGCCGATATGCAGCAGTCCCCCGCTCCCCTGCGTCTGGGCGTCAACATCGACCATGTGGCCACCATTCGCAACGCGCGCGGGGGCGCGCATCCTGATCCGGTCAAGGCTGCGCTGCTGGCGGTGAAGGCCGGCGCGGATGGCATAACCGCCCATCTGCGTGAAGACCGGCGCCATATCCGCGACGAAGACATCGCGACATTGATGGCGGCGCTGACCGTGCCGTTGAACCTTGAGATGGCCGCGACGCAGGAAATGCTGGAGATCGCGCTCAAGCATCGCCCCCATGCCGCCTGCATCGTCCCGGAAAAGCGCGAGGAACGCACGACCGAAGGCGGCCTCGACGCCGCCTCGAACCGGGATATGCTGCAACCGATCGTCACGGCGCTCGGCGAAGCGGGCATTCGCGTCAGCCTGTTCATCGAACCCGACCCGGCGCAGATCGAGGCGGCCATCGGCCTCGGCGCCCCCGTTGTCGAGTTCCACACCGGCCGCTACGCGCATCTGTCGGGAAGCGCCCGCGCCGAGGAGTTGAGGCGCCTTGCCGACGCGGCGGCGCTGGCGACAAAAAACGGCATCGAACCCCATGCCGGCCACGGACTGACGTTCGACAATGTCGGACCGATCGCCGCGATACCGCAGATTGCCGAACTCAACATCGGTCATTTCCTGATGGGCGAGGCGATCTTCGCCGGCCTGGAAGCCAGCATCCAGGAGATGCGCCACCAGATGGATCTGGTGCGTTGATCGTCGGCCTCGGCTCCGACCTCTGCAATATCGAGCGGATTCGGAACTCGCTCGATCGCTTTGGCGAGAGGTTCGAGCGGCGCGTCTTCACCGATGTCGAGCGCGCCAAGGCGGCGCGCCGCCCCTTCACCAAGGCGGGTACGCTTGCGAAGCGCTTCGCCGCCAAGGAGGCGTTCGCCAAGGCGGTAGGCACCGGCTTTGCCCAAGGCGTGTTCATGAAGGACATCGGTGTCGTCAATCAGCGCAGCGGAGCGCCGACGCTGGAACTCGCTGGCGGCGCGCTCGCCCGGCTCCAGTCGATGGTTCCGCCTGGCCACCGCCCCGTCATTCACCTGACACTCACCGACGATCATCCATGGGCGCAGGCCTTCGTGATCATCGAAGCCCTGCCGCAATGACTGCGGCGCCCACGCATCCGAGAAGCCAGGCATGACGGCATCAGACATGAGCGATAACAGCCCCCTCTCCTCCGACGAACCGGCAGCACCTCCCGTCGCACAGGATAGCGGCAGGACCCGGATAAACTGGTGGCATGAGGTCAAGAGCATAACCCTGCTCATCCTTGCCGTGCTCGCGTTCCACAGTTTCGTCGCCAAGCCCTTCTACATCCCGAGCGAATCGATGATGCCGGTACTGCTGAAGGGCGACCGGCTGGTGGTAAGCAAATTCCCTTATGGCTGGTCCTATGTGTCGCCGAGCTTTCACCCCCTGCCGTTCCTGAAGGGGCGCATATTCGGTCGCCTGCCCGAACGCGGGGACATCGTGATCGTGTCGCCCCAGCATCGGCGCGAAGATTATATCAAGCGCGTCATCGGCCTGCCGGGCGACATATTGGAAGTGCGCGGCGGCCAGGTGGTGCTGAACGGCGTGCCGGTGCCGCAAAAGGCGCTGAAGCCGCTCCGCATCCCGGTGGATGGCAATGCGCCCTGCCCGCCCAGCCAGTTCCCGGGCGCGCGCGTGACCGATGTCGCTGGAAAGGCCTGGTGCCAATTGCCGGTGAAGCAGGAGATGTTGCCCAATGGCCGCACCTATCTGACGATCGACATGGGCCCAAGCTCGCTCGACTGGTATGGGCCGGTACGCATTCCGCCCAATCACGTGTTCCTGATGGGGGACAATCGCGACAACAGCGCCGACAGCCGCGCGCCGCTCGATGAAAACGGCCTGGGCGGGCCGGTGCCGTGGGAGACGATCGGCGGTCGCGCCGAGTTCATCACCTTCTCGCTGGACGGCAATTCCACCTGGAATCCGATGAGCTGGCTGCACGCGCTGCGCGCCGGCCGCGCCGGGAACAGTCTGCGGCCGCAGAGCGTTTCAGCCCCGAAATAAAGCAGAAAAAGGGGGCTCGGTTGAGCGGCACAGACAGCTACACCGAGCAACCCGGCCCCAGCGAGCCGCACAGTCCGCTCGTTCAGCATGAGATGAAGCGGGCCGGCGTGTGGATCGCGATGGCGCTGGCGGTCGCGCTCGTCGCCTTGCTCACGCAGCCGATCCTGCTGATCATGGGCGCGCTGGTTCTGGCGACGATGATGGACGGCGGCACCCGGCTTCTGGGCCGGATTCTGCCGATCGGACGGGGATGGCGGCTGCTGATCGTGCTGCTCTCTGTCCTGTTGTTCGTCGCCTATACCTTCTATCTTACAGGGTCGAGCCTTGCCGAACAGGCGCAGGCGATGCGCAAGATCGTGGAAACCCAGTTCAATCGCGTCGGCGTATGGATGGAACAGCTGGGGATCAGCCATACGCCGGAGGATCTGAAGGGCATTGCCGGCCAGGCGCTGAATTCGCTTGGCCGCGTGACCGCTGCCGTCGGCACCGCCGTGGGCATCGTCACGAGCGTCGTCATGATGCTGGTCCTCGCAGTCTTCATTGCGATCGAACCCAAACTCTATGAACATGGCGTCGCCTGGCTGCTCCCGATGAAGCGGCGGCCCGCCTTCTATGCGGTCGCCGACCGGATGGGCTATACGTTGCGCCGCCTGATGCTGGGCCGGTTGATCGGCATGGCGGTAGAGGGGGTGGGCACTTGGCTGCTGTTGATGGCCGCGGGCGTCCCGATGGCGGGACTGCTTGGCATATTGACCGGCCTCTTCGCCTTCCTTCCCAATATCGGGGCGATCATATCGGGCGTGTTGATCCTGCTCGTAGGCTTTTCAGCCGGGACGCAAATCGGGCTTTACGCACTCGGCGTCTATCTGATCGTGCAGATCATCGATGGCTATCTGATCGTGCCAATGGTCGCGAAACGGGCGACCGACCTCGCTCCCGCCCTGGTGCTGGCGGCGCAAATCCTGTTGGGTGCCCTGTTCGGCATATTGGGCCTGTTCCTGGCCGACCCCATCGTCGCGATGATCAAGGTCTATCTGGAAGAGCGCTCAAAGGCGCTGGAAGCCGACGCGGAAAGCGCCACAGTCCCCCTGCCCCAATAAAAAAGGCCCGATCGCATCGGGCCCTTTTCCTCTTTCTGACGGCCATCAATGGCCTGGCATCGGCGGTGGCGTGGCGCCCTGCTGCATCATCTGCTGCATCCTCATGATTTCCGCCTTCGACTTGAAATCATGCAGCTGAACGTCGAATACCAGAACCGAATTGGCAGGGATCGGCCCGGCCGCCTGCGCGCCATAGCCAAGCTGCGGCGGAATCCAGAGGCGGTATTTGCCGCCCTTCTTCATCTTCTGCAGACCTTCCGAAAAGCCCGGCACCACGCCATCGACCGGCATCGCCGTCTGCGGGTTTTCGTCGAACACCGTACCGTCGAGCAGCGTGCCCTTATAGCCGACCAGCGCCACGTCGGCGGGGGTCGGGCTGGGTCCGGTACCTTCTTCCAGCACCTTGTACTGCAAGCCCGACTCGGTCGTCACGACACCGTCCACAGCCGCATTGCGCGTCAGATAGCTGGCAGGCGAGGCGGTGACGCCGCGCTGCCCGGCCCAGGCTAGGCCGCCCGCCGCCAGCGCGACCGCGGCGACGCCGATCCAGAGTCGCGTCAGCGATCCCTTGGCGATAGGACGAAGGGGAACAGCCGTCGTGGACATGGACGTCAAGCCTCGCAGTTGGTGCGGGTAATCAGCAGGAAGAACGGGCGATCAGGACGACCGCCCGGCAGCAATCTCAACGAACGCCGTCGCGCTCGGCGCGCTTGCGCTCCAGCTTGCGCGCGCGGCGAACAGCGGCCGCCTTTTCGCGGGCGCGCTTTTCCGACGGCTTTTCATAGTGACGGCGCAACTTCATCTCGCGATACACGCCCTCGCGCTGCAGCTTCTTCTTGAGCGCGCGAAGGGCCTGGTCGACATTGTTGTCGCGAACGATGATTTGCATAAGCCAGTCTAACTCCAGTCGAAAGCGGGCGGTTCGCCAGGAACAAAACCCCTCCCGACGGGCCTACCGAAAATAATAGCGGTGAGTCGTCGCAGGTCGCCCTACGCCGTGTGGGGCGCGCCCTACCAGCAGAGTCGGGCGAATTCAACCCCCCGGCGTGCAACTGCCCACAGGTGCAGGCGCCCCCGATTGGGAGGCGATGATCCGCAAGTTCGACCGGATCGATCCCGGCGGCAAGGACTGACGGGGCGCGGGTCGTCCTTCTGCCGATCGCCACAGCGTGCGGTCCCGGCCATGGACAGACAGATAAATAGAACATATCATGAACTGATGGCCGTCCTTTCGATCAAGCAAAAGCTGGAAATCCTTGCCGACGCGGCAAAATATGACGCATCCTGCGCCTCTTCAGGGACAGGGAAGCGCGACAGCCTGTCCGGAGGCAAGGGCGGGCTGGGCTCCACCGAAGGCATGGGCATCTGCCATGCCTACGCGCCCGACGGACGCTGCATATCGCTGCTCAAGATCCTGCTGACCAACAGTTGCATCTTCGACTGCCATTATTGCATCAACCGACGCTCCAGCGACGTGCGCCGCGCGCGCTTCACCGTGCGCGAGGTCGTCGACCTGACGCTGAACTTCTATCGCCGCAATTATATTGAGGGACTGTTTCTGTCCTCGGGCATCATCGGGTCGTCCGACTATACGATGGAGCAGTTGATCGGCGTTGCCCGGACGCTGCGCGAGGAGCATGATTTTCGCGGCTACATCCACCTCAAGACCATCCCCGATGCCGATCCCGACCTGGCGCGTCAGGCGGGGCTCTATGCCGACCGGCTGTCCATCAACGTCGAACTGCCGACCGAAGGGGGCCTCCAGCGGCTGGCGCCGGAAAAGGACAGCAAGCGGATCGAAGGCGCGATGGCGGACATGCGCGCATCGATCGATGATATGGGCGACGCCCGCCGCCGCTATCGTCACGCGCCGCGCTTCGCCCCTGCCGGCCAGTCGACGCAGATGATCGTCGGCGCCGATGACGCGAACGACCGCACGATCATCCGGCGCGCCCGGTCGCTCTACGACCGACACGCCTTGCGCCGCGTCTATTACAGCGCCTTTTCGCCCATCCCCTCGCCCAGCAGCGTGCTGCCGCTCAAGCGCCCGCCCCTGCTGCGCGAGCATCGGCTCTATCAATCGGACTGGATGATGCGCTTCTACGGCTATTCCGTGCATGACATGGAACAGGCGACCGATCCTGTCAGCGGCTGCCTGCCGCTCGACATCGACCCCAAGCTCGCCTGGGCGCTGCGGCACCGTGGCCTTTTCCCCGTCGACGTCAACCGCGCCCCGCGCGAGGCGCTGCTGCGTGTTCCGGGCCTGGGGGTCAAGGCGGTAGACCGCATCCTGGCGAGCCGGCGCCATCGCTCGCTACGGCTCGACGATGTAGGCCGCCTTACCCGCTCCGTGGTCAAGCTGCGGCCCTTTCTGGTCGCTGCCGACTGGCGCCCCGGCCAGCTGCTCGATCGCCAGGACCTGCGCCAGTCGCTCACCCCTGCCCCCACCCAGATGGAGCTTTTCGCCTGAACCCGAAATTTGCCGTTGATCCGCTGACTCGTTCATGTTTTCCTGATTTCAGCGACAGGGACGAACAGGGTGTCAGTGCCGATCAGGAATGGCTCGCTCAGGGCGAATGGCGGTTATGCAAGGCGGATGAGCAGCCATCTGGCCGCCGCCCTTATCCTCTTCTGCCTCCTCCAGATCGGCATTGTCGCGCGGATGGGCGGATCGCTCGTCCTGCATCTGGGCGTGATCGTCGCCATCGGCGCCTTTGCCGTCGCGGCACGTGGACTGGAACGGCGCTGGGAAAGGCTGGGCAAGCGCGACGTGTCACCTCTTGGCCTCGCCCCGCGCTTCCGTCGCGATGTGGCGCGTCTCTGGCTTGCGAGCGTCTTGGGTGGACTGCTCTGGATACCGGTCGCCATCCTCTTCCGCCCCTTGATCAGCTGAGCTGCGGACCCAAAAGCCCGGGCCTGTCGTTGTGTGTTCTTCATGTAGAGGAGCGCAGCATGGCGAACGCCACGATTTTCGATCGATTGAAGCAGGACCACGACCTGCACCGGCAGCTGTTTGACAAGATGGCAAGGGCGGAACAGGATCCGGAGCGGCTGGAACAGCTGTTCGCCCAATTCCGGGTGGAAGTGACCGCCCACGCCGCGGCCGAGGAGGAAACCCTCTACGCAACCATGCTTGCCCGTCCCGATCTGCGGGAAGATGCCCAGCACAGTGTCTCCGAGCACAAGGAGATTGACGACTATCTGGAGGAGATGGAGGAGCAGACGTTCAACAGCCCGGCGTGGCGCGAAACCTTCGCCAATCTGAAAAAACGCTACCTCCACCATATCGACGAGGAGGAAGAGGAGATGTTCCCCGATGCCGCGCGCGAATTGACGACGGAGGAAGAACAGCGGCTCGCGACCGTCTTCGCGCGGCGCAAGCCCGCCGAGCTGGAACGGGCGGAAGCCAAAGACTGACGAAGGCATGTATCGTGTCCTGCTGAGCGGTCCGGATGATTTCGACGGCTGGCGGGACGCGGCCCGGCGCCTCGCCCTGGCGAAGGTTCGCGCGGAGGACGTGGAGTGGCAAATTGAGGGCGAAGAGGCGTCGCTCCTCGCCCATGACCCGCCACCGCCTGCTCGCGACGACGGCGGGTTCAAGGTGCCCCGCGCCTTTGTCGACCTTGCGGAAAGCGCGATACTACACCGCAATCGCGAGCGCTTCGCGCTGCTTTATGCCCTGCTGCTGCAATTGCGGCGGGACCCGCGCTGCATGGAGGACCGCGCCGACTCCCTGCTGCAGCGCGTGGAGGGTTTGGCCAAGGCGGTCCGGCGCGACATGCACAAGATGCGGGCCTTCCTGCGCTTTCGCGAACTGGAGGACGCGGAAGGACCGCGCTTTGTCGCCTGGTTCGAACCCGATCATCATATTGTCCGCGCCAACGCCGGATTTTTTGTGCGGCGTTTCGCCTCCATGCGCTGGTCGATCCTGACGCCAGAGGTCAGCCTGCACTGGGACGGCGTACGGCTGAGCGAAGGACCGGGCGCGACCAAGGCTGACGCGCCGGATGGCGATCCGGTCGAGGAGATGTGGAAGGGCTATTATGCCGCGATCTTCAACCCGGCCCGACTCAAACGGCGCGCCATGCTTTCGGAAATGCCGCGCAAATATTGGCGCAACCTGCCCGAAGCAGCACTTATCCCCGACCTTGTCGCCGGGGCGCAGGCCAGGGAGGCAGCCATGATCGCCAAATCGCCGAATCCTGCGACGTCACACGGCGGCAACGCCGGGGCAGCCTGGGTCGCCTTGCGGAAGGAGGCGATGGGCTGCACCCGTTGCCCCCTCTATCGCGACACCACCCAGACCGTGTTCGGAGAGGGGCCGGTCGACGCCCCGCTGATGCTGATCGGCGAGCAGCCGGGCGACCATGAGGATCTGGCCGGCCATCCCTTCGTGGGGCCCGCCGGGCAGTTGCTGGACCGCGCACTGGACGAAGCCCGTATCGACCGCGGCAGCTTATACCTCACCAATGCCGTCAAGCATTTCAAGCATGAGCGACGGGGCAAGCGGCGCATCCACCAGACGCCCGAGACAGCTGAAATCAAGGCCTGCCATTGGTGGCTGGAGCAGGAGCAGGACCTCGTCCGGCCGCGCATCATCGTGGCCCTGGGCGCCACCGCCGCGCGGGCGCTACTGGGCAAGGCGGTAACGATCGGCCGCACGCGCGGCGCGCCGATCCGGCTGGACGGTGGCGTCGAAGCGTGGGTTACGGTGCATCCGAGCTTTCTGCTGCGGATGCCGGACGAGGCCCGCAAGGCAGCCGAACGGACGCGCTTCGTCGAGGAACTGCGCGCCATCGGCGAGCGGGTCCGGGCGCTTGCCTGAAGCTCCCCGACATCGCGGCTTGACCGCCGGCTCTCGCGCGGCGACATCCGGGGCGACCAACAGCCTTGCCGCAGGAAAGTCCACATCCATGTCCATCGCCTATCTCAATGGCCAGTTCCTGCCGATCGCCGAAGCCCGCATATCCGTGCTGGACCGGGGCTTCCTGTTCGCCGAGGGAGTTTACGAGGTGACGGCAGTCATCGACGGCCGTTTGGTCGACAGTGCATCCCATCTGGCGCGCCTTCAGCGATCAGCAGACGCCATCGGGCTTTCACTGCCGCTGGACGGCGCGCAGGTCGAGGCCGCTCAGAAGGAGTTGGTCGCGCGCAATGCCCTGGACCAAGGTCTGCTGTATCTGCAACTGACGCGCGGCGCCGATGCAAGCCGCGACTTCCTGCCCTCGCCTGGGATGGTGCCGACCCTGGTGATGTTCACGCAAGTCAAAGCCTTCCTCGACACACCGGCGGTGAGGGATGGCATCGCTGTCATCACTACACCCGATCTGCGCTGGGCCCGCCGCGATATCAAGAGCGTCGGCCTGCTCGCCCAGGCCATGGCCAAGCAACTGGCCGCTAAAGCTGGCGCGCAGGAAGCCTGGATGGTGGAGGATGGACATGTGACCGAGGGCGCCTCCTCCACAGCCTTTCTGGTCACCGATGAGGGCATTGTGACCCGATCCTATTCGCAAGCTGTGCTCGCCGGCTGCACCGGCGCGGCGCTGACCGCACTGGCAGAGGAAAGCGGGCTGACCATCATTCGTCGCCCCTTCACCGTCGCAGAAGCGCTGACCGCGCGCGAAGCCTTTATCACCAGCGCCTCAACGCTCTGCCAGGCAGTCGTCCGCATCGACGGCCAAGCGATCGGCGCCGGCGTTCCCGGCCCGGTCGCCACGCGGTTGCGGCAACTTTATATCGATTTTGCTCGCCGTACAGCGGTATGAAGGCGAACGATCGGGCAGACATATCCATTTCGGACGAAAGAGCGAGACCCGTCCGACGCCCCCATTTCGGCGTGAAAGCCGCGCCATTTTGGCGTCAGCGCCGACCGGCGGCCCGAACCGCCCGATAAAGATAGGGCGAATGCAGCTCCCGCCCTCTCCGATCTGGAGAAGAGAGCAGCGGCAGGACCCGAACTTTGCGCTAAGTTCGAAACAAGAGGGACAGGAGATATAAGGTGGAAATGGACCGTTCCGGGACCAACAACGGCAGATTCATGGACGAACCTTATGGGATTAAGGATATGCGGCCCGGCCTCCTGATCCTGGCTGACGACATCTTCCTGGACGATGTGGAGCAACTGTCCCGTGCCGCGCAATTCCGGCTGCTGGACATCGTGCCGCTGGCGGATGCGGCCTTGCGGCTTGACATGCAGGTCGGGTGCGACGTCATTCTGCTGTTCGCTTCACGCCCGTCGCAGATGCTGGAAAGGCTGGTGGTGCAGGCGGAAACGCTGGCCCTGCAAAACGATCTGGCCGTCATCCTGGTCGTCAGCCTGGACACGCTCGACCTGGCCTATGCCTGCATCCGCAGCGACCGCACACAGTTGCTGTGTGGCCCCGATCACGCCGATCTGGCCGGGGCGCTGCTGGCCGCGAGCAGCGCCACCCACACGCGAACGGTGCATGAGGTGAACCAGGAAAGCGAGGGCGTCCGCCTTCAGCAACTGAGCGAGGAGGTCAGCCGGCTGGCCCGCACGCTGGAAGCGCTGACCGCCCGCCCCCGCCACGCTACCCCGTCCTTCGCGCTGGGGCCGCGCATATCGGACCGGTCGAGCGACTATATCGGCATGCCCGCCATCGAACCGATCGGCGGGGAGAAAAAGGATGCCAGCCATTCGCCACTGACTGCGCCGCAGGTACGCGATCTGCTGCGGGCGCGTCGGCTGCGCGAGGAAATCCTGCCGGGCGACCTGTTCGCCGATCCGGCCTGGGACATGCTGCTCGACCTGCTGGCTGCCCGCCTGGAACAGGAGCGTGTTTCCGTCTCCAGCCTCTGCATCGCCTCTGCCGTCCCGCCGACCACGGCGCTGCGCTGGATTCGGACGCTGACGGACAAGGGCTTCGTCCACCGCCAGGCCGACCCGCATGATGGCCGCCGCGTCTTCATTGCGCTGACGGAGGAAACGGCGGACGCGCTGACCCGCTGGTTCACGGCCAGTCGCCGCTTCCTGTGCGGCTAGGCCGCCGCGTAGATCAGCGCTTGACGCGCCCGCCCATTGCCCTAGATAGACCCGCGCTTGCCGTGCCCCATCGGTCGCGGCGGCGGGCGATTAGCTCAGTTGGTAGAGCGTCTCGTTTACACCGAGAATGTCGGCGGTTCGAGCCCGTCATCGCCCACCATAAAACCCGCGGAAAACGGCGGGGGCACGATCTGCATGACGGGCAAATTGCACCTAAATGTCGGTTTCGGACTCCAGCGACCGATACATTTGCACGACATCCTTACTGGTGCGACCGAGCGTATATTCGCCCTTCCCCAATGATGCGAGAAAGCCATCGCCGAAATCTTCGAGCCGCTTGATCGAAAGCGCGCGCAATTTGGGCGATCTGTCCTTGACGGCTCTGCCCAGCGCATCGCGCAGTTCCGGCGCGGTCAGCTCGGTGCAATAGGCCGGTGTTCCCGGTTGCTGCCGCCACGATTCAGCCAAGGGGCCTCCATCGATGCCGTCGAAACCCAGATCGTCGACGAGGCCGATCACCGTCTTCTTGGCTTCGGTGTCGTCCCCGTAAACCGACATGGCCATGCGTCCGGGCGTGCCCGCCGGATGGCCTTCATTGGCCTGGGTGTAGGCCAACTGATGGTTGAACGCCTTGATGATGGGTCTGCCAATCTGCTGCTCGACCCAGAGGCTTTCCACCATCCCGTCCTCGATCGCCGGAATGATCTGATCGCGGAAGGGGAAGTAGTTGGAGGTGTCGATCAGGATCGCGTCGCTCGGCAACGCGTCGAACAGGCCCTTTGGCAGCGACGGGATAGCGTTGAGCGGAATGGTGACCACGACCGCATCGACGTCGGCCACAACGTCCGTCAATGCCACTGCCGTGGCGCCGATCTCCGCCGCAAGTTCGTCGCGCGCGGCCATGTCGAAGTCGTTGGCGATACGTACGGTATGTCCTGCGGCTGTCCATTTCCGTGCCAGATTGGCTCCGATGAGGCCAGTGCCGATAATTCCTATCTTCATGGGTTTTTCCTTCATTTTTCCTATGCCCGAAGTCAGATTAGACGGCCGTCTGGCCGCCGTCGACAGGCACGACCGCGCCCGTCATGTAGGAGGAGGCGTCGGACGCGAGGAACAGCATCGCCTGCGCGATCTCTTCCGGCTTTCCGACGCGTCCTGCCGGAATCTGTTCGACGCTCTTGCGCACGGCTTCGGGGTTTTTAGCGAGGTCCTCAAGGTAGATCGGGGTTTCGATCCCGCCCGGGCAGATCACGTTGGCCCGGACGCCCTTGCTCGCATATTCAGCAGCGATCGTCCGGGTCATGGCGATGATCGCGCCCTTCGTCGCCGAATAGACGGCAAGGCCTGGCATGCCAATCAGCGCGACGGCGGAAGAGATGTTCACGATGACGCCGCCGCCCCCCGAAACGAGATGCGGAAGCGCGTATTTCGAGCAGAGCAGCAGGCTGCGGATGTTCACAGCAATGACGCGATCGAAGTCTTCCTCCAGGGCGACTTCCAGTGACCCGCGCGGCCCCGTTATGCCGGCGACGTTGCACAGGATGTCCAGTTGCCCGAACTCTGCAATGGCCTTGTCGATCATGGCCTGCACATCGGCGCTTTGGCTGACGTCGGCCCGACAAGCCACCGCACGTTCCCCCAGTTCGGCTGCAAGTTCGGCTTCCTTTCCGCTCACGTCGGCAAGCACGATGCGAGCGCCCTCCTTATGAAAAAGCCGCGCCGCAGCCGCAGCGATGCCTGAGCCGGCGCCTGTGATGAGTGCGACCTTGCCGTCCAGAATTCCGTTCATTCTTCTTTTTCCTTCTAGCTCATGCGCCAGGGCGCGACCTCGCCGCGCAAGCCTCCATCATGCCGGTGTTGCCATGCGTGGGCCGCTACCGCTCAAGGCACGTTCAGGGATTGATGCTCAGGGCGGCGGCGTCTGCCGCCCTTTTTGCGGATCGCGACGCTCAACGCGGAGCCGTGACCTCGCGATTTCGAGCCACGACCTTTTCATGGCTCAGCGTGCCATTCTCTGCCATGAATTGTTCCATCACCACGTCGCGGTTGCGCGGTGCGCGATCCTTGTCGGCCATTTCCAGCGCTTCCTGAAGTTCGGCGAGCGTCAACTCGGTGCAATAGGCAGGAGTGCCCGGCTGCTGGCGCCAGGAACCGGCAAGGTCGCCTGCGTCGAGCGGATCGAAGCCGGCAGCTTCGACCAGTTCGCTTGCAATTGCCTTGGCGTCCGCATCGTCACCAGCGATCGGGATCGCGATCCGCCCGGCAGCCCCAGCCGGCTTGCCCTTTTCCGCCAGTGTATGGGCGAGCGCTGCATTGAACGTCTTGATCACCCGGCGTCCGAGCTGCTCGCTCGACCACACGCTCTCCGTCTTGCCTGCATCGACCGCCGCGATTTGTACGCCGAATTGCGGATAATAGTTCGACGTGTCGATCACGACAACATTGGCAGGCACGTCTGCAAATATACTCGCAACGTCGGGAATATTACCGAACGGGATCGAAACGATAATGACGTCGACACCTTTTACGGCATCCTCGACTTCGACGGGTGTCGCGCCAATTTTTTCTGCCTTTTCGCGAATTTCATCAACGCCTTCCGCGCCCGACAGCTTGACTGCATGTCCCGCCGCCGCCAACTTGCGGGCGATCGTGCCCCCGATGTTTCCCGCGCCGATAATACCAATGTTCATGTTGCTTCCTTTCACTCGTCTGTGATGATGATTACCGCGCCAGTCGCGGATCGATGCCATATTGTTGGGGAGCGCCAAGGTGTTCGCGCAGTGTGGCGCCCTCATAATCCCGGTGGAAAAGGCCGCGCTCCTGCAGCAGGGGCACGACGCCATCGACGAAGGCATCGACCCCGCCCTCGTAGATGTCGGGCGATACCCAGAAACCATCGACGGCTTCAGCCTCGAACCAGGCCTGCATATGGTCAGCGGCCTCGACGGCGGGGCCCGCGATGACGGGATGGTAGTCGATCACGCCGTGCGCCAGTATGTCACGCACGGTCCACCCTTCGCGCGCAATGCTGAGCGCGTTTGCCGAGCGCGGATCACGCGGCGAGGGACTGGCGATGGCGAGCTGTTGGGGCGACAATGGTACGTCGAGATTGGCAGTATCGATCCGCAAGCCGAGCATCTGGCCCAGATAGGCCGCGCGCTGGGGAAAGATTCGGCCGCTCAGGGCGATCCGCCTGTCGAGCGCCTCGCGACGGTCGGGTGCGAGCGTCGTCATAAGGCCGGCGAAAAACTTCAGTTCGTCCGGGTCCCGACCTGCTCGTTCTGCCGCGCGCCGGAACGCGGCGCGCTGAGCACGAGCATCATCGATCGTGAATGCCGCGCCGATCACCGCATTTGCGTAGCGGCCGGCAAGCTCATGGGCGTTGGGGCTGCCGCCGGCGTGGAAAATAACGGGCTGCCCCTGTTCGGAGGGCGGGATGTAGAGTGGCCCGCGTGACGCGACATAGGTGCCGCCAAGGTTGATCGGCGCGATGCCCTCGGCCTTCGCGAACCGTCCTGTCGCTTGGTCAGCCACCAGGGCGTCGCGTCCCCAGCTGCCCCACAGCGATTGCACGAGCTGGATCGTTTCATGCGCGCGACCATAGCGATCCGCGCTCGACGGCAAGCGTGCGCCGTAATTGGCGGCGACATCCTCACCGCTCGACGTCACGGCATTCCATCCTGTCCGACCATGGCTCAGAATATCGAGCGCCTTGAACTGCCGGGCGAGATTGAACGGTTCGTTAAAAGTGGTCGAGCCCGTCGCAACGAGCCCGATCCGGCTCGTCTCGCGCCCAACTGCCGCAAGCGTTACCATGACGTCCAGGTTGAAACTTGGGGGTTCGTTAGCGATGTCAGCAACGTGCGTCGGGCCATCGGGCAGAAACAGAAAATGCAGCTTGCCGCGCTCGGCCGCCTGCGCGTAGCGGACCTTCGCGTCGAAATCCGCATAGTTGAGAGGATCGACCGAAGGCGCACGCCAGGCACCTGGCACATTGCCATATCCGTTCCCCAGATGCATACCGATCAGCATCTGCCTGCTCATAATGCCCTCACTATTTCACGCTATTGGGGCTGTTCTATTGCCCGCAACCCGCTATATGGAGAATATCTCCGGTTCGTGATGCACAGATACGGAGAGTGTCTCCGATATTCAAGAGGTGCCGAACGAAATGTCCAACTTGCCGGTCAAAGCAGCTTCCAGACGAGACGCGCAGCATAATCGCGCGCGCATTCTGGACGTGGCTGGAACGGCGTTTGATCGCGACGGCATCGACGTGTCCATGGATGCCGTCGCCCGGATGGCGGGGTTTGGTGCCGGCACTCTTTATCGCAACTTTCCGAACAAGGACGCGCTATTAGCGGCGCTGCTGGACCGTCATTATGATAGCTTGGAAGAACGCCGCCGTGTGATTGAGGCTGAAGAGCCCGATGAGGCGCGAGTGCTGGAGCGCTGGATCGAAGCGCTCGGCGACTGGATGCTTGCCTATGAAGGCTTGCCTGAACCCTTGCGGGCGGCATGTCGCAACGAATCTCCTCTGACGCCGACGTGCCATGCGGTGATTGCAACGACCGAACGGCTTCTCAAGGCAGCGCAGGATAAAGGTCAGGCCCGTCCGCATATAACCGGACGCGATCTCTTCCTCGGTGCCCTTGCGATCGCCTGGGCGGGTGGTGATACGACGGCCGGGAAAGATACCACAAAAGTGCTTCGAACCGTTCTGCAGTCAGGTTGGCAGGGGGACGCCGCCTCATAGGCTCAGCGGGATGCAGGATTTGTCCCATCACAAGGCCTTCAAAAGGCGGAATGTCGGGAAACCCGTTTGCCGTCACAAATGCGCGGGAATCAGGTGGTTTGCGCCATGGCAGGTTTCGGCCGTATAGACGCGGTTTTTAGCCATATTACGAACTGAGGATGCCTACCATCCGGATCTGGTCCGCTGGTCGATCCAGGAAGTCCTGGGAAATGATCAGACTGCCGAGCCGAAAGAAAAAGCGGCTGCGCTTTTCCAAACTATATAGAGGGCCACCGCGAAAATCAGACCTGCAAAGACGATGTTCAATCGCCCGGCTTTTTCATCCAGCCGATGGGCGAGACGAGTCCCCGCGGCGCTTCCTGCAATTCCCCCGATTATGAAGGTTAGCGCCAGCGGCCAATCCACGAGATTCGAAAAGGCGTAGTTCGCCGCTGTCGTCAGGCCAAATGCGCAGACTGCAATGAGAGAGGTGCCGACCGCCGTCAGAATCGGCATCCCGGTCGATGCAACCAGGCCCGGCACGATCAGGAAACCGCCGCCGACGCCAAAAAAGCCGGAAAATATGCCGGACCCAAGGCCAAAGGCTGCGACCTTCGGCGCTTTTTCCCTGTTGCATTCCGCGCCGGGGGTGCCGGGATGGCCGCGCCCTTTCAACATCAGGGCGCCCACAGACAGCATCACCAATGCAAACAAAAACAGCAGGTTATCGCCGTCTATCATCTTGCCAGCCGTCGATCCCGCGAGCGCGCCGACCATGCCGGCCGCAGCCCAGATGCAGCCGCACCGCCACTTGACTTCGTGGGCGCGGGCATGGCCGGCAAGACTTCCGGCTGCGTTGGCCGCGACGGCGAGCGCGCTGGTCCCGATCGCGACATGCGGATTGGGCACTCCAACAAGATAGACCATCAGCGGCACGGCCAGGATCGACCCGCCTCCGCCTGTAAGGCCCAGTACAAAGCCGACGAGACTGCCTGAGCCGATGCCGAGCGCACAGTGGAAAGCGTCCATCACGGCTTTTCGTTTGCGTCGATCGCCTGCGGTTTCGCCATCCCTTCGCGGCCCTTGAGCATGCCGCGCCAATAGAGTTGTGGCAGGATCCTCCGTTTCAGCAGCCAAGACAGGCGCGAAGGCCGCGTGCCCTTAATCAGCCAATCGGGAAAACTCGGCAGTAGCGCGCCACCATAGCCGAATTCGGCCAGAACGATCTTGCCGGCCTCCACGGTCAACGGGCAACTGCCATAGCCGTCATAGGCCGCTACCGGTGCGGCGCCCTCCAGCGCGGCAAGAGCATTGACGGCGACCACGGGGGCCTGTTTTCGTGCCGCCGCAGCTGTCTTGGCGTTCGACGTGGAACAGGCGTCCCCCAGGGCAAAGATGTCCGGGTAGCGCGGGTGTCGCAAACTGGCCTCATCCACCTCCACGAAGCCGGACGCGGACGCCAGGGGACTCGTGCGGATAAAGTCCGGCGCAACTTGCGGCGGCACGACGTGGATCATGTCGAACCGCTCGGTTACGCGCTTCACGCCGTCGCCATCGGCCCGCTCAAAAATGGCCGTGCGTGCGGGTCCATCGACCGCCACTAGCGTCGACCCGAAATTCAGGTTTATGCCGTAACGGCCGATATAGTCCATCAGCGCGGGGACATAAGCGGGAACGCCGAACAGGACGGCACCGGCGGCGTGGAACTGCACATCGCTCTTCGCCAGGACGCCGGCCTTTTCCCAACGATGGCAGGACAGGTACATCGCCTTTTGTGGCGCGCCCGCGCATTTTATCGGCATGGCGGGCTGCGTAAATAGGGCGCGACCCCCTTTGAATGCCCGGGCCAGCCGGTCAGTATAGGGCGCCAGATCATATCTGTAATTGGACGTCACGCCATTCCGGCCGAGCGTGTCGGTCAGCCCTGGGATCGCGTCCCAGTCCAGCTTGATCCCCGGAGCGACGACAAGCACCCGATAGCCAATGCGGCGGCCGTCGGAGAGCGCCACCATCTTGCTATCCGGGTGAAAGGTCTCGACCGCCGCCTTTATCCAATGGGCACCGTCTGGAATAAGGGTCGCTTCGGCGCGGCGCGTAAACCCGCTGTCAAAAATTCCCGCGCCGACCATCGTCCAGCCGGGCTGATAATAATGATCGTCGCTCGGCTCCACGATCGCGAGGCGGACATCTCTCCGGCGCTTGAGAATGCTGGCGGCGGTCGCGATCCCGGCGCTGCCACCCCCGATAATGAGAATGTCGTAATCGCCCAAGGCGGCTTGCTCCAGCGCGGCCGCCATGTGCGCCAGTTTTTCCGAACGGGCGCCCGAGCGGCAATAGGCAAGGATCGGCGTGGGGAGCGCTTCCAGCGCCGCGCGCATTGCCGCGGCATCCGCCTCGGTTGGCGAACCCGCGATAACCGGCACATGGGCGAAAGAAAGACCAGCCTCGCTGGCGGCCGCCTTGATAGTCTCGGCTGCGGGTTGATCGTCGGATTCGCCGTCCGGGCGATTGCAGATGACTGACCGAAAGCCCGCCTGGACGATCTCTTCCATGTCATGCGGGCGCAGTTGCGGTCCTACGAAAAGGCAAGGCGTTAGTTGCTTGAAGTCCATGAGAGGCCCTTGATATCGACGGCGCGAGGGATCGAAGCGCTCCGTTCTGTGGGAAAGCGGGATAGGGCCGTCCGTCCATGGGATCGCTCACCATGGACGTGCCAGCCCCCTCACGGGTGACGTGCGCCGGCTCAGGATCAGGGATCAGCGCATGGCCACCGACCCACTACCCATTTCAGTGCTGGGGCGCTGGATCGATGCTAACCATGAATTCATCATCGGGGCGTTGACCATAGCCTGACGTCAACCGGTTGGTCATGTTGAACATCGCGGCCATTTCAATGATATAATATATTTTGTGGTCGCTGATCCCCACATCGCGCAGCTTTTGCAAATCGGCCTGCTCCATTCTGCCGGGCTGTTCGGTCAGCTTCACGCAATAATCGGCAATTGCGCGCTCCTGTGGGGAGAGCGTGACCGAGCGATAGTTGACGGCGAGACGTCTCGCCCTGCCATGATCGCCGATATACATGCCCAGCAAGTTTCCGTGGATGATCAAGCAAGTGACGCAGGAATTGACCGACGACACCACAATCCCGATGAACTCTCTCTCCGCGAGGGTCAGCAATCCATAGGACGGGTCCAGAAAAGCCGGTCCCATGAAAGCGCCCGCCCGGGAAAAGCCAGCCTCTTCATAGGAAGCGAGAACTCTCATCGAGTGTTTCTCGGGAACGGGGCTATCCAGCCACTCCTGCGGCAAGTTGTAGGACGGATCGCCGGGCAGCCAACAATAGGGATCGTTCGATTTATATTCCGGCGTAAGAGTGGCGTTTGGATCTGACATGATATCTCTCCGATCAATATAATGAGGGAAGGGCGGCTGCGTCCTCGCATTACCGCCAGACTTTATGCGTCCGGGGACATTTTTCAGAAACGGGCCGAAACGCGGGCATAATATCGTCCTCCATCCCCTTCGATCGCGCTTAGGACGGGATTGCGATTGCCAAGGAAAGAGAAGGCGCTGGTGTTCCGGTCGGGATAATTGTCGAACACATTATCCGCGCCCACCGTGATCTTGACGGCCGGAGTAATGGCGAAGGACGCGGCAACATCGACAAAGATCTCCGACCCATACCGCTGATTGTCAGACGGCTGGAAATAGGGCAAGGCGTCGACGAAAGAACTGGTATAGCGGCCGCGCACCGATAGTCCCAGCTTGCCCAGCTGATATTCCGCGCCGACGTTGGCGCTTTTATGTGGCAGAAGTTCCTCGACCTCCTGTTTCAGGTTCCCGTTGACGATCTTGGGGTCGCCGCCGATCAACTTGGATTTGTTGTAATTGAAAGCGGCGGTCAAAGAGAGCTGTCCGGCGCCTGCGCGGGTCGTATAGGCCGCGACGACATCGATGCCCTGGGTGCGGGTATCATATCCATTGATGAAGAACTGGAAATTGGCGAGCTGCGCCGCTTGGCTCACGCCTTGAGCGACAAGAGCGTCGCGTTGCGCCTGCGTCAAGGTTAGCGTCGATGTGATGCCGAGGCGATCCCGGATCTTGATATTGTAATAATCCGCCGAGATGGTCAGCCCCGAGGCAGGCGTGAGCACCACACCCCCGCCAAAGCTCGTCGCCTTCTCGGGCACCAGCGGTTTGCCGCCAACCGCAGCTGCAATCGGGCTGGTGGACGGGATCAGACCGCTTGTCAGGATTACCTGCGGCGCCGGCGGCGGATTGTTCACATCCGGCCCTTGCGATGTGGCGGTGTAATTTTGCTGGCCCAGTGTCGGCGCGTGGAATCCGGTGCTCATCGCCGCGCGCAGGCTGAGCCACGGTGTAGCCTTGTAACGTCCCGATACCTTGTAATTCCAGGTTGACCCGAACTGGTCGAAATCCTCGAACCGCAGCGCCGTGCCGATATTGAAGCGATCGGTCACATCGATGTCGACATCGACATAGGCGGCACGACTGGAGCGTGACCATCGGCCCGCTTGGTCGGGTGTCGGGGAAGGATGGCCATTGGCGCCCGGCGGCAAGTCGGAGAGCGGGCCGACGATATACGCCGCTTCATCTCCGACCTGGGTCTCATATTGCTCCTTGCGCCATTCACCGCCGAAGGAGAAGCTGATGGGCCGGAACAATCCGGCATCGATCAGCCATGTGAAATCCGCGTTGACCGCGTAATCGGTCTGAATTTCGGAACCCACATAGAAAGATGTCGGCGAAACTGGCCCCAGCGACGCATTGATGGAATTGCCGAGGACGTAGCTATTCCGGTTGCGCCCATAGCGGCCGCTGAGATCCCAGTTGAAAGATTCGCTTGGATGGCCACGAACGCCTGCGACCAGACTGCTATCCTTCGATCGCGCACGATAAATGGGAATGAAACCATTGGGATAGATGTCGGCGAGCTCGTAGTCCGGATATAGGAACGGGGCATTGTCCTGATAATAGGAGCGGCTGTATATGCCGTTCTGCGGCGAGCGGTAGTTGAATTCTATCCTGCTGCGGCCGCCATTGTAATTGCCGAATGCATACAGTTCCACGTCGTCTGTCAGGCTGTACTTGGCGTTACCGAACAGTCTCCAGGCCTTGATCGCCGGCTGACCAATTTTTTGCACTGCGGTTCCGCGGTCTGTCATGCCCATCGAATTATATTCGCCCGAGATGACCACGACGCCTCGTTCGCCCAGCTTCACGCCCGCCTTGGCCGCCACCTGGTAGCTTTCGCCGTCACCCGCATAATATTGCCCTGCCTGCGCATCAGCCGAGAAACCTGGCTTGTCGTCCAGCAACAGGTTGATGACCCCCGCGATCGCGTCCGATCCATATTGAGCCGAAGCGCCGTCGCGCAACACCTCCACCCGACTGAGCGCAATCTGGGGAATCTGCGCCAGATCGGCGCCCTGTGAGCCGCGCAACGCCGTATTGATGAAGGCGGAACGATGGCGGCGCTTGCCGTTTATGAGCACAAGCGTCTGGTCAGGCGACAGACCGCGAAGGGTGGCAGGCCGAACGAAGGTGGCTCCGTCGAAATTCGGCAGGCGCGAAATGTTGAAAGACGGGACCAGCCGGGCGAGCTTGTCGTTAAGGTCGGGCGACGGTGTCGAATTGGTCAAATCATTGGCGCTGACGACATCGACCGGGACGGATGAATCAGCAACCGTCCGTTCGGCTCGTCGAGTACCCGTGACGATGATCGCATTCTGATCGTCCGGCGTGGCCCTAGCGGCATCTGGCCCGGACTGGGCGGACGCGTTGCCAGCGGCGGCCAGCAGGGCCGCGGCGCAGGTGGAACCAGCCAGCATCCGAGCTACGCGGATACCCGCTCGCGATGCACTATTCGAAATCATAACTAACCCCTCCACTAGATTGATACTGTCGCTTCTAGGTCCGGCCCCGACGGAGAAATGCCCCGAGCCTGCGTGCGATCGTCGGCAAAGAGCGTTGCCGTTCTGCGGACATGCGCGTACCGGATCGCCCCCCATGCGATCATGACGGCGCTCGCGGTGAGAAAAATGGGGAGCAATTTTCCGATCGCCCCTTCGGAAAGCAGCAGATAGGTCTGAACACAGCAAACGCCGACACCTAAAATGCTAAGCAGCCATTGCACGCCCAGATTGAGCTTGAAAGGCGCGGCATCATGCAAATCGGGCCTTAAATAGCGGAAACGGAGTGCGGCAATGATGACCAGGCTGAACATCATCTGGATCATAGCCGAAACCGCACTGGCTATCATTTCAAGCGGGATATGGAACAGCACCGGAACCACGCCCACGACATACAGCAGGGTGAGCAGGAAATGCGGAGTCCCGAAACGCCGATTGACGGAGCCAAGCCTCTTGGGAAACCACCCGTCGTCCACTGCCGCGAGAAGGCTCTTTGAACCCGCCAGCAATTGCGAGTTCGTCGACCCGATAACCGCTATGATCGCCCCGCCTAGAATGAAAAACTGCAACGCTGCGGGCGGGAGAAAATGAGCGGCAACCACGCTGAGTGGCTGGTTGGCGACTTGCGGGATGGGCAATATGCCTGCGGCCACGATGGCTATCGCCACATATAGCGCGGCCGCAAGCAAGGTGCCGCCGAAGATGGCCATTGGGATGGCGCGGCCGGGATGTTTCAGCTCGCCGCCCAACTCGATTACCGTTAGGGCGCCGCCGCACGCGAACGTCAGGACGGCTGCTGCCTGAAACAGCTTTGGCAAACCATTAGGCAGCAGCGGTGGATAATGCACCCAGTCGATGTTCCAGAAGCCATAGACGATGAATACAGCGAAACCGGCGATGTGGAGCAGCATCATGATGGTGCTGAGCCGCGCGCCAATCACCGCGCCAAGCATGTTGGCGACATAGAAGAAACTGATCATCGAAAACGCTACGGTTGTCGGATCGAACCAGGGGTTCAGGCTGTGCATATATTGCCCTGCAACAATGCCGTACAGCGCCATGCTTGTCTGACTGAGTGTTGAAAAGCACATGTTGAGGTAGCCAGCCAATGGATGCACGAACCGACTAAGATAGGTATAGCCGCCGCCCGTCACTGGCATGGCCGACCCGATCGCCGCATAGGGTATCGACACGATGATGATCGACAGGGCGGCCATGAGATAGGCGATCGGCGCCCCGCCGCCGGTCAATGCGATAGCGACGCCCGTGAGCGAGACGACGCCGCCACCTACAACCTGGTTGAAGGCTATCCCGACGGCCTGACTCGTCGAAATCGAGCGGCGCAGCTTATCCTGGTTTCTTGTTATACTGGTCATTCATCCAGCCCCTATCCCTGTAGCCGAGCTACACGACCTGTGTATGTAGTCAACAAAAAATAAAATTGTTCAACATAATTTTTATCTCATACATAGGGGCCGAACGAAGCGATCAATCGGGAGAATTTGGTGGCCACAGAGGGCGACGTTGACCGGCAGGCACTGATGGCGATTTTCCAGTCGCTGGTTGCGCCGCTATGCAGCGCGCTGCCGACATCGGGTGAGGTTGTCCTTCATGACCTGTCGAAGCTGCCTAACTCGATCATCGCCGTGGCTGGCAGCATTACCGGCCGCGAACCCGGCGATGCCGCCACCAATTTATTGCTCGAAACAATGGCGTCGCGCGATTTCACCAACAAATCGGGTTATGAAACGCGGTTATCTGATGGGCGAAGATTGCGATCTTCCACGACGTTCCTGCCAGATCGGCATGGCGAGCCGATGGCAGCCTTGTGCATCAATATCGACATGTCGCCGTGGGAAGTCATGCGGGACGCGGCTGCTTTGGCGCTTGGCGAAAAAAATCCTGTGCGACGCAAGGCTTTTGCCGATCACGAAGTGTTCATGCGTGACATCAATGATCTTTCGACATTCCTGATCAGGAATGCGATTGATACCATTGGAGTTCCTGTCGACCTTATGCACAAGCGTCACAAGATTGCAGCTGTAAAAGAACTTTCTGAACGAGGTCTTTTTACCGTTCGTTCGGCCGTAGACAAAGTAGCCGAGGCCCTCAACACGACGCGTTTTACGATATACAACTATCTCAATGAATTGGCATCTTCCGACGAGGTGCAGGAAGAAGAAGACGCACGATGATCCTGTTCAAGTGAGGGTGCCTTGCCGTCTGACGATGGACCATGCGCATGAGGCTCTGGCCGGTGACATTAAAATTAAATCAGCTGTATCAACAAAATGTTGACAACTTCCTCTATTTGCCATTTCAAGGCGTGCGGCGCGATTTCGCAGTCGGGAAAGGGCGGACTATGAGGCTTGTCGAGGATTTCGATGCGATCACGATGGACAGGCTTCGGGATATCGGCGCGACGAAATGGCAAAATGATGATGGATCGATCGGGGCATTTATCGCCGAGATGGACTTCGGGATCGCTCCCGCCATCACCCATGCGCTGCACCAGGCGGTGGACATAGGCAGCTTTGGCTATTTCCCCCCGAAGCTTTCAGCCAATTTGACTGGTGCGACCGCGGCATGGCTGGAGAGCCGTTTCGAATGGAGCGTAAGTCCTTCCGACGTTCACCCGATAGCTGATGTCGTCCGGGCTTATGAATTTGCGATAGAGCATGGATGCGCGCCTGGTCGCGCGGTCATTGTGCCGACCCCCGCTTACAAGCCCTTTCTGCTCCTCCCGCAGATGATCGATCGGCACGTCATCGAGGTGCCGATGGCCGTGGAAGGCAACAAATATGTTTTCGACATGGCGGCTTTGCAATCGGCCTTTGATGCTGGGGGCGAACTGCTGGTCCTGTGCAATCCCTACAATCCCGCGGGCCGCGTATTCAGCCGGGATGAACTTGCAGCGCTAAGCGAGTTGGTAGCGCGCAATAACGGGCGTGTATTCGCCGACGAGATCTGGGCGCCGCTGACTTTCGCCGGCCATCATCATATCCCCTATGCCAGCGTCAGCGCGCTCAGCGCCAGCCATTCGATCACCGCCATATCAGCTTCCAAGGCGTGGAATATGCCTGGCCTCAAGTGCGCGCAGGTTATTGTGACCAATGAACGCGATCGCGAGACTTGGGCAGTGGAGGGACCCTGGCTCGAACATGGCGCCAGCAATCTGGGAGCGGTTGCCACGATTGCCGCCTATCAGGATGGTGACAGCTGGTTGAGCGGCGTCAATGCCTATCTCGACAGGAACCGCCAGGGTCTTGCCACGCTGATCCGCGATCATCTTCCCGGCGTGGGTTATGAAATGCCGGAGGGCACCTATGTCGGCTGGCTGGATTTTCGTCAGTCCGCAATCGCGAAACAGCCGGCGGCCTTTTTCAAGGAGAAGGCAGGCGTCATCCTGACCGAAGGAACGGATTGCGGAGCCATAGGCGCCGGCTTCACGCGCCTCATCTTCGCAACCCCTTTTCCGGTCATGGAAGAGGCGATCAGCCGGATGGCGCGGGCGATGCGGCTCGCCGAGTGACGCAAGTCGGCGCTGATTTTTTTTGATGTGGTGTCCCTGAGTTTCGCCAGACAAAAGCGAGAAGAAAGGCGCGCTCGATCCGACATGCGCGATTACGATTGCGCTGAGGCGAGATGTTCCGGCATTCTGGCGTCGAAATAGCGAGGTTGCTATGCAGGATTCCATTGCCGCACCTGCGGATGCCCCGCTGGCCGCGGCGGCGAGCGCGATAGGGGCAGCGCTCGCTTGTCCCGCCGACCGCCCCGTCGTGCGCGGTTTTTTCGATGAGGCCACCTTTACGGCTACCCATGTCATTCATGACCCGGCCACGCGCAAGGCAGCGATCATCGACTCGGTGCTCGATTTCGACGCCGCCTCGGGCCGAACGTCGCATCATTCTGCCGACGCCATCATCGCTTACGTCGAAGCCGAAAGTCTTTCGATCGAGTGGCTGCTCGAAACTCATGTCCATGCCGATCATCTTTCGGCCGCGTCCTATCTGCAGGAGCGATTGGGTGGTCGATTGGCGATAGGCGGCGAGATTACGAGCGTTCAGAAAGTCTTTGATGAGATTTTCGATGAAGAAGATGATCTTCATGCCGATCGGGCCTATTTCGATCACCTTTTCGAAGATGGCGAGCGCTTTGACATCGGGAATGTCAAGGCGATCGTTCTCCATGTACCCGGGCACACGCCCGCCGATGTCGCTTATGTGATAGGGGACGCGCTGTTTTGCGGCGATACTCTATTTATGCCCGACTATGGCACCGCGCGCACTGATTTCCCCGGCGGGAACGCGCGGCAGCTTTATCGGTCCATCCGGCGCCTGCTCGCCCTGCCCCGCGAGACCCGACTGTTCCTGTGCCACGATTATCAGGCGCCGGGCCGCGACTGCTATATGTGGGAAACGACGATCGGCCTCCAGCGTGACGGTAATGTGCATGTCCACGAGGGCATCGACGAAGAAGGATTCGTCGCGATGCGCACCGCGCGCGACGCCACATTGGCCATGCCCAAGCTGATCCTGCCGTCGATCCAAGTGAACATCCGCGGCGGGCGGCTGCCTGAACCCGCCAGCAACGGCACCCGCTATCTGAAGATTCCCCTCGACCGTATGTAATGTGCCCCACCGGTAATCAGTTTCCGCAGGAGAGCTGAGCCCGCTCGCTATGTATCCAGCCATGTGTACGAAGATCCGGTATTTCAGTGAAACGCCCTGTATACACGTGAATGGGCGAGAGCCCGAAACACGGCGACTTACCGCAATCGACCCTCTCCTTCTGGTTCTCGTTGAACACCCCTGATTGTATGGACTGGAAAACTTGCACCCAGAATGTCGGCGGTTCGAACCCGTCATCGCCCACCATATTGCACGGGTTTGCATGCGCCATGCCTTGCGATGCCATGGCGCCGCTGCTAATCGGCACGGCCATGATTCAGCCGCCTGAAATTCTCCGGGTCACCAAGTCGCGCGTCGTGTGCGACGGTTCAGGTGACATCCCTGCCGCTCTGGGGCATCCGCGCGTGTTCCTGGAAATCGACGAGCATGGCTATGTCGATTGCGGCTATTGCGACCGACGTTTCGTGCTGGTCGGCGGTCCGGCGGACACGCCGGAAGTCGCAGGCCTGCCCGATATATCCTCGGGCGCCAGCCTCTAGTCATTCCCTGAGGTCGTTGCGTTCGCCAATCTGAGTGCCCGGAGCCGCGACCGTCGGGGTCGGATCAAGCTGCAACGGAATATATGATGGAAGGGTATTGGTTTGGCGGCGCCGCCGCGCCTATATCCTCCTGATGACCAATCTTGCTTCCCAGTTTGCTGATGCCCGTGGCCTGCTCTATCGCCCCGGCCTGCTCGATCCCGATGGCGCCCGGCGCCTGACGGCCGATGCGCTCCGGCAATGCGATGACGGCGAACTCTATCTTCAGTATCGCGCGAGCGAGAGCTTCGGCTTCGATGACGGCCGGTTGAAGACGGCCGACTATTCGACCGACGCGGGCTTCGGCCTGCGCGGCGTGTCGGGCGAGATGACGGGCTTTGCCCACGCCAATGACATCAGCGAGGCGGCGATCCGCCGCGCGGCCGAGACACTGACACTGCTCGACCCGGCCAAGGGCCAGGCGGCGCCCCCGCCGCAACATACCAACCGCCATCTCTATACCGAAGCCAATCCGCTGGAGATCGTCCCTTTCGCGGAAAAGGTGACGCTCTGCGCCGCGATCGACGCCGCCGCGCGTGCCCGCGATCCGCGCGTGGCGCAGGTGTCGGTCAGTCTGGCGGGCAGCTGGTCGGTGGTCGAGATCGTCCGCGCGGACGGCTTTACCGCCACTGACATCCGGCCGCTGGTGCGGCTCAACATCTCCGTTATTCTGGAGGAAAATGGCCGCCGTGAAACCGGCGTGTTCGGCATTGGCGGGCGCTATCTCTACGATCAGGTCATGGACCCGGCTATCTGGAACCGCGCGATCGATGAGGCGCTGGCCCAGGCCCGGGTCAATCTGCGCTCGGTCGCCGCGCCGGCGGGCGAGATGACCGTGCTGCTCGGGCCCGGCTGGCCGGGCGTGCTGGTGCATGAAGCGATCGGCCATGGCCTGGAAGGCGACTTCAATCGAAAGGGGACCAGCGCCTTTTCAGGCCGCCTCGGCGAACGCGTCGCGGCGCCCGGCGTCACCGTGGTCGATGACGGATCGATCATGAACCGGCGCGGCTCGCTGTCCATCGACGATGAAGGCACGCCGACGCGGGAGAATGTGCTGATCGAGGACGGTATTCTGAAGGGCTATATGCAGGACCGGTTGAACGCGCGCCTGATGGGCGTGGAGCCCACGGGCAATGGCCGTCGTGAAAGCTACGCTCATGCGCCGATGCCGCGCATGACCAACACCTTCATCAAGGGTGGTCAGGATGACCCGGAGGAACTGCTGGGCCGAATGAAGTCGGGCATCTTCGCCAAGAGCTTTGGCGGCGGCCAGGTCGATATCGTATCGGGGAAGTTCGTCTTTTCCTGCACCGAGGCCTACAAGGTCGAGAATGGCAAGCTTGGCGATCCGATCAAGGGCGCGACGCTGATCGGCGATGGACCGACCGCGCTTACCAAGGTGATCGGCGTCGGCCACGACTGGGCGCTCGACGAAGGCATTGGAATGTGCGGCAAGGGGGGGCAGAGCGTGCCGGCAGGCGTGGGGCAGCCCACGCTGCTCATGGAAGGGCTGACGGTCGGCGGCACGGCGACCTGAGGCGGACGCGCCATAGGCTGCGGAACCACCGGGCCGCAGCATCTTTCTTCCTGCATGAACATGCTGACGGATACCCATGATCCGGTGACGGCGAACTGGGCGGCGTCATTGCTGCATTTCTGGTTCAACCAGGCCGGACCAGAGCGCTGGTATCAGCACGAGCCTGCTTTCGATCGACAATGCGTGATACGCTGTCGCGACACCTGGGAAGAAAAGCGCGCCTTGCCGCCCGAGGAGTTTCTCGGTCGTGCGGACGATGCCCTGGCGGCGGTCCTGCTGTTCGATCAGTTGCCCCGCAACATGTTTCGCGGCACGGCGCACGCCCTCGCCACCGACGGGCTGGCCCGCGCTGTCGCACGCGGCGCTATAGCACAAGGCTACGATATCCAGATTGGAGGCGCTGGCCGACTTTTCTTCTACATGCCCTTCCAACACAGCGAGGATCGCGACGATCAGGCCCTCTCGCTCAGCCTGTTCGAGGCTGCCGGGGACGCCGAAGCACTGGATTTCGCCCGCCGGCACCATGACATCATTCACCGCTTCGGCCGTTTTCCTCATCGCAATGCCATCCTCGGCCGCGAGACGCTGGCGGAGGAACGGGATGCCGCGCACCAGGGTCTGAACTGGTAATCTCCCTGCCCAATTTTTAGGCAATCGCGTCAGCCTGCCCGTTTTTTTGGCGGCGGCGATCGGGGTGGACGGGGAAAAGCACGCATCGGAGCGTCTTTTCGAAATTGGCACGCCTCTTGCCAGTAGGTCGTCGCACACCAGTAACAGGGGGCGACATGAAACTTGTCATGGCTATCATCAAGCCGTTCAAGCTTGACGATGTCCGCGAGGCACTCTCCTCGCTTGGCATCGCTGGTATGACGGTGTCCGAGGTGAAGGGCTTCGGCCGCCAGAAGGGGCAAACCGAAATCTATCGGGGCGCCGAATATTCGACGAATATGGTTCCAAAGATCAAGATCGAGGTGGTCTGCGACGACGACCTCGCGCCGCGAGTGGTCGAAGCGACGCAGCAGGCGGCCAACTCCGGTGCGATCGGCGACGGGAAGATCTTCGTCCTCGATGTCGGTCAAGCCGTGCGTATCCGCACCGGCGAGACCGGCGAAACTGCGCTTTAAGAAGGGGGGAAGAATGACCTTTTCCAAAAAGTTATGCGGCGTGATGGGGGCGGCCGGTTTGGCGCTGCTTGCGACCGCGCCGGCGCTTGCCGCGCCGATCAAGGCGCCCAACGCTGCCGCCATGGCAACCATGATGAACAAGGGCGACGTCGCCTGGATGCTGGTTTCTTCGGCTCTGGTGCTGATGATGTCGGTGCCCGGCCTTGCGCTTTTCTACGGCGGCCTGGTCCGTACCAAGAACATGTTGAGCGTCCTGATGCAGGTGTTCATGATCGTTTCGGTTGCGGGCCTCGTCTGGTGCTGCTGGGGCTATTCAATGGCCTTCACTTCCGGCGGCGAAAATCATTTCTTCGGCGGGTTTTCGAAGGCGTTCCTGATGGGCGTCGACGGCACGACCATGGCGGCAACGTTCAGCAATAACGTCTATCTGCCCGAATTCGTGTTTGTCGTCTTCCAGATGACCTTCGCCATGATCACCCCTGCACTGATCGTCGGCGCCTTCGCCGAGCGCGTGAAATTCTCATCGCTGATCGTGTTTGTCGTGCTGTGGCTGACCGTGGTCTATTTCCCGATGGCGCACATGGTCTGGTACTGGGCCGGCCCGGACTTCCTGGCTGATACTCCGACCGACTCCGGCATGCTGTGGGGCTGGGGCGCGCTCGACTTCGCCGGCGGCACTGTCGTCCACATCAACGCGGGTATCGCCGGCCTGGTTGGCGCGCTTATGATCGGCAAGCGCGTCGGCTTCCCCAAGGAACCCATGCCGCCGCACTCGCTGACCATGACGATGATCGGCGCAAGCCTGCTGTGGGTCGGCTGGTTCGGTTTCAACGCTGGCTCCAACCTGGAAGCCAATGGTGTCACCGGCGTCGCCTTCATCAACACGATGGTCGCCACCTGCGCGGCGGCGGTGAGCTGGTCGCTGGTCGAACAGGTCCACCATGGCAAGGCATCCCTGCTGGGTGCCGTCACCGGTGCGGTCGCGGGTCTCGTCGCCATCACTCCGGCGGCCGGCTTCGCGGCTCCCATGACGTCGATCGCGCTGGGCTTCGTGGTGTCGCCGATCTGCTACATCTTCGTAGCCTTCGTGAAGGGCAAGGTCGGCTATGACGACAGCCTGGACGTGTTCGGCGTGCACTGCATCGGCGGCATCGTCGGTGCGATCGGCACCGGCATCGTCGCGGCTCCGTCGCTGGGCGGCCAGGGCGTGTTCGACTACACGGTCTTCCCGGCGGCCTTCCATCCGGAAGCCTACAGCATCTCGGCGCAGGTCTGGATCCAGATCAAGGCGGTCGTGTTCACCCTGCTCTTCTCGGGTATCGGCAGCGCGATCCTCTACTTCATCATCGACAAGACGATGGGCCTGCGCCCGAGCGTCGACGCCGAGATGGAGGGCCTGGACCTCTCCAGCCACGGCGAGCGCGCTTACAACTATTGAGAATATGGCAGGGCGGGCCGCCCGACGGAAAAGGCCCGCCCGCCGCACGATGTTCCTCCTGCGAACACGCCTCGGGGCCGGTACGAAAGTATCGGCCCCTTTTTTTGTCAGCTCGCCGGGCGTTTCCACAGGCGAGCCGGACGCGGCGCCGAGGCCGGCCAGCGCCGCGCCCGCACGCAGACCTGGAGTCCGGCTCGGAAAATCCAGCCGATCTTCTCTCGCTTCGGCGTCACGACCCGGTGATCCCAGGCATGTTCCCCGCGGCGCGCGACTTCGCGAGCGATATCGCCATAGATGCCAGCCGCCGCGAGTACGGCCCAGGCGCTGCGGGGCGGCAGGGCGCCGGTGCCGTGTCGCGCGCTGGCTTCATGGGCGGCGGCCATGTCGGCGAGCCGGCGAGCGAGCATCGCCAATCGGGGGCGGACCCATGGCTTCATGTGCTCGCCGGGCGGTATGTCCATTTCGACCAGCCACTCTTCCGGCAGGTAGCAACGGTCTGCGGCTTCATCCTCGCTGATGTCGCGCGCGATATTTGCGAGCTGGAAGGCAAGGCCAAGGTCGCAGGCGCGGTCGAGGGTCGCGTCGTCGGCTGGATCGACGCCCATCAGCACCGCCATCATGCAGCCCACTGCCCCGGCGACATGATAGCAGTAGCGCAGCATGTCCGCCTCGGTGCGCGGCCTCCATTCGCGGGCATCAAGCGCGAAGCCTTCGATAAGGTCGTGGGCATAGCGCTCGGGAATACGACATTCGCGCATGACGAGACCGAAGCCGTCAAAGGCCGGGTCGCCGGTCGCCTCCCCCCGCAGGGCAGCGGCTGTCAGGACGCGGATGGTTGAGAGCCGCGCCTGACCATCATCCACGCCGCGCATCGTCCCGCCATGGTCCTGCCCGTCGGCGATGTCGTCGCATTTGCGGCACCAGGCGTAAAGTAGCCACGCTCGCTCCCGGGTCCGCGGATCGAACAGCTTCGAAGCGAGCGCGAAGGATTTGGAACCCCGCGCGATGCTGTCGCGGGCGTGGGCGACCAGGGCGTGACGATCAAAGGCTGGAAGGATGGTCATCGTCCCGGACATGCCCTGCCCGGCCAGTTCCCGCAACCGCTGGAACGATCAGAGCCGGTCCACTTTCATCGCGAAGATCGGCTCGTGCGGACGATGGTTCGCCATGCGGTCGAGCAGCAGGTCGATCCTGTCGGCATGGATCAGAATGTCGCCATGCTGGGCTCGAACGAATCCGGCGTCGACCATATGGCGGTGAAAGGCGAGAAGCTGGTCATAGAAGCCCGCGACATTAAGCAACCCGACCGGCTTGGCATGATAGCCAAGCTGGGCCCAGCTGATCGCCTCCCACAGTTCATCCATGGTGCCGACCCCGCCCGGCAGGGTCACGAAACCATCGGAAAGATCGGTGAACAACGCCTTGCGCTGGTGCATCGTCTGGACAACCCGCAATTCGGTGCAGCCGCGATGCGCGACTTCGGCATCGACCAGCGCTTCGGGAATCACGCCGATGACTTCGCCGCCGGCGGCCAATGCCGCATCCGCGACCGCGCCCATCAGGCCAAGGCGACCCCCGCCATAGACGATGCCGATGCCCCGCGCGGCCAGCGTACGTCCGACCTGCTCCGCCGCCGCGACATACTGGCGATCGGCGGGCATCGCCGATCCGCAATAGACGGCAAGGCGCTTCACGCCAGATCCTGAAGCATCAGCGCGGCGGTTGCCTTCGCGCTCCCGACCACGCCCGGGATGCCGGCGCCCGGATGGGTCCCGGCCCCGACCAGATAGAGGTTGGGGATGACATCGTCACGATTATGCGCCCGGAACCAGGCGCTTTGGGTCAGTAGCGGCGCCAGGCTGAAGGCGCTGCCCAGATGCGCGGACAGATCGGTCCGGAAATCGGGCGGCGCATAGTGGAACTGTGTCACGATGCGCGACCGGATGTCGGGGATCAACCGGTGCTGAATCTCGTCCAGGATGCGCTCCGCGAAAATCGGCCCGAACTGCTTCCAGTCGATCGGCAGCTTCCCCATGTGCGGCACCGGCGCCAGCGCATAGAAGGTGGAATGGCCTTCGGGCGCCATGCTGGGGTCGGTGACCGTCGGGTGATGCAGATACAGCGAAAAATCCTGTGGCAGCACGCCGTGATCGTAGATGTCGGTCAGCAGCCCTTCATAGCGCGGACCGAACAGGATCATATGATGCGGGATGCCCGGCCAGCTGCCCTTGATGCCGAAATGCAGCACGAAGAGGCTGGGCGACCAGTGCTTGCGCTGCAGCGCGTCCGCGCGCTTCTGCCCACGCGGGTGATGGCCGATGAGGTCGCGATAGCTATGCATCAGATCGGCATTTGATGCGACCGCATCTGCTTCCCCCCGCCAACCCGAGGCGGTCGACACGGCCACGGCGCGGTCGCCATGTGTTTCGATCCGCACTACCGGGTCGGCCAGACGCATCGTCCCGCCCAGCCGTTCGAAATGGGTGGCCATGCCCTGAACCAGCCGGTTCGTCCCACCCTTGGCAAACCAGACGCCGCCGTCCTTCTCCAGCTTGTGGATAAGGGCATAGATGGCGCTTGTGTCCATCGGATTGCCGCCCACCAGCAATGTGTGGAAGGATAATGCCTCCCGCAATTTCTCGCTCTTCACATAGGAGGAGACGATGGAATAGACCGACCGCCAGGCCTGATGCTTGGCCAGCGCCGGCGCGGCGCGGATCATGGAGGCAAAGTCGAGGAAGGCGACCGAACCGAGCTTGCGATAGCCTTCCTCATAGACGCCGGCGGAATATTCCAGGAAGCGCTCATATCCGGCCACGTCCTCCGGATTGAGCCGGGCGATCTGGGCCCGTAACGCGGCTTCGTCGTTGGAATAATCGAAATTGGTGCCGTCGCGCCAGTTGAGCCTGTAGAAGGGCATCACCGGCACCAGGCTCACATCCTCCGCCATGTCATGGCCCGTCAGGCGCCACAATTCGGCGAGGCAATCTGGGTCTGTAACCACGGTGGGGCCGGCATCGAAGACGAAACCGTCCTTTTCCCACATATAGGCACGCCCGCCGGGCCGGTCGCGCGCTTCGACGAGCGTCGTTTCGACGCCCGCGGACTGCAACCGGATGGCAAGCGCCAGGCCGCCGAAGCCCGCACCGATGACAATAGCTTTCCTGTTCATCGGGCGGCGGGGCTCAACAATGCGCTCATGGCGCTCCTTATGGGCACGGGTGGTCGGCCGCACAAGATGCGGATGCGGTCCGGCCAGGTCGATCGTCCGGCGTAGAAGCGATCGATGAGGCCTTCAGGGAGGCGATAGAAACGCTCGAAGATCCGCCAGCGCTCCTGCGGCGCAGCCGCGCGGAACAGCATCTTGCCCAACAGGCGGTAATAGGCGCCTGACCGCCAGTGCGCCGCCGCCCGGGCGCGGGTCGCCCCGGCAAGCCCGTCAAGTGGCTGATCGACGATCCAGCGCGCGAAGGCGACCGCGTCGGGCAGGGAATAGCCGGTCATCGGATGGAACAGCCCGGCGCGCGCACCTGCCCGCGCGACACGGTCCTCCACGGGCCAGAAACGATCGAAGCTGCCGCCGTAGACGACCGGCAGCACGCCGATTTCGCGATGCAGCATCTGTTCGATCTGCCAGCCGGCGGCTGCGGTATAGTCGTCGATGCGCTGCTCGATCGCGGGAAGGTCCAGATCGGGCGAATCGCTATAATAGGTATCCTCAACGAACAGCGTGCGTTCATCCCAGGGAAGCAGATAGACGAACCGATAGCCGTCCAGTTGATCGACGGTGCTATCCATGATCACCGGCCGCTCCACCCCATGAGGCGCGCGCAGGCGCAGCGCGTGGCCGACAAATTTCTGCCAGCCGCATTGCAGGGCGGAAAGGTCACCTCCTCCTCGTGCGTCAAGCACGGCGCCGGCACGAACCATCCGGCCGTCCGACAGCAGGATATGATCGGGCGCGACCTGCGCGACATCCACGCCGAAGCGGATCCTGTCGCCCAGCAAATGCCGCCCATGTGCGTCCAGCTGAGCCGAGGCGATGCTGTTATAGGGAGCGGCAAGCTGCCGGTCATGGCCGGGGAACCGGACGGCATGGCCCTGCTCCCAGCGATAGGTCACGACCGGGTCGACCAGCCAGCGATCTGCGGGCGGAATGTCACCATCGAAAAAGGACCAGAGGTGGTTGCCGCCAAGCACCTGTTCGCGTTCCAGCAGCAAGAAGCGCAGCTCCGGACGTAATCTGGCGAGTGCCAGTGCGACCAGGGTCCCGGCCAGACCGCCACCGACGATAGCCAGATCGCAATTCCATTCATCTGCCATCGGCCCCTGTTAGAATAGCGGGCAAGGGGCGGGAAGGATTATCGGCGAAGGATTGCGCATTTCGTTCGCATAGGGTAGTGGGGTATATTATGCATATAGTGATGAACCGGGAAAAGCTGCTGGCACGGGTGCGCCGAATCACGGGACAACTGGGCGCGGTCGAGCGGCAGCTGACGGGCGACGCGGATTGTTCAGAGACGCTGCAGCTGGTCGCTTCGGTGCGCGGAGCAGTCGGCAGTCTGATGGAGGAACTGATTGAACAGCATATGCGGGACCATGTGGCGCGCCCCGGCCTCACCGACGCCGAACGGGAAGCGGCGGCCGAAGAAATGCTTGCGCTGATCCGGCGGTACGGAAAATGACCATGCACGACGATCATGACCACCACGATGATGCGGGCCATGTCGATATCCTTGCAGACGGCCGGCAGGGACCGGCCGCCCGCGCCTCGGCCGACGTCGATGGCGAGGAGCAGCATTATTTCGACCATATCTATCTGACGGCGGGCCACGATCAGAACGCCCGGCGCACCTTGTGGGTCACCGGCCTGACCGCGGCGACGATGGTCGTCGAAATCATCTTCGGCTGGCTTACCGGATCGATGGCGCTGCTCGCCGACGGTTTTCATATGGCGACCCATGCGGGCGCGCTTGGCGTCGCGGCGGCCGCCTATGCTTATGCGCGGCGTCATGCCCGCAATCCCCGCTTCACATTCGGGACCGGCAAGGTCGGCGACCTGTCAGGCTTCGCCTCCGCGCTGCTGCTGGGAGCGACCGCGCTTTTCATCGCGGTCGAATCAGTGATGCGCTTCTTCGAACCCGTGCGCGTGCAATTTGGCGAGGCGACGCTGGTCGCCGTCGTGGGGCTGGTCATCAACCTGGTCAGCGCGCTGCTGCTGGGGCATGACCATAGCCACGACCATGACCATGACGGCGACCATGGCCATCACGGCCATGAAGCGCATAAGGGTCATGCCGACAATAATCTGCGAGCCGCCTATGTGCATGTGCTGACCGATGCGCTGACGTCCGTGCTGGCGATCGCGGCGCTGCTCGCCGGCCGCTACATGGGCTGGTGGTGGCTCGATCCGGCGGTGGGGATATTGGGCGCTGTCGTCATTGCGCGCTGGGCCTGGGGCCTGATGGGCGACACGGCAGCCATCCTGCTAGATACGGCAGAGCCTTGGCTGATGGACCGGATCAGGCATCTTGCGGACGATGAACAGGCGACGATTCGCGACCTGCATGTCTGGCGCATCGGTCCGCACGCCCACGCGGCGATCATCAGCCTGGCGCCCGGAGCGGATGCTGCCGCCGTGCGCCGACGCGTTCAGGCGCTGCCGCGCATGGAGCATGTGACCGTGGAAAGCCGCTGATCCTGCTTCTGTTTTCGGTCGATTGAGCCGCGAACGCGGCGACCGGACCGTCCGGAATGGCTGCTGCCGCTTCCATTCAGCAATGCGTCATGATGGCGGCCTCATACGGTTCCCCACAAGGTTCACAGGAGGCCATCATGTTCGGCAAGATCATCGCATCCGTTTCCATCGCCAGCGCCGCTCTGGTCGGCGTGAGCGCGGCACCCGCGTTGGCGCAGAGCAACTATCATTATAGCGAGCGCTACGAGGGCGAGGATGGCAGCTATTATCGCAGCGAAACCTACCGCAGCGATGATGGCGACTATGACCGCGGCTACCGCTATCGCTCCTATGATCGTCGTCCGGTCGAATATCGTGAAGACTATTATCGCGAGCGCCCGCGCACCTACCACCCGCATGGGCGCTACGCCGATTGTTCGTCCGGAACGACAGGCGCGGTGGTCGGCGGCGTCCTCGGCGGATTGCTCGGCCGCGAGATCGGCCGTGGCGGTCGCTGGAATCGCCCCAGCACGACGGGCCTGATCCTGGGCGCAGGTGCGGGCGCGCTGGCCGGTCGCGAGGTTGAACGGTCGGATTGCAGGTAAGCAGGATCGACCCGCGGCGGCATCTTCCGCCGCGCCGTCGTCCTACAGCGCCTGGCCGGCGGCCCAGCCGCTGGCCCAGGCCCACTGGAAATTATAGCCGCCAAGCCAGCCGGTGACGTCCACCGCCTCGCCGATCGCATAGAGACCGGGGACGCGGCGGGCCTCCATTGTCCGAGAGGACAGGTCGGCGGTGGCGATGCCGCCGATTGTCACTTCCGCCTTGGCCAAACCCTCCGTGCCATTGGGCATGAAAGCCCATGCGGACAGGCTCCGCTCGACCTTCTGCAATGCCCGGTCGGGGATGTTGCCCAGCTCCCCTCCAAGCGCCAGCCGCTCCGTCAGCACGTCAGCCAGGCGATCGGGCAGGCGCGCCCGCAGCAACTGGCTGACCGTCGCCCGCGGCTTGGCGCGCTTGGCTTCCGTCAGCCAATGGGCGGGTTCGTCGGGCAGGAAGTCGAGGCTGATCTCCTCGCCATGGCGCCAGTAGGAGGAGATTTGCAGGATCGCCGGCCCGGACAAACCGCGATGGGTCAGCAGCGCCGCCTCGCGAAAAGCCGTCTTGCCATGCCTTGCCACCACCTCCGTCGAGACGCCCGACAGCGAGCGGAACAGCAGGTCCTCGCCGCCCAGGGTGAGCGGCACCAGCGCGGGGCGCGGCTCGACGATCTTGAGTCCGAATTGCCGCCCGAGTTCATAAGCGAACCCCGTCGCCCCGATCTTCGGAATGGAAGGACCACCCGTGGCGATGACGAGCGCCGGCGCCTCGGCGAGCCGCGCTCCATGAGCCACGCTGTAACGGCCATCCGCATGACTCACCGCGCTGATGCCCTGGCCCAGCCGCATCGTCACTCCGCCCTTGTCGCATTCGGCCAGCAGCATGGCGACGATCTGGCGCGCGCTCTGGTCGCAGAATAGCTGGCCCAGCGTCTTTTCATGCCAGGCGATGCCATAGCCTTCCACGAGCGCGAGAAAATCCTGCGGGCTGTAGCGGCCGAGCGCGGACTTGGCGAAATGCGGATTGGCCGACAGATAGCGTTCGGGCGCCGTTTGGATATTGGTGAAATTGCAACGTCCGCCGCCGGAGATCAGGATCTTCTTGCCGGCCTGATCGGCATGGTCGATCACCAGGACCCGCCGGCCGCGCTGCCCTGCTGTGGCAGCGCACATCAGCCCGGCCCCGCCAGCGCCCAGAATGATGGCGTCGAACCGCTCGGCTGGTCCGGCCATCAGCCGGCGGACAGCGCGTCCATGATCTGGCGGACAGGGGCAAGGTCATAGCCAGCGGCCTCCGCCTTTTCCGTCAGCATCGCCGGGTGGTCGCCAGCACGGGCTCGAGTCAGCGCCCAGAGCAGCGTGCTGCGCGTGCCGGACCGGCAATAAGCGAGCACTTTCCCCTCCCCCGCCTGCTCCAGAGCGGCGGCCATGCCGTCAAGCTGCCAGGGCGCGAAACCGCCATGGGCGACCGGGACCGCCGCATAGCCGATCCCCGCCTCCCGGGCAGCGGCTTCGATCGCGGCGCCGTTGGTCTGACCGGGTTCTTCATCATCGGGACGATTGTTGATGATGACAGTGACGCCCATCGCCTTGGCTTCCGCGACCTGATCGACGCTGATCTGCGGCGAGACATAGAGGTTGGGCGTAAGCTGACGGAACATGGGTCGAAACTCCTTCTTGCGGCGTGCCATGCGCCCAAGCGACACGGACTTCAAGGGGGAAGGCCGCACCGCCGCCCTTTGCGCCCCGCTCGTCAAAGATAGGGACGGATCGCGGCCAGGAAAGCGTCGCCATAAGCGTCGAGCTTGCGCTGGCCCACGCCGCTGACATGGCCCAGTTCGGCAAGGCTGGCGGGCCGCTGTTGCGCCATTTCCCGCAGGGTCGAATCATGGAAGATCACATAGGGTGGCACGCCCGCTTCCCGGGCCAGTTCGCGGCGACAGGCGCGCAGCGCGTCGAACAGCGGGTCGCCGATCGGATTGTCGGCGCTACCGTTGCGCGCATTCCGCCGCCGCCGCTCCCTGCGCAGGGCGAGGACC
The DNA here is from genome assembly GCF_037860795.1 of Sphingobium mellinum. Taxonomy (NCBI): domain Bacteria; kingdom Pseudomonadati; phylum Pseudomonadota; class Alphaproteobacteria; order Sphingomonadales; family Sphingobiaceae; genus Sphingobium; species Sphingobium mellinum. Next base: position 56,657 of record NZ_JBANRK010000005.1, on the reverse strand, counting down.
AGACTGACCTCTTCCTCGCCCCGCAGGATAGGCCGTGCGTTCGGGCCCAGTTCCAATCCGCCATGTTCATTAGTGTGCAAAGCATCTTTGACGAGCAAGGCGCGCGATACCGGGCGGAGCAGCGCCACTTCCTCACCCCCGACAATGCCGTAGACCGATATCTTGTCATGGCCGCGTTCGCGGATGCGGTCGGTGACGGCGCCGGTCAGCACCTGCTCGATATGGCCCACGCCGAAGCTCTGGCCCGTGCGATAGACGGCCGACAGGAATTTGCGTGCCGTCTCGGTCGCGTCGATGCGGGCGGGCGGCTGCAGGCAATTGTCGCAGTTGCCGCAGTACGCCGGGGGATCCTCTCCGAAATGCCGCAGCAGGATGGCGCGGCGGCAAGTGCCGGTTTCGACAAGGCCGCCCAGCGCCGTTATGCGCACGCGCTCGCCCGACTGCCGCGCCGGGTCGAGTTCGCCGATGCGCTGCCGGGCGCGGGCGAAATCGTCAGCGCCCCAGAAGAGGTGGGCCTCCGCCGGTTCGCCGTCTCGCCCGGCGCGACCGGATTCCTGATAATAGCCCTCGATCGACTTGGGTAGCGCGGCGTGGGCGACAAAGCGGACATCAGGCTTGTCGATCCCCATGCCAAAAGCGATGGTGGCGACCATCACCATATCCTCGCTCGCAATGAAGGCGGCCTGATTGGCGGCGCGGACAGCAGGATCCAGCCCCGCATGATAGGCGCGCGTCGGGCGGCCAGTGCGGGCAAGGGTCTCGGCCAGCTTTTCGGTTGCGGCGCGCGTCGGCGCATAGACGATACCCGGCCCTTCGCTGGCGGCGATCAGATCGGCCAGCTGGCGCGGCAGCCCGTCGCGGGGATGCACTGCATAGCGGATGTTCGGTCGGTCGAAACCGGATATGACCAGCCCCTCACGCGCGATGCCAAGCTGGACCAATATGTCCTCGCGTGTATGGGCATCGGCCGTCGCCGTCAGCGCCAGGCGCGGGATGGCGGGAAATTCGTCGAGCAATGGCCGCAGCAGCCGGTAGTCTGGCCGGAAATCATGGCCCCATTCGGACACGCAATGCGCCTCGTCGATGGCGAAGAGGGCGACCTTTGCCGACCGCAACAGGCTGCGGAATCCTTCTCCGCTCGCCCGTTCCGGCGCCACATAGAGAAGGTCGAGCTCGCCGGCGCGCAGCCTGTCCTGCGTCTCGCGCCAGTCGGCGTCGACGCTGGTCAGGCTGGCGGCGCGGATGCCGACCGCCTGCGCCGCGCGCAACTGATCATGCATCAACGCGATCAGCGGTGACACCACCACGCAACAGCCGTCAAGCGCGACAGCAGGCAACTGATAACAGAGCGACTTGCCCGCGCCCGTGGGCATGATCGCCAGCGTGGACTCGCCGGCCATGATGCGCCCCACCACCTGTTCCTGCACGCCGCGAAAGCCGGGGAAGCCGAAGACGTCGTGGAGGAGAGCGGATATGTCGGGGCGCATGGAGAAGCGTCCTAGCGGCTGGGGGCGCTCACGCAAACGCTCATTGCGGCGGATCGAGCAGGCATCCCCAGCCCGGCCTGTACCGGGCGCGCCGGGTCGCGAGCAGCGGGACGCTGGCGCGCACCGCACGCACTTCGGGTTCATCGGACAGCGTCACCAGCACCATGCCGGGATCCTTGTCTGTCCGACAGCTGTCGAGCGACCGTCCCTCGACATAGCGACAGGAGCAGGTGATGCGCGCGCCAAAGCCTGCACCCACCTGCGCCCGGGCGCGAAGCGCGCTCCAGTTCCAGGCGAGCAGAGCCAGCAGCACCGCTCCCACGATGCTGGACGCATAAATCCATTTCGGGCGACCGGACATGCTCCCCTTTCCGATGAGCCGTGCTAAGGGCGCGGCTTATGAAGCTGGATCGAAAAAGGGTAAAGCATCTTGGCGGGGGCCTCGCCATTTTATCGCTGCTGGCAGTGGCGGGTGGCTTGGCGGTGCGCGCCGCCGATCCCGAGCCGACCTACACGGTCAGGCCCGACGGCTCCGTCAGCGAAGAGGCGCTGCGCAGCGTCATCGACCCGCTCTTTGACGGCGGCAGCGACCTGGGCGAGACGCGCGCGCTCGTCGTGATGCATCGCGGCGAGATTGTCGCAGAGCGTTACGCCCCTGGCTTCGGCCCTGACACCAAGCTGATGGCCTGGTCGGTCGCGAAGAGCGTGACGGCGGTGCTCGTCGGCCTCATGGTGTCGGACGGCCGGCTGGCGCTCGATTCGCCCGTGCCGGTCGACGCATGGAGCCAGCCGGGCGATCCGCGCGGCCAGATCACCTTGCGTCAGCTTCTGTCCATGTCATCCGGCCTCGACCATGTGGAGGACGCCGAACCGATCGCCAGCGCGGACACGGTCAGGATGCTCTTCAATGACGGCGCCCAGGACATGAGCGCCTTCGCCGAAGCCAAGCCGTTGGCGCATGCGCCGGGATCGACCTTCTCCTACAGCACAGGGTCCACCGTCATCCTTGCCGACCTCATGGCGCGGATGCTGACGACCAGCGACGATCCCGACATCCGGCGGAGCGCAATGCAGAGCTTCATTGACGGGCGGCTCAAGATCCCCGCCCGGCTCGACAGCCTGACCGCCGAATATGACGCGGCGGGGACGATGATCGGTGGCGCCTTTCTACATATGACCGCGCGCGACTATGCGCGCTTCGGGGAACTGCTCCGCAATGAGGGACGGGGACCGGCCGGCCATCAGATCGTGCCGGAAAAATGGGTCGCATTCATGCGCACGCCTTCGCGCCGCAACCCGGCCTATGGCGCGCATTTATGGCTCAACCGCGAAGGCAGGGACAGCGCCCTCATGCCGGGCGAGGCGCCGGCGAGCCTGTTCGGCTGCGTCGGCCATGACGGGCAATATATATTGGTCTCGCCCGGCCAGAGGCTGACAGTGGTACGGATCGGCATGTCCCCGAAGAAAGAACAGCGCACCGCCCTCAAAAGCGCGCTGGCAAAGCTGATCGGACTGTTCCCGCGATAGGGAAGGGTCAAAGCCGGAAACTGCCCTCGATCACTGTCCGGCACCGGCCCGAAAGGACAACGCGCCCCCCCTGCAACTCGCACGCGAGCCGCCCGCCGCGCGCGGAGGCCTGGAAGGCGGTAAGGCGCGTCCTGCCGAGGCGCTCCGCCCAGAAGGGCGTGAGCAGCCCATGGGCCGATCCGGTGACCGGATCCTCGTCGACGCCGCCGCCCGGCACGAAGACCCGGCTGATGATATCGCTGTCTTCTCCCGGCGCGGTCGCGATAAGCATGATGTCCCCCAGCGCCTTCAGGCGCCCGAAGTCGGGCGACAGCGCGCGGATCGCGGCGGCATCAGGGAACAGGAACAGGCTGTAGCCGCCGTCGCGCCAATGCGATTCCAGGGGCACGCGTCCCAACGCAGCGGCAAGGTCGGGCAGCGGGCGCGGCTTCATCGACCAGGCAGGAAGCGAGAGGGCATAGCCGTCCCCATCGCGCGCCACGGTCAGGACGCCTGCATGGGTGGTGCGGAAGCGGAGCGCCCTTCGCGTTCCCATCAGCACGTGGCCGCTTGCCAGGGTGGCATGGCCGCACAGCTTGACCTCCACCGTGGGAGTGAGCCACCGCAGCGCATAGTCGGCATCCCCATCGTCGGGAGCTGGCACGACGAAGGCTGTCTCGGACAGGTTGTTTTCTGCGGCGATCGCCTGCAGCGTCGCATCGTCAAGCCAGCGATCGAGCGGCATCACCGCGGCGGGATTGCCGGTGAAGGGCGCATCAGCGAAGGCATCAACCTGGGTGAAGGGCAATAGGGTCATGCGGGCTTCCCTTGGAGGCGTCGGCGATGATGATGGCCGTCAACCAGGGCATCCGACAGAGCCGGACGGGCCGGAATGGCCTTGCGATCCGAACAGTCGCCCGCCTCTGTCCTTCATCACGAGTTAATCCGCGGGATCGTTCATGCATTTCGCAAACGAAATGGGCCAGCCATGGTGTCATGGCTGGCCCGTGTTCGCGGCTGAAGGGGACGTTTTGACCGTCATTCATGCCGAGCATGATGACGCTCCCCAGGCTTACGCACTGCCGCTCGCCCTCCCGCGGGCGATCGATGAGGGGATGTTAACGCAGATTATCTGAGTCGTCTCGGACAAATCACACATCCAACCGAAGAACGGATCGTTTCAGCGCGTCAGGGGCCGCACTGGGCGCGATGGAGCAGTTTCTGGTCGGCAAGCACGAGCGCCATCATCGCCTCCACCACAGGAACGCCCCTGATCCCCACGCACGGGTCATGACGTCCCTTTGTGATGATCTCCGACGCCTCCCCTTCGCGCGTGATGGTTTCGACGGGGATGAGCAGGGAACTGGTGGGTTTGAAGGCAACGCGCACACGGACTGGCTGGCCTGTGGAAATACCCCCGGCGACACCGCCAGCGTGGTTGGCGAGGAAGACCGGGGCGCCCTCATTGCCAGGCCGCATCGGATCGGCATTCTCCTCGCCACGCAGACGAGCGGCAGCAAAACCGTCGCCGATTTCCACGCCCTTGACGGCGTTGATGCTCATCATGGCCGCGGCCAGTTCGCTGTCGAGCTTGGCATAGAGGGGCGCCCCCCAACCGGCCGGGACGCCGGTCGCGACACATTCCACCACGGCGCCCAGCGAGGAACCGTCGCGGCGGGCATCGTCCACCAGCTTTTCCCAGCGCTCCGCCGTTTCCGGATCGGGGCAGAAGAAGGGGTTGTTGCCGATTTCGGCCGCGTCGAACCGGCCCGGATCGATCACATCGCCCCCGATCTCGGAGACCCAGGCCAGGATCTCGATTTCCGGGATTACCGCCCGCGCAACGGCGCCGGCGGCAACGCGGCTCGCCGTCTCTCGCGCCGAGGAGCGACCGCCGCCGCGATAGTCGCGAAAACCATATTTCGCATCATAGGCGTAATCCGCGTGACCGGGGCGATAGGCCTTCGCAACGTCGGAATAATCCTTGGACCGTTGATCGGTATTCTCGATCATAAGGCTGATCGGCGTGCCCGTGGTGCGGCCTTCAAATACCCCCGACAGGATGCGCACCTCGTCCGCCTCTCGCCGCTGCGTCGTGAACTTGGACGTACCGGGCTTGCGCTTGTCGAGGAAAGGCTGGATGTCAGCTTCAGCGAGCGGCAGGCCAGGAGGACAGCCGTCGACGACCGCGCCGATCGCGGGGCCATGGCTTTCGCCCCAGGTAGTGAAGCGAAACACGCGGCCGAAGGTGTTGAAGCTCATCTCTGCCTTTCTTGGGAGAGGGGGTTTGCCCTCACCCTCCCCGACGTCGCCGCCGGGCTATCACGTCACTTTTCCAAAGCGATATCGGGCGCATCCTCCGCCTTCATCCCGATGACATTATAGCCTGCGTCGACGTGATGGATCTCTCCGGTCACGCCGGCCGCCAGGTCGGATAGCAGGTAGAGACCCGCGCCGCCCACATCCTCGATCGTCACGTTGCGCCGCAGGGGGGAGTTCAGTTCGTTCCACTTCATGATGTAGCGGAAGTCGCCGATGCCGCTCGCCGCCAGCGTCTTGATCGGGCCGGCCGAAATCGCGTTCACGCGGATATTCTCCGGCCCCAGGTCCATCGCAAGATATTTGACGCTGGTTTCCAGCGCAGCTTTGGCCACACCCATGACGTTATAATGCGGAATGACCTTTTCCGCGCCATAATAGCTGAGCGTCAGCAGGCTTCCGCCTTCGGCCATCAGGGCGCGGGCCCGCCTGGCGACCGCCACGAAACTGTAGGCCGAGATGTTCATCGTCATCAGGAAATTGTCGAGGCTGGTGTCGACATATTTCCCACGCAGTTCATTCTTGTCGGAAAAGCCGATGGCGTGGACGACAAAGTCCAGCTTGCCCCAGCGCGCGCGAACCTCGTCGAAGGCGGCGTCGAGCTTCGCCATGTCGGACACGTCGCAATCGATCAGGAAATCGGAACCCAGTTCCTGCGCCAGCGGCCGCACCCGCTTGGCGAGCGCCTCCCCCTGATAGGAAAAGGCCAGTTCCGCACCCTGCGCCCGCAGCGCCCTGGAGATGCCCCACGCGAGCGATTTGTCATTCGCCAGGCCCATGATGAGACCGCGCTTCCCCGCCATCAAGCCAGTCATTCTGTTGTCCCGTTCCCTTTGCTGTCCGGCGCGCCCCGGTCCACTTCCTCTTCCGGGAATTCAGCAAGCGCCGCGTTGAGTTCCGCGCCAATTACCACGCCAAGCCCGACGAGGAAGAAAAAAATGAGCGTGATCATCACGCCGGCCAGACTGCCATAGGTGCGATCATAGCCGCCGAGCAGGGCAAGGGTGGGCGGCAACAGCATAGTCACGGCATACCACCAAAGGCTCGTGGCGATCGCTCCGGGCAATTTGGGGAAGCATTTGTCCTTGTAAGCGCTGGGAGACAGCGAAAGGAAAAGGGAATATAGCGCGAAGCAGATGATGACCATCGGCACCACGCGCGTCAGGGTCACGATCCTGATTGCCTGATCGGCAAAGGGCAGGACCTGGTGCAGGAACTGGTCAATGCCTGCCATGACGACCTGCAGGGAAAAGGCAAACATCACCGCAAAGACGCTGACCAGCGTTATGCCGATGGCAGTCAGTCGATAATGCCAGAAGGAGCGCGTGCTCTTCGTGCCATAGGCACGCCGCAATATGTCGCGAATGGTTTCGATAAGGCTGCCGACGGTCCACAGCCCGACCAGACCGCCTAGCCACAACAGCGGCCCAGACCGGGCGTTCAACACATCGACGATGGGCTGCTTCACCACCGCGGCGACCCCCGGCGGCACGGCTTCCAGAAAGGCGCCAACAGCGGCAAGGCCATCCTGCGATCGGCCGAAGACGCTGGCCACCGCCGCTGCGACAATAAAAAAGGGAAACAGCGTCATCAACGACAGATAGGCAAGATTGCCAGCGTGGATGAAACCGTCGCTATAGGTGCCGACAACCACGCGCTTGAATATCTCGAAGGCATGGCTGCCGGGACGCACCTTGGCGATATGACGGTTGATGTGCGCGCGGGCATCCCCGGCGATTTTACGACGACGGGATTCGGGCGAATAGGGCGAAGGCTGGGGCATCCCGTCTCGAACGCGTCAGACGCCGAGATGGGCGCGTACAGCGCGGCTGTCGTGCCAATCTTCGAGCAGAGTCCTGATCGCGGGATCGTTGGCCGGAACGTCGATCATCAATCGAACCAGCTGGTCACCCCGCTCGCCCCCCTTGCCACTGAAGCCCTTGCCGCGCATGCGCAGCGTCTTGCCGCTGGTCGCACCGACCGGAATTCCCAGCATTACCGGACCGTCCACAGTCGGTACCTTGACCTTTGCGCCTTTTACCGCCTCGTCGAGCGTGATCGGCAGGTCCAGCAGCACATTGTCGCCGTCACGCACAAAGAAGGCGTGTGGCGTCACCTCGATAGTGACGATCGCGTCCCCCGCGCCGCCTGGACCGGGCTGTCCCTTGCCCGACAGGCGCATCTGCGTACCAGTCTCGACGCCAGCGGGCAGTTTCAGGTCGATCGTCTTGCCATCCTGCAAGGTGATGCGCTGCGGCGCCAGCGTGGCAGCGTCGACAAAAGCCACGGCGAGGCGGTAATTGACATTCGCGCCTTTCTGTGGCGGCGCCTGACGGCCGAAACCGCCAAAACCCCCAGCCCGCCGTCCGCCGGCGGCGCCGCCGAACAGCCCTTCGAAGATGTCCCCGAAATCCGCGCCGCCTTCGTTGAATTCAAAGCCGCCGGCCTGCCCGGGACGACCGCGAAAACCCCCGCCATTGCCGCCAAAGCCGAAAGGCGCGCTCGGATTGCCGTCCGCGTCGATCTCTCCGCGGTCGAAACGGGCCCGCTTGTCCTTGTCCGACAGCAGGTCATATGCGTTGGTTACAGCGGAAAATTTCTCCGACGCCTTGGGATTGTCCTGATTGCGGTCGGGATGCAGCTCCTTGGCAAGCTTGCGATAGGCCGACTTGATCTCTGCCTCGCTCGCGCCGCGCGCGACGCCCAGAGTGGAGTAGGGATCCGCCATTGCCCGTTTCATACCTCTATTCGGTGAAAAGTCGATTGGCGCCTTATGTGGCGAAACTGTCACGTTCCTTCAAGCACGGCCTTGATGCTTCATTTTGCTGCGGAGGCGCTATAGACCTGTGGCATGAACGATCCCATCATCCTGTTCGACCAGTGGTTTGGCGAGGCCCGCCAGAGCGAAGTCAACGACAGCAACGCCATGGCGCTGGCCACGGCCGACGCGCGCGGGCGCCCCTCAGTGAGGATGGTGCTGCTGAAGGGCCATGGCCCGGACGGCTTCATATTCTACACCAATTTCGAAGGGCGCAAGGCCGAAGAACTGCTCGCGAACCCACATGCCGCCTTGCTCTTTCACTGGAAGTCGCTCCGCCGGCAGATCCGGATCGAGGGGGCGGTCACGACCGTCGACGACGCCATTGCCGACGCCTATTTCGCGACCCGAAGTCGCGACAGCCAGCTCGGCGCATGGGCTTCGGATCAATCGCGGCCACTCGCCTCGCGCGACATCTTCATGACGCGATATGAGGAAGTGAGCGTGCGATTCGCGGGCGGTCCGGTGCCCAGGCCACCATATTGGTCAGGTTTCAAGGTCGTGCCGGACCGGATCGAATTCTGGCAGGATCGCGAGCATCGGCTGCATGAACGCCGGCTGTTCATGCGCGAGGGCGACGGGTGGATCGAGGGACTGCTCTATCCTTGATGAACGCCACGGCGAAGCGCGGCGGCAGAGAAGCCGGGCGGGGAATCCGCATCCTCATTCGTTGAACGAGACAGGTACGCACTTCGATTGCGAGGGTGCGAGGCGCCTGTTAGATGTGCCGGCGGCGTCAGGGGTTAGAGGGATTGCATGCGAAATAGACTGACGGCCTTCATCCTGGCGGGCATGGTCCTCGGCATAATCGCCGGTTTGGCCGCCAATATCTGGGTCGGCGGTGACAAGGCCCTGGCGAAGGACGTGGCGGGTTATTTCCACCTGTTGGCCGATATCTTCCTGCATCTGATCAAGATGATCATCGCGCCGCTGGTCTTTTCCACGCTGGTGGCCGGCATCGCGCATATGGGCGATAGCAGCGCGCTAGGGCGCATCGGCGGGCGGGCGATCGCCTGGTTCATCATCGCCAGCCTGATCTCGCTGACGCTGGGGCTGGTCTTCGTCAATTTCTTCGCGCCTGGCGAGGGGCTGAACCTCGTCCGCTCCGGAGCCGACTCAGGCGTGAATACCGAGGCCCTGAATTTCCGCGATTTCGTCCTGCATGTCTTCCCGACCTCCATGGTGGGGGCAATGGCCGAAAATTCGATCCTGCAGATCGTCATATTCTCGCTGTTCGTGGGCGTCGCCCTGACAGCCATTGGCGACAAGGGCAAGCCCATCGTCACAGTGATCGAAGCGATGGTCGAGCTGATGCTGCAGGTGACCGGCTATGTCATGCGCGTCGCGCCGCTGGCGGTGTTTGGCGCGCTTGCCTCCGCGATCACGACCGAGGGGCTGGGCGTGCTCAAGACCTTCGGGGAACTCGTCGGCGAATTCTACCTGTCCCTACTGGCGCTCTGGCTGCTGCTGTGCTGCGCGGGCGCGATCTTCCTCGGGCGGCGGATGGGCACGCTGCTGAAATATGTGCGCGAGCCGGTGCTGATCGCCTTTTCAACCGCTTCCTCAGAGGCGGCCTATCCCAAGATGCTGGAGCAGCTCGACCGCTTCGGCGTGCCGCGCCGCATCTACAGCTTCGTGCTGCCGCTCGGCTATTCGTTCAACCTCGACGGGTCGATGATGTATTCGACCTTCGCGACGATCTTCATCGCGCAAGCCTATAATATCGACCTGCCAATCGTAACGCAGATCACCATCCTGCTGGTGCTGATGGTCACGAGCAAGGGAATCGCTGCCGTCCCGCGCGCCTCGCTCGTGGTGGTCGCGGCGACGCTGGGCCAGTTCGATCTTCCGGTCGAAGGCATCGCGTTTATCCTGGCCGTGGACCATTTCATGGACATGGGCCGCACTGCCACCAATGTACTGGGCAACGCCATCGCCACGTCCGTGATCACAAAATGGGAAGGCATGCTGGAGGTCGAGGAAGCCGACTATGTGCCCCATCCCAAGGCGCCCGCGCATAGCGCGGCACGCGGGCGCGCGGGGCTGGAGCTGGCGTCCGACATGGTGGAGGAAGAGCGCAGGCGTTGAGGATCAGCGCCCCGTTCTTGCCGCCTCGGCCCACCATATGAGACTACGCGCAAAACCGGCGAACCCGCGCCCTAGCGCTGCCCCGCCCTCCCCTTGCGGCTGAGCCTGCTCGTCAAGCGCCTGACCGATCTGCCCAACGCTGAGGCGCTCGGGAACAACGACCATTCCCATGGCGGATAGGGTGACGGTCCAGTCGGCATGGCTGTTCACCCCGGCATAGCGGCCCGCCGAATAGCTGGCGATCCCCGCCGGACGGCGGCCGAACTCCTTGAGATAATGGTCGACAAGATTCTTAAGCCCCGGCTGGACGCCGCGATTATATTCGCCTGCAACGAACACGAATGCATCGGCGGCAGTGAGGCGCTCTGCGAGCGCCGCCATCGCAGCCGGCGCCTCACCCGCGGGGTAATCGCTGTAGCGCTGGTCGATCATCGGCAGGCCGACCTCCATCGCGTCGACCAGTTCCGCCTCGTGGCTCAGCGCCCGGAAGCCATCGATGATATAGTTCGCAAGGCGAATGCCCATGCGATTGCGGCGATAGGAACCATAGAGGACGAGTATGTCGAGTGACATCACGGAAGCTCCCTTGCTGTTCGAAGGATGGTCGCGTCACCGATGAAGAGCGCCCACCCGCCACAGCCTGTCTGATCCCCCTGTCCCAAAGGGCGCCGGCTCAAGCGGTGAACGAACCGGACAGCACGAAAGGGCCGTGTCCCGGGCGTAAACATCGGAACGCGATTCAACGCAGCTTGGCGATCGACAATCCGTCCTGCTTCGCCCGAGCTTTCACCGATTCCTCACTGCGGGTCAGCGCCTTGGCGATCGCCTTGAGCGCGATGCCCTTCTTCGCCAGCGTGTGGAGCTTCTGCAGCTCGTCCGCCGTCCAGGGCTGCTTGTGACGCTCGAAGCGATCGCCGGCCATGGCCTTCAGTCCGCGAAAGGATCGCGCACGAGGATGGTGTCCTCGCGCTCGGGGCTGGTGGAAACCAGGGTGACGGGACAGCCGATCAGTTCCTCGATGCGGCGGATATATTTGATGGCCTGTGCGGGTAGATCTGCCCAGCTGCGGGCGCCCGCTGTCGTGTCCTGCCAACCTTCGATATCCTCGTAGATCGGCTGGGCCTTCAGCTGATCCTGCGCATGGGCGGGCAGATAATCATAGGTCCGGTCCCCGATCCTGTAACCGACGCAAATCTTCAGGGTGTCAAAGCCGTCGAGCACGTCCAGCTTGGTCAGCGCGATGCCTGTCACCCCGGATACCGCCACCGACTGGCGGACCAGTACCGCATCGAACCAGCCGCAGCGACGCTTGCGCCCGGTGACGGTGCCGAACTCGTGACCGCGTTCGCCAAGTTGCTGCCCGACCTCATTTTCCTGCTCGGTCGGAAACGGCCCGGAACCGACGCGGGTGGTATAGGCCTTGACGATGCCCAGCACGAAGCCCGCGCCGTTGGGGCCAAGCCCCGTGCCGCTTGCCGCCGTGCCCGCCACCGTGTTGGAGGAGGTGACGAAGGGATAGGTGCCATGGTCAATATCGAGGAGCGTACCCTGCGCGCCTTCGAACAGAATGCGCTTTCCTTCCGCCTTGGCCTTGTTGAGCGTCAGCCAGACGGGCTTCACATAGGGCAGGATGAACTGAGCGATGTCGCGCAACTCGGCCATCAAAGCGTCGCGGTCGATCGGCGCCTCGCCGAAACCAGCGCGCAGCGCGTCGTGATGCGCGGTCAGGCGATCAAGCTGCGGGCCAAGGTCGTCGAGATGAGCGAGATCGCAGACCCGGATCGCGCGGCGGCCGACCTTGTCTTCATAGGCGGGGCCGATGCCCCGGCGGGTGGTGCCGATCTTGCCGGCCCCCGAGGCATCCTCACGCAGCCCGTCGAGGTCGCGGTGGAAGGGCAGGATCAGCGGCGCGGTCTCCGCGATCTGGAGGTTGTCAGGATGGATCTCCACCCCCTGCCCCTTGAGCTTCGCCACCTCATCGCGGAAGTGCCAGGGATCCAGCACCACGCCATTGCCGATGACGCTGAGCGTGCCGCGCACGATACCGGAGGGCAGCAGCGACAGCTTGTAGACCTTCTCGCCCACGACCAGCGTGTGGCCGGCATTATGGCCGCCCTGGAAGCGGGCAACGACATCAGCGCGCTCCGACAACCAGTCGACAATCTTGCCCTTGCCTTCGTCGCCCCACTGGGCGCCGATCACGGTCACATTTGCCACAGATACAGTCCTCCGCCCGCCGCGCGGACCGGCCATGCCCTTCGACGGGACTCGGCATGCCGGTGGGATCAATCGGGCGTGATTACCCTATGCGGGGCGCGCGTTAGCCTCGGTCGCCCCATGCGTCAAGTCAGTAGGGACGAGGCACGTCGCCATCAAGCCAGTGGGTGCAACGCAGAGCCTCGCCATTTTCGTCCGGCGTAAGCGCGGCGACGGTGTGCCAGCCCTCCTGCCGAAGTTGCGCGGCGCGACTTTGATCATGGAGCAGCGGCAGGAACAGCCGCTTGGGTGCCTCTGCACCGAAGCCAGCGTCGATCAACGGGTCTGGATAGAGGGAAAAGCCCATCGCCGGCTCTTCCGCACCGCCCGCGCGGGTGATGGCATAGCTACCCCCCCGGCCGATCTCGCCAGTGAACCCCTCCGCGAAGATCGAGAAGCCAAACCAGTTCTGATATTCAAAGCCGTGCCGCTCGGTGGGGTCGAGTGTCAGCGCGATGTCCCAGCCGATCGGCTTGGCAATGGCGCGCAGGCCCTCGATCCTGCTGCCGATCGCGCCACCAAGCCGGGCGTTGAACGCTTCCAGCCTCTCCATGGCGGGGTGGAAAGGGCCGGTAGCCTCGATCAGCGGGAGATAGGCGGCGGCGGCCGGGCTGATCGCCGCCAGCGCGCCCGCATCCTTGGCGTCCAGTTCGGCGCGGACCGCCTCAACCTCGTCATGCGCGAGCGGCAGAGGGCCGGCGGCAAGAGCGTCGATCAGGTCGGGCAGGGTAAAGTCGATGGTGATGCCGGTGACACCTGCGGCCTGCAGCGCCTCTATCGCCACATTCACAATCTCGACGGCGGCAGCGATGCTGTCGCTGCCGATCAGTTCGGCGCCGACCTGCAGGCGCTCGCGTTCAGGCCGCAACTGATTCGCGCGCAGGCGAACCACCGGACCGCCATAGGAGAGGCGCAGCGGACGCGGCGCGCTGGCCAGCCGGGTCGCGGCGATCCGGCCGATCTGCGCCGTCATGTCGGGACGCAGCGCAAGGCTGCGTTGGGATACCGGGTCCACGGCGCGTACCAGATCCTGCGCGCGCATCGATTTCAGACGGCCGACCAGCGTTTCCTCGAACTCGGCAAGGGGCGGCATCACGCGCTCATAGCCATGGGTCGCCACAGTATCCAGCACGCGCCGCGCAAGGCGGGCAGAGGCTTCGGCCTGCGGCGGCAGGCGGTCGGAAAGCCCTTCGGGAAGGAGGCCAGGGGGAAAGGTAGTCATGGCTGGCCCTTTACCAGCATCGGCCGGATTATCCAGCCTCCGTTCGGTTCAAGCCTGTCGAGAGAGGCTCTCAACCCACGCCTTTGAGATGCGCGAAGGCCGAACCGAACGGAGCAAGATGCCCATTCAGGCGAAGCGCAGCAGCTTCACCGTCTTGACGCCGGCCAATTTGCAGATGTCGTTCAGCACGTCCTGGCTCACCGCGCCATCAACCGACAGCAGCAGCACGGCTTCACCCCCCTGATTGCGGCGTCCGAGGTGGAAGGTCCCGATGTTGACGCCCGCTTCACCCAGCGTCGAACCCAGGCGGCCAATGAAGCCCGGCGCGTCCTGGTTGACGATGTAGAGCATGTGGCCGGCAAGGTCGGCTTCGACCTTGATGCCGAACAGTTCCACAAGACGGGGCTGCGAGTGACCGAAGAGCGTGCCGGCGACGGACTTGTCACCGCCTTGTGTCTTGACGGTCACGCGGACGAGCGTCTGATAGTCGCCCTCCCGGTCATGGCGCACTTCGCGCACGTCGAGGCCCCGTTCCTTTGCCAGGAAAGGCGCGTTGACCATGTTCACCGTGTCGGAATAGCAGCGCATCAGGCCAGCGAGCACCGCTGCGGTGATCGGCTTCTGGTTGAGTTCGGCGGCATGACCTTCAACCTCAACCGAGACGCTCTGCACATGATCGCCTTCCAATTGACCCACCAGCGAGCCCAGTTCCTCGGCGAGCGCCATGTAGGGCTTGAGCTTGGGGGCTTCCTCCGCCGAGAGCGAGGGCACGTTGAGCGCATTGGTAATCCCACCGTCGAGCAGATAGTCGGAAAGCTGCTCGGCGACCTGGAGCGCCACATTGACCTGCGCCTCGTCGGTCGACGCGCCCAGATGCGGGGTGCAGATGAAGTTCGGCGTGCCGAACAGCGGCGATTCCTTCGCCGGCTCGGTCACGAAAACGTCGAGCGCCGCTCCCGCCACATGCCCCGAATCAAGCGCTTCCTTGAGCGCGGCCTCGTCGATCAAGCCGCCACGCGCGCAGTTGATGATCCGCACGCCCTTCTTGGTCTTGGCGAGATTTTCCTTCGACAGAATGTTGCGGGTCTGGTCGGTGAGCGGCGTATGCAGCGTGATGAAGTCCGCCTTTGCCAGCAGCGTGTCGAGATCGGCCTTCTCCACGCCCATTTCGACGGCGCGTTCCGGGGTGAGGAACGGGTCGAAGGCGACGACCTTCATCTTGAGGCCCAGCGCGCGGCTAGCGACGATCGATCCGATATTGCCCGCGCCGATCAGGCCGAGCGTCTTGCCGGTGACTTCCACGCCCATGAAGCCGTTCTTGGGCCACAGGCCCGCCTGCGTCTGGGCGTTCGCCTCCGGCAACTGCCGCGCCAGCGCGAACATCAGCGCGATGGCATGTTCGGCGGTCGTGATCGAGTTGCCGAACGGCGTGTTCATGACGATCACGCCCTTGGCCGACGCCGCAGGGATGTCGACATTGTCGACGCCGATGCCGGCACGGCCGATGACCTTAAGGTTGCTCGCGTGGTCAAGAATGTCCTTGGTCACCTTGGTCGAGCTGCGGATGGCGAGGCCGTCATATTGGCCGATGATCGCCTTCAGCTCATCCGGCGTCTTGCCGGTGATCTCATCGACCTCGACGCCCCGCTCACGGAAGATCGCGGCGGCGCGGGGGTCCATCTTGTCGGAAATAAGGACTTTTGGCATTTGGAATATCCTATGTTCATCGTCACCCCAGCTTGATCCGGGGTCCCGCTTACTTGGCGGGTCAGACATGAAGAAGAAGCCGGACCCCGGCTCAAGGCCGGGGTGACATAATGGTGGATCAGGCAGCCTTGGCGGTCGCGTAGGCCCAGTCGAGCCACGGTCCAAGCGCCTCGATATCGGCGGTTTCAACCGTCGCGCCGCACCAGATGCGCAGGCCGGCCGGCGCATCGCGGTAACCGGCCACGTCAAAGGCGGCGCCTTCCTTCTCGAGCAGGCCGGCCATGCTCTTGATGAAGGCTTCGTCGGCACCCTCGACCGTCAGGCAGACGCTGGTGGTCGAGCGGCTCGCCGGGTCGGCCGCGAGATGGCCGAGCCAGTCGCGCTCTTCCACGATCTTGTTGAGCGCCGCCGCATTGGCGTTGCTGCGAGCGATAAGGCCGGAAAGGCCGCCAAGCGACCTGCCCCATTCGAGCGCAAAGATCGCGTCCTCCACCGCCAGCATCGAAGGCGTGTTGATCGTCTCGCCCTTGAAGACGCCTTCGGCCAGCTTGCCCTTCGCCATCAGGCGGAAGACCTTCGGCAGCGGCCAGGCCGGCGTGTAAGTGTCAAGGCGCTCGACCGCGCGGGGTCCAAGGATGAGCACGCCATGACCGCCCTCGCCGCCCAGCACCTTCTGCCAGGAGAAGGTCGCGACGTCGATCTTGGTCCAGTCGATCTCATAGGCGAAGACCGCGCTGGTGGCGTCGGCGAAGGTCAGGCCCTCGCGATCGGCCGGGATCCAGTCGGCGTTCGGCACACGCACGCCGGAGGTCGTGCCGTTCCAGGTGAACAGCACGTCGTGCCCGAAGTTCACACCGTTCAAGTCGGGCAGCTGGCCATAGTCGGCGCGGATGATCGTCGGATCGAGCTTCAGCTGCTTGGCGGCGTCCGTCACCCAGCCTTCGCCGAAGCTTTCCCAGGCCAGCGTCGTGACGGCGCGTGCGCCCAGCATCGTCCACATCGCCATTTCAAAGGCGCCCGTATCGGAGCCGGGCACGATACCGATGCGGTGAGTGTCGGGCAGCTGGAGCAGCTCGCGCATCAGGTCGATGCAATAGGCGAGGCGGGTCTTGCCGATCTTGGCGCGATGCGAGCGGCCGAGGGACTCAGCGCTCAGCTTGTCGGCACTCCAGCCCGGAGGCTTGGCGCAGGGACCGGAAGAAAAATAGGGACGAGCCGGCTTGGTGGCGGGCTTGGCTGCGGACGCAATAGGGGCGTCGGCGGCAGTCGTATCAGTCATGTAATGCGTCTCCTTGCAGAGAGCACGCGCGGCGTTGGGACCGCGTGGCCCGGCGGCCGCTCTAAAGGGCGCCCCGGAATAGTCAAGTCATCAAAGAGTCCAGTCGACGGTCAGGGCGCGACGAAGCGTTGGCGCCGTTAACCCCAACGCCAGCAAGCCATGCTAAGGAATCGGTCATGAACGAGCGGGCATGGGGGAAGACGGCATTGCGCATGGGTCATGTGACCCTGCTTGCCATGGCCCTGTCGCTCGCGGGGTGCGGCGGCGATCTGGTGCCGCGCGGGCGGGTGGAGCGGCCGTCCAAGCCACCACGCGGCGCCCGACCGACGGCCCAGCCTACGCCTGACCTGCGCCAGTGCATGATGAAGCTGGAATCGCAATCCGTCGCCTTCACGCTGCTGCCGGACCAGTATTTCGGCGGCGGATGCTCCGCCACCGGCAGCGTCAAGCTGATCGATATGGGCGTGCCCGCGACCAATCTGGGCGCCATGACGTGCGGCCTGGCCGCCAATTTCGCGGCCTGGGCCCGCTATGGCGTTCAGCCCGCCGCGCGGCTGATCCTGGGCGCGGAGATCCAGAAGATAGAAACATTCGGCACCTATAATTGTCGCCCGATCGCAGGCAGCGACAAGCTGTCCGAACATGCCCACAGCAATGCGGTCGACGTTTCGGCCTTTGTCCTGAGCGACGGCCGGCGGATCACCGTCGAGCAGGGGTGGAATGGCGACAAGACGACGCGCCAGTTCCTCGAGGTCGTCCGCGCGAGCGCCTGCAAGCGGTTCCGCACCGTGCTGAGCCCGGACTATAACGCCGCGCATCACGATCATTTTCATTTCGATATGGGCGGGCGTGGCGGCTTTTGCCGTTGAGCGCGGCAAAAACGTGGTGGATTCTGCCGTTAGCGCTCCTAAGTTGGGTTGAATGACAAGAAAAGAAATCGAAGAACGCAAATTCCGTCCCGCCCGGCAGGAGGCCGCCGATGCCCGCAAGGCGGTAGGCACCCCACAAACGACCAGCACCGCCTATCGCCTCGCCTTTCAGGATACCGAGTTCCTGCTACGCGAGGATCTGCGGCCGGTGCGATTCCAACTGGAGCTGCTCAAGCCGCAACTGCTGATGGACGAGGCGGGAATCGAATCGACCTTCGTCTTCTATGGTTCCGCCCGCATCCCCGAGCCCGAACAGGTGCAGGCGCGGATCGACGCCGCGACCACGCCCGAGCAGCGGCGGATCGCGGAGAATCTGGGGAAGAAGGCGCGTTACTATGAGGAAGCGCGCAAGCTCGCCCGGATCGCCGCGCAATATCCCGTGACCGACACGGGATCCCGGCACTTCGTTGTCTGTTCGGGCGGCGGACCTTCGATCATGGAGGCGGCCAATCGCGGCGCGGCGGATGTGGGGGCGCAGACGATCGGCATGAACATCGTGCTGCCGCACGAACAGTCGCCCAATCGCTTCGTGACGCCGGAGCTGAGCTTCCAGTTCCACTATTTCGCGCTGAGGAAGATGCACTTCCTGTTGCGGGCACGAGCGCTGGCGGTGTTTCCCGGCGGGTTCGGCACGTTCGACGAGATGTTCGAGCTGCTGACGCTGATCCAGACCGGGAAGATGAAGCCGATCCCCGTTCTGCTGTTCGGGCGGGAGTTCTGGACGCGGGTCGTGGATTTCGAAGCGCTGGCGGAGGAAGGGGTCATCTCCCCGTCCGACCTCAACCTGCTGACCTGGGTCGAGACGGCCGAGGCAGCATGGGAAGCGGTGCAGACCTTTTATGCGGATTCGCCAGCGTCCGACGGCGGCTAACGCCACCCTTGCCCTTACCTGCCGGGGGGATTAGGGCGCGCCAATGCGCCCGGACCTTGCCCACATCAATTGCTGGATCTTCGATCTGGACAATACGCTGTATCCGGCGAAGGCGGACCTGTTCGCGCTGATCGACGTCAAGATGGGCGAGTTCATCCAGGGCTTGCTGGGTTGCGACCCGGTGGTCGCGAAAGAGACGCAGAAGCGCTATTTCATGGAGCATGGAACGACGCTTTCGGGCCTGATGCACCATCACGGCATCGAACCACACGCTTTCCTCGACTATGTCCACGACATATCGATGGACCGGCTGGAGGTGGACGAGGCGCTGAATGCCCATATCGCCGCCCTGCCCGGCCGCCGGCTGATCTTCACCAATGGCGACGCGAATTATGCGGCGCGGGTGCTGGACAGGCTGGGGCTGTCGGGCACTTTCGAGCTGATTCACGACATCCACGCGTGCCAATATGTGCCCAAGCCCGATCCGTCGGGCTATGCGGAACTCTGCCGCGTCCATCAGGTCGAACCGACCCGCGCCGCCTTTTTCGAGGACATGGCGCGCAACCTTAAGCCCGCCAAGGCGATCGGCATGACCACCATCTGGGTCAACAACGGTTCCGAGGCGGGCAATCACGAACATCATCCCGACTTCATCGATTTTGAAACCGACCATCTGACGCCCTTTCTGGCGGATATCTTTGGGGAACAGCCATGAGCAACGAACTGATCGCAACCATCGACGCCGCCTGGGAGGACCGGGCCAATGTGGGCGTGGCGACGCAGGGACAAGTGCGTCAGGCGGTCGACAAGGCGCTCGCGCTGCTGGACAGCGGCGAACTGCGTGTCGCGCAGCCCGCAGGCGAAGGCTGGCAGGTCAACCAGTGGGCAAAGAAGGCCGTGCTGCTGTCCTTCCGCCTCAACGACAATGTCATGATCGACAACGGCCCGGGCGCCGGCCACTGGTGGGACAAGGTGCCGAGCAAATTCGCCGGCTGGGACGAAGCCGCCTTTCGCGCGGCCGGCTTTCGCGCGGTGCCGGGCAGCTTCGCCCGCGCCGGCGCGCATATCGCGAAGAATGTCATCCTGATGCCCAGCTTCGTCAACATCGGCGCCTTCGTGGATGAAGGCGCGATGGTCGACACCTGGGTGACAGTCGGCAGCTGCGCCCAGATCGGCAAGAATGTCCATCTTTCGGGCGGCGTCGGCATCGGCGGCGTGCTGGAACCCTTGCAGGCCGATCCGGTCATCATCGAGGACGACTGCTTCATCGGCGCCCGATCCGAGGTTGTGGAAGGCGTGCGCGTGGGCAAGGGGTCGGTGCTGTCGATGGGCGTTTTCATCGGCCAGTCGACCAAGATCGTCGACCGCGCCACGGGCGAGGTCTTCATGGGCGAAGTACCGCCCTATTCAGTGGTCGTGCCCGGCAGCCTGCCCGGCAAGCCGATGCCCGACGGCACGCCCGGCCCCAGCCTCTATTGCGCGGTCATCGTCAAGCGCGTCGACGCGCAAACCCGGTCGAAGACGGCGATCAACGACCTGCTGCGGGACTAAGGCTGATCGGCCCCTCTCCTTCGGGAGAGGGGCTTATAAGTGGCATTTGGGGCTAAGCAGCCCTACATAGCCCCCATGCCGCCCTCCACGCCCGACAATTCACCGCTCCCCCCCGTCTGGGCGACACTGCGGAGATTTCTGCCCTATCTGTGGCCCGCCGATGCCCCCGCCTTGCGCCGGCGGGTTGCCATCGCCATGCTGCTGGTGCTGGCGGCCAAGATCATCAGCCTCGCCATGCCCTTTGCCTACAAGGGAGCGATCGACCGGATGGTGCCGGGCATGGAGCCCGCCGCGGGGCTCGCCATGGCGCTGGTCGTCACCTATGCCGGCGCACGCTTCGGCAGCGTGCTGTTCGACAATCTGCGCAACGCGGTGTTCGAACGGGTGGGTCAGGAAGCCGGGCGGCGACTGGCCGACGACGTGTTCGTCCACCTCCACCGGCTGTCGCTGCGCTTCCATCTCGACCGGCGCACGGGCGCGGTCACCAAGATCGTCGAGCGCGGAACAAAGAGCATCGACACGATGCTCTATTTCCTGCTGTTCAACATCGCGCCCACGGTGCTGGAACTGGCGGCGGTCTGCGTCATCTTCTTCCTGAAGTTCGGCCCCGGCCTGGTCGCGGCGACGCTGGTGATGGTCGCGCTTTATATCTGGTTCACCCGCACCATCACCGAATGGCGCAACCAGCTGCGACGCGACATGGTCGACATGGATACCAGCGCCGTCGCCCATGCCGTCGACAGCCTGCTGAATTTCGAGACCGTCAAATATTTCGGCGCCGAGGAACGGGAGGCCGCGCGCTATGGCAAGTCGATGCGGCGCTACGCCGACGCCGCGGTCAAATCCGAAAACAGCCTGGCCTGGCTCAACATCGGGCAGTCGCTGATCACCAACCTGATGATGGCCGGCGCAATGGCCTACACCGTCTGGGGATGGAGCCATGGGCTGTTTTCGACCGGCGATGTGGTGCTGGTGAATACGCTGCTCAGCCAGCTTTTCCGTCCGCTCGATCTGCTCGGCATGGTCTACCGCACGATCCGCCAGGGGCTCATCGACATGGAGGCGATGTACAAGCTGATCGACACGCCGGCTGAAATCAGCGACGCGCCCGGCGCGCCGGCGCTGCACGCACATGGCGGCGAGGTGCGCTTTGACCATGTGCATTTCAGCTATGATGCCGAACGCGAGATATTGCACGGCGTCAGCTTCACGGTCCCTGCGGGCAAGACATTGGCAATCGTGGGACCATCGGGCGCTGGCAAGTCCACCATCGCGCGGCTGCTATTCCGATTCTACGACATACAGGGCGGCCGGATCAGCATCGACGGGCAGGACATCGCGCAGGTGACGCAGGCATCGCTGCGCGCGGCGATCGGCATCGTGCCGCAGGACATGGTGCTGTTCAACGACACGGTGGGCTATAATATCGGCTATGGCCGCGAAGGGGCGAGCCAGGAGGAAATCGAGGAAGCCGCAAGGGCCGCGTCGATCCACGACTTCATCCTGCGCCTACCCCAGGGCTATGCCACCCGCGTGGGCGAGCGGGGCCTGAAGCTGTCGGGCGGCGAGAAGCAGCGCGTCGCGATCGCGCGGACACTGCTCAAGGACCCGCCCGTACTCGTCCTGGACGAGGCGACGAGCGCGCTCGACAGCCGCACCGAAACCGAAATCCAGGATGTGCTGCGCAACATCGCCCGCCGGCGCACCACCTTGATCGTCGCGCACCGTCTTTCCACCGTTGTCGAGGCGGACGAGATTATCGTGCTGGATCAGGGCAGGATCGTCGAGCGCGGCCGTCACGGCGATCTCGTGCGCGCGGACGGCCTCTATGCCGCCATGTGGGCGAGACAGGCGACCGAGCGGAACGAGGCGGACCAGGACGCGGTGCCCGACAATGGACTCGGGAGGCTGGAGCCGGCGGCATCGGTGCGCTGAGCAGCGAGGCGATAGCTCGACGTCCGAGCAACAAATCAAGCTACGGCCGAGCTGGCGCTACTTCGTCCGGGCCGGGACCGCCTCGGTGCTGCTCGAACCCGCTTGTCGCCATGCGCTTCAAGGAGGCTCACGCGCGCTCACCACAAGCGGGCTGACGCTGCTGCTCGTCCTGCCGATATGGACCGAGGGCGCGGTCGGGATAGTCTGACGCGACAGGCGGGCGGCCCCTTCCCGCCGTGGCAGGAAAGGGACTGCCCGCCTGACTGGTCAATGGCTGCTAACGGTAGTCGTCGTCTTTTCCACGACGGTGGCACGTAC
Source organism: Sphingobium mellinum (assembly GCF_037860795.1). Lineage (NCBI taxonomy): Bacteria > Pseudomonadati > Pseudomonadota > Alphaproteobacteria > Sphingomonadales > Sphingobiaceae > Sphingobium > Sphingobium mellinum. The sequence continues at coordinate 34,371 of NZ_JBANRK010000005.1, read as the reverse complement.
GGGGGCACGGGTGCTTTTGCGAACCACCTTGCGCTTGACGGGGGCCGCCTTGCGGACCGTGGCCGGGGTGGACTTTACCGTCTCGGTGGTGACGGTCGTCGTCGCCGGGACGGCCGGCGTCGTCGCAGCAGCGCGGGCGGCCCGTGCCTCGGCAGCGGCGGAGGCGGCAGCGCGTTCGGCAGCATCCGCGCGCGCGTTGGCGGCCGCCGCATCCTGCTGCGCGGCGGAGGCGGTGGATGCCTGGAGCCGCGCGTCGGCCTCAGCGCTCGCCTGGCTCTGGCCAAGCGCCGTGTCGGCAAAGCCCTGCGCTTCGACCGCAGCCCTGATGGCGTTCTGTTCCTTGCCGCTCTTCAGCGCTTCCTGGGCAAGACGAAGGGAGGTCTCGGCCTTGGCCAGGACAGCCGGATCAAATTGGCCGGTCTTGAGCTTATTGACGGATTCAATCTTGCCCTGCGCTTCAGCAATGGCCTTGAGCGCGCGTTCCTCGTCGCCGGCCAGAGCCGGGCCGCTTGCGAGGAACAGGGCGGAAGCAGCCGCAAGGGCGCGGATGGAATAGCCAATCTTTCGCATAGTTTCTCCTGTCCATGTTCTACAGGGCAGGGAAACGACCCGCGGCACAATCAAGTTCCGGGAGGGTAACCATCCATCCCCGTGTCGAGGAAAGGCGCGGCCACTTGCCGGGGTACGCGCAGGATGCGGCCTGTCGCCTTGTCGATGATCGCCCAGGTCGATCGGGCGGCAACCTTGACCTTGCCGTCGGGCCCCGTGAACTCGATGTGGCGGTCAAAGCGGGCGCCGCGCGGACCTTCCGGAATCCAGGTGCGGGCGCTGACGGTTTCGCCCATTCGCACATTGCCGCGATAGTCGATCTCGTGGCGGGTCACGACCCAGACATAGGCATCCAGATGCTCCGGCGCGGCGTCGCGCGTCCAATGCTCGGTCGCGACCTGCTCCATCCATTGCACCCAGACGGCATTGTTCACATGGCCCAGAACATCGATATGCTCTGGCCCGGCGGTGATCCGGGTGGTGTAGCTGGAGGCCATCAGTCCGCGACGCCCAGCTGCCACAGGATGAAAGCGAACTCCTCCGCCGTTTCATGGAGGCTTTCAAAGCGGCCGGACTTGCCGCCATGACCCGCACCCATGTTTGTCTTGAGGATCAGGACATTGTCGTCCGTCTTGGTCGCCCGCAGCTTCGCCACCCATTTGGCCGGCTCCCAATAGGTGACGCGCGGATCGTTGAGGCCGGCGGTCACCATGATCGGCGGGCAAGGTTGCGGCTTCACATTGCTGTAGGGATCATAGCCAAGGATCGTCTCGAACGCCGACTTGTCCTCTATCGGATTGCCCCATTCAGGCCATTCCCCGGGCGTCAGCGGCAGGCTTTCGTCCAGCATCGTGTTGAGCACGTCGACGAAGGGCACATGCGCCACGACCGCGCCCCAGAGGTCGGGATCGCTGTTGACGACCGCACCCATCAGCTCGCCGCCGGCCGAACCGCCCGAGATGCTGATCCGTCCCTTGGCGGTATAGCCGCGTTCGACAAGGCCTTTTGCGACATCGACGAAGTCCGTGAAGGTGTTGCCGCGCTTGTCGAGCTTGCCGTCGAGATACCATTGCTGGCCCAGGTCATCACCGCCGCGTATATGGGCAAGCGCATAGGCAAAGCCCCGGTCGAGCAGCGACAATCGGCTAGTGGAAAAGCCCGGCTCCATCGCGATGCCATAGGCGCCATAGCCATAGAGGTGGAGCGGTGCGCTGCCGTCGCGGGGCAGCCCCCTGGGATAGACGATCGACACGGGGATCGGCGTGCCGTCGCGGGCCGGGACGGTCAGCCGCTCGGTCGCATAGCGGCTCGCCTCATAGCCGGACGGAATTTCCTGGACCTTCAGCACCTCCAGCTCGCCGGTCGCGAGATGATAGTCATAGATGGTGTCGGGCGTGACCATCGATTCATAGCCGATGCGCAGCTTGGTCACGTCATATTCGGGATTGTCGTCGAGGCTCGCCGAATAGCTGGCCTCCGGGAAGGAAATGCGCCTGGGGCTGTGGGTGGCGTAATCGCGAAGCTCGATCTGGTCGAGCCCGTCCTGCCGCCCTTCGGTGACATAGAAGTCTTTGAACAAAGTGAAGTCGGTGAGGTAGAAATGGGCGTCCGGCGCAATCACCTCTTCCCACTCGTCCGGATGGTCCAGCAATGCCTTCACCAGCCGGAAATTGGGATGGGTGTCGTTGGTGCGGATGTAGAGCGTGCCCTCATGCTCATCGACATCATATTCGCGCCCGGGTTTGCGCGTGGACACGAGCAGGGGCCGCGCCGTGGGCTCATTGGCGGGGAGCAGCCAGGCTTCGGTCGTCACATGGTCGCCAGTCGCAATGACGATCCACTTTTCCGAGGAGGTAAGGCCGATCGAAACGCGAAAACCCTCGTCATCCTCGTGGAACAGCTCGATATCAGCCTCCACCGGCTGACCGAGCCAATGAAGCTGGGCATTGTCGGTGCGCCACTGATCGTTGGCAATGCCGTAAATCAGGCCCTTGCTATCGGAGGTCCAGACCAGGGAGGACAGCGTGTCCGGGATGACCTCGGGCAGAATCTCGCCCGTCAAAAGGTCCTTGATCCGCGCCTCGAACCGTTCCGAACCATTATTGTCGATGGCATAAGCGAGATAGCGGCCATCCGGGCTGACCGATAGCGCGCCAAGCCGGAAATAGTCATGTCCGGCCGCGAGCGCCGGTTCGTCCAAGATCAGCTGGTCATCGCCGCCCGCCACGGGCTTGCGATACCATTTGCGATATTGCGCCCCGACCTCGAATGCGCGCCAGTAGATATAGTCGCCATCTTTTTGCGGGACCGAGCTGTCATCTTCCTTTATGCGGCCCTTCATCTCTTCGAACAGCCGGTCGACTAGCGTCGTGCGGGGCTGCATCGTCGCTTCGAACCAGGCGTTCTCCGCTTCCAGATAGGCGAGCACATCCTTGTCCTTTACCTCCGGGTAGCCGGGATCGCGCAGCCAGGCATAGGGGTCCTCCACCCTGATGCCATGGCATTCGAAGCTGTGCGGGCGGCGGGCGGCAAAGGGCGGCTTGGTCGAAACGGTCATCCAGGGTCCTGATTCTGATAGGGCGGCGCGCTGGCATATGCGCGCTGGCCTGCTTATGTTGGCGACAATGCATCCTGCGCAAGGGGCGCCAACAAGCCCCGGGCAAAATCTGATCCAGGGGAAATGGCGATGTCCACCTATGAAGACCGGCTGAAGGCGCTCCGGGCCCAGTTGAAGCGCGTCCAGCTGGACGGGTTTGTCGTGCCGCTCACCGACGAGCACATGAGCGAATATGTCGGCGCCTATGCCCAGCGGCTCGCCTGGCTGACGGGGTTCCACGGATCGGCGGGGAGCGCGGTGGTATTGCCGCAGGAGGCGGCGATCTTCGTCGACGGCCGCTATACGCTGCAGGTGCGCGAGCAGGTGGACGCGGCGCACTGGCAATATGAAAGCGTGCCGCAGACATCCGTCGCCCTTTGGCTCAAGGATCATGCCACCACCGGCGCGCGGATCGGCTATGACCCCTGGCTGCATACCCGCGCCTGGGTGAAGGCGGCGAGCGAAGCGCTGGCCCAGCGCGGCGCGGAACTGGTGCCGGTCGACAGCAATCCGGTCGACAGCATATGGGCGGATCGCCCAGCTCCGAGTACCGCCCGGCTGGTAGTGCATGAGGAGCGCTATGCCGGTCAGGCATCAGCAGACAAGCGACAGGCGATGGCCGACTGGCTGATCGCGAGCAAGGCCGGCGCGGTGATCCTGTCCGCGCTCGACTCGATTGCCTGGACCTTCAATATCCGCGGCAAGGATGTCGACCGCACGCCGGTCGCCCTTGCCTATGCGATCGTTCATGCCGATGCGACAGCAGACCTCTATGTCGCACCGGAAAAGGTTGACCTGGCCGTGGCGGAGCATCTTGGCCCTGCCGTGCGGCTTCACCCGCGCGATGCCTTCGCCGATGCGCTGAAGAAACTGTCGGGCAAGACGGTGGCGGCCGATCCCGAACGCGCCGTCGCCGCGATCTTCGAAGCGCTGGAGGCTGGCGGCGCGACCGTGCTGCCAGTGCGCGACCCGGCGGTGCTGCCCAAGGCGATCAAAAACCCGGTCGAGATCGCCGGCCACAGGGCGGCGCAGGCGCGTGATGGAGCCGCCCTCTCCCGCTTCCTGCACTGGCTGTCGGTCGAAGCGCCCAAGGGCACGATCGATGAACTGACGGCGGCGGCGCGGCTGGAGGCTTTCCGGCACGACACGGGACTGCTGGAGGACCTGTCCTTCGACACGATCAGCGGTGCGGGCCCCAATGGCGCGGTGGTGCATTATCGCGCGGAGGAAAAGACCAACCGGCGGATAGAGCCCGGCTCGCTTTACCTCGTCGATTCCGGCGGCCAATATCGCGACGGCACCACCGACGTCACCCGCACCATTGCGATCGGCACGCCCAGCGAAGAGATGAAGCGTTGCTTCACGCTGGTGCTGAAGGGACATGTCGCGCTCGCCCAGGCGGTTTTCCCGAAGGGCACGCGCGGCGGCCAGATCGACGTACTGGCGCGGCAGTTCCTGTGGGCGCAGGGGCTGGACTATGCCCATGGGACGGGCCATGGCGTCGGCAGCTTCCTGTCGGTGCATGAAGGGCCGCAGCGGATCGCGACGATGGGTAATGGCGACGAACCGCTCCAGCCCGGCATGATCTTGTCCAACGAACCGGGCTATTACCGCACGGGGGAATTCGGCATCCGTATCGAAAATCTGGTGCTGGTCGAACCGCGCGACATTCCCGGCGCCGAGCGGGAGATGCTGGGGTTCGAGACGCTGACTTTTGCGCCGATCGACCGCCACGCGATCACGCTGGACCTGCTGACAGAGCAGGAACGGCAGTGGATGAACGCCTATCATGCAAAGGTCGTGGAGGTGGTCGGGCCACAGCTGGACGGCGAAGCGCTGGCCTGGCTAAAAAATGCCTGCGCACCACTGTAAGCAAGCGCCAGCGAGGACCCGGCGGCGATCAGTCCGGCTGGCGCGGCCGCTTGGTCGCGGGCGGCCTGGTTTCGGCCTCGCCTGCCCGTGCCTGGGCCTTGCGGCGGCGCAGATTGTCCCGAAGCGCCTGCGCCAGCCTGTCCTTGCGATCGTCCTGTTCGCTCGTCATGTCGCGGCCCTTAAGCAAATTGCGCCATCGACCGCAAGCTGCCTTGACAAGCATCGCGGGCCCGGTCATAGGCCCGGCTCCGCCGCCCGAGAGAGCCGGGCGGAACGAAAAGTGCTGCCGTAGCTCAGTGGTAGAGCGCATCCTTGGTAAGGCTGAGGTCGTGAGTTCAATCCTCACCGGCAGCACCATTTTTCTCAATGGCTTAGCGGTGGGTTTGGGGCTTGCAGCGAGGGTGCTTCCCATAGGGGCAATCACCGGACAAGCACGCGGGAATAATGCGGTGTTGAAGTGCTCGATTGGTGCCATTACGTGATACTGACCCTCCTGCTAGCAAGGCATTCGGCTTCTTTCACGCCGTTCCCCCAGATTCGTGACGTGCTTGGCGAGTGGCCTGACGCTGTTAAGAATGATTTGGCCGGCCACACCCGGAACAGTCATCAACGCTGATCGGTCACGATGAAGAGCGATGCATATCGCGCCCGCAACCAAGGAAACCACCCAGCGTGTAGGATGTCAGCGAGTTGCGGAAAAGCACGTTCGACAGACATGTCGATGAAATCACCGGGGTTCACGAGAAGTGACCGAGATGCTGATATTTTCGGGCACTTCCAGCTTTCCGGTCATGTGCCACCCAGATTGATCCATCAGCAGCACACCTTGGGCACCTGGTTCGATAGCGAGCGATATCTCCGCCAAGTGCAGCGACATGGTCTGTGTGTTGCAGAACGGGAGAACCAGACCAGCCCTTGCCGAGTTCTGGGCAGATGGCACCGAAGATGTAGGCCGATTTCGTCCTCTGGTCCTTCGGCGCCGATGACCGGGTGCCGCGCTTGGCCCAGCGCCGGGTGATCTTGTTGTTCTGGCCGACGCGGGCCTCACCTGGAACCAGACCTCTATCGGCGTGCCGTGCGGGAGGGTGGCTTCGATCTTTGCCAGCCCGGCTGCAAAGCCCCCTTTTTGAAGTCCTCCATCGCATATTCGTTCTGGGCATGGTGACTTGGGCGTGCGGTCAGTTTGACATAGCCCAGCTTCTTCAGCTCCCGCCCCACGGTCGTTTCCGTCAGGGACACGCCAAACTCGTCATGGAGCCACCGCGCCAAGTCGATCAGCCGCCAGCGGACAATGCCATGGATTGCCGGGATCGGCCCGCTTTCAACGATGTCTGCCAGAGCCTGGCACTGGGCATCATTCAACAAGGGGAGCTTGCCCGGCGCTTGCCTGTCGAGGAGTCCGTCTGGACTTTGGGCATTGAACCGAACGACCCAGTCCCGCACGATCTGCAACGTCACCCCGCCAGTACGCGCCGCATCGCTGCGGCTCCCGCCATCATAAATGTCCGCCAATGCCAGCAGCCGCCGTCCCTGGTCGCGCTCCTTGTCGCACGCGCCAGTCGCCTCAAACCCACCGCATCAAAGTCCTCCCGCAATCCGATCGCTGTACCCATGGACGCGCCCTCCAACCGGCAGCCATAGAGTCAGAAATTCGGCGCATTTTGGAATCCCCCTGGGGAGTCAACATCAGGGGAAGCCGGTATAAGGCATGGTTGCTCGAGGGTGAAAGATGCAGAACGCGAAAGCGATATGGCTCTAGGTGGGTGCGTTCAGTATGCCACGCGAGCATCTGCTGTCGTAGCAGCTGGTAAAACGGCTGGTAAAAGAACTCATCGAATTATACGCCAGCATCGCTGCGGACGGGGGCCGTTCGGATGGAGAAATATATCCTGATAGCGTTGGCGGCGGGTCGCGTTGCCTTTCGGATCGAGGGGCTGACCGTAGCGCTGCGTATATTTCTGCTCGATCAGCATCAGGTGGACGCATCCCGCCGCATCGCAGAGCTTAACAGATTATGCTTCAGCCGGATCGCTTCGACCGTGATGGCGCCTTATGAGATGGTTGGGCTTCCCGCATGGTCACCGCAAAACGACGACGCTGGTCGCGGGGCTGAGAATGAGCGGGACGATCGCGCCGATGGTGCTCGACGGACCGATCAACGGCGACTGGTTCGAGGCTTACGTCGGCCAGGTGCTCGTCCCCGAACTTAAGCCGGGTGACATCGTCATCAGGGACAACCTCGCCAGCCACAAGCGCCCCTCGGTGCTCGCTATGATCGAGGATGCAGATGCAAGCCTGCGCTTCCTTCCGCCCTACAGCCCCGACTTCAACCCCATCGAAAAGGCCTTCTTACAGGGTGCTTTTTTGGTCCGCGCAGTGCCAATAGCAAAAGTGCGATTGTCGAATAACCGATAACAAAGCCAAGATAGTGTGCGGTGCTGCCAAGGTTTGCTAAAGAGACAACATAAAATGTGGGGGCTCCAACGAAAGGTAGCATGGCCAACGCCGTGAAACCAAAGGCGCGGCCCAGCAGCTCAGTGCCAAATGACCTTCTTAGCAACAGGCTTTGCGCGGGCAGCAATGCGCTGTACGCAAAGCCGAAAATGCCGAACGATGCGAGCATGACGGAATATTCCTTGGTGAGTATGAATATCCCGAGAGCAAGTCCGCAGAGCATGAGTGCCGAGCTTAAAAGTTTTCCCGGGTCAAACTTGTCGAACAGGGCTCCCCAAGCCGGGGTGGCGACTAATCCGGCTAATGCCGCAACAGATAGCAGCAGGCTTGCATCGATAAGCGGAATGCCGAGCTTCATTGCGTGGCTGATGCTGGTTAATCCGACAGCGATACCAATGCCATTAGCCAGCCCGGCAACGATCACTATGATCCAGAAAGCCGGCTGCTGCACAAAGAATTTGACTACCGAAACCGGCAATTTCTGCGTCCCCACCGCAATCGGGTTCACATGGCGACGTAGAAATAGCAACGGAATGACAAACAGAGCGGCGACAAGACTGAGGGCAGCGAAAGTCGATCGCCAACCAGCGATCTCCGAAGACCAGGCAGCAAACGGCGGCAAAATAATCCCTCCGGCCGAAACACCGGCTGCCGCGATCGCCAGCCGGATACCCTGCCGCGTACCGACGGTGCCGAGAATAAGCTTCGTCGCGCTCGCCATTCCCAAAGCGGTAGAAGGCAGGCAAATTGCCAGGATCGCTATCCCGCCGAAAATCACGGGACTGCCGGCGATGGCCAGCGCCGCATATGCGATTGCCGTAAGCGTCGCTGCACCTGCCATGACGGAGATGGCGGAGAAGCGGTCCAGCAGGAATCCGCACGGCAGTGCCCCCAGTGCCATCCCCATCGCCGCCAGCGAGCCAATTAGACGCGCGTTAGCGTCCGCCATATGGAGAGACGCAGAAACCGACGTGAGCAATACATTGAACGACACGACGAAGCTGGACATCATAAAATTGCCAATCAGCGCCACAATAACGATCGCTATCTGGACGGTGCGCCCAACCTCAGATGTGATACTCTTCTCGGTCCCGGATGCTTTAGCCATTGCCCAATACCTTTTTATCGCGCTTTTCGTGGGGTGCGCGCAAAATCGTTCAAACGGTCTTCGGGGAGAGTTGTGCTGCGATATGCTCCAACGCTCTCATCGAATCAGAATCCGCCTTCCTCCCGCAACCAGGTAATAAGGAGGCGCGCCAGGGTATATCGCTTGGTCAGGAACATATGGTCGGTATCAAGGACAACCTCGCTGAAATGCCTAGCGCCGGCTTCGCGAAGCGCGGCTGCATTGGGCTTGTGGCAGACGGTCAATGGCGACATGTCATCTTGGCTGGCACCGACCATCAGCAGATGCCTGTCGGTCAGGTTGGGCGCTTGCTGGATAATACTAAGCCGCCTTATCTCGGCGTCGGTCAGGGCATTGAGCCATTCTTCATAATCGACCTCCCCCGCCGTCGCATCCCTCAGGGCGCGATAGAAGGGCCTTGCCCGATTGAGGTTCTCGGGTGAAAGCTGGGCGTCTGGATTGCCCGGCGCGGCGGCAATCGCATAATTTGCGACCTTGGATTCCGCGCAGGCTGCAAAACTGACGTTCCCGCCGCCCCAACCAAGGCCGAACAGTGCCACCCGCTCCTTATCCAGGCGTAGGATCGTACCACCCATCCCGGTTTTGCCTTCACCCGCGTTCGCTACGATCCAATCCACCAGGGCATGCACGTCGTCCACTGCTTTGGACATCGAGTATGACTCGCCTTCACGCGAAGTTCCGCGAGGATGATATGTAAGCACATGAATTCCGGCATAATTCAGTGGGACAATCAGACTTTCCAAGCTATCGCCACCGCCCATTGGGGGGCTAATAATGACGGTTCCCTTTGCCCCGCATCCAGCCGCCAACGACAGGTCACCGAACACCTCGGTGCCGCCGCTTTCGACAATTACAGGGCAGCCACCAGGGGGAAAATCGGGATCGAGATAGGGGAGATCCCTGAAAGCACCATCGATATCTGCCAGCGGATCAAACATCTTATTTTCCACTTCTTCAATTCAGTCAGGAAAGCTGTGCGCTAAAACCCTGGCTGCGCAGCCATTCGATCATGATGCGGGCAAGTGAAAAGCGCTTGGTCAGGAAAGCGTGATCGGTCTCCAAGATCAAATCCGTAAGATCTTTGGCCCCGGACTCCCTCAGCGCGTTTGCTATAGGCTTATGACAAACCTCGATGGGAGATAATGCATCATGACTTGCTCCCAACAACAGCAGATGCTTTGAGACAAGCTTCGGGGCATTGTGATTAATACTGATCCTGTTCTTTTCCGCGGAAGTCATGGCGTTGATCCATAGTTCGTAATCAGAGCGCCCGCGGGTTGCTTCCTTCAACTCTCTGAACATTGGCAGCATCTTTTCAAGAATGGCTGGAGTTGTTTGGATATCAATGTTACCCGGGGCAACCGCAATTGCATAATGGGCATGCTCTGACTCGGCACATACAGCATAACTGACATTGCCGCCCCCGCCGCTAAGCCCGAACATTGCGATCCGGCCAGGATCGAGCCGCAGCGGCGGACCGGACAACGCAGTTTTATCCGCCGATGAATTCGCCACGATCCAGTCGATTATCGCGTGAACATCATCAACCGATCGCGGCATCGAATAGGTTGTATGCGGATCCCGCACGCCCCTAGGCCGATAGGAAACGACGTGGATGCCCGCATACATCAATGGAATCGCCACGCTGTTCATCGATTCCCACCCGCCCATGGGCGGGCTGATGATAACAGTGCCCTTGGGACCAGGGCCACCCGCCAGCCACATCTTGACGGGGATGTTCGTCCCACCGCTTTCAACGACAAATTGAGTGAAGGATGGAGGAAAGTTTGGGTCCGTCAACCGGGGGTCGGCAAAGGCGGCGTCAACGCTCGCACTGGAATCGTAATGAGGCAGTTGATCTTCCATGTCCTGTTCCCCGAAAGATGTCTTGATAAGCGTCAATCCCTTGGTGCAATATCCTGCATGAACTCATCATCCGGGCGCATGCCGTAGCCCGACGTCATTCTGTTGGTCAGATTGAACATCCCAGCCATTTCAATGATGTAATATATTTTTTCATCGCTGATCCCGACATCGCGGAGCTTCTGCAGGTCGGCCGGCTCCATTTTGCCGGGCTGTTCCGTGAGCTTTACGCAATAGTCGGCAATCACGCGCTCCTGCTCTGAGAGCGCGACCGACCGATAGTTGATCGCGATCCGCCTCGCTCGCCCGTGATCGCCGATATATTTTCCCAGCAAGTGCCCGTGAATGATGAGGCAGGTGACGCAGGCGTTAACGCTCGACACGACCACGCCAATGAATTCGCGCTCGGCCAGCGTCAGCAATCCGTAAGTAGGGTCGAGAAAGGCCGGCCCCATATACGCACCCGCCCGTTCATTTCCTTCTATGTCATAGGGATTGAGAATCTTCATCGCGTGCTTTTCAGGCACCGGACTCTCGAGCCATTCCTCAGGCAGGACGTAGGAGGGATCGGCTGGCGGTAGCCAGGCATAAGGGTCGCTTGACTTGAACTCTGGCACGAGCGTGGAATGAGGATCTGTCATTGAGTATCTCCAGTGAACTCGAAATGGGCGATTGTAGGCAGCGGCGATCGAGCTTCATTGCTCGCCGACAAAGAATGCGCCGACTTTGTGGCCATGTGTGTCCCGGATAAAGGCTGCATAGATATGCGGCGCTCCCGGCCGTTCGGCCCCCGGCCCTTCGTCCGATCCGCCTGCCGCCAAAGCACGTCTGTGGAATTCGTCGACGGACGCCCTATTGGGCGCAACCAGACCTATCGTGCCTCCGTTTCCCGATGTCGCGGGAGCGCCATTGATTGGTCTGATGACAATAAATTGGGGCACATCATTTCCGTAGCCGCTCCGATCGTCGAGATCGAAATGGCGCTTGATCCCGAGCGGCTCCAGTACAAAGTCCCAGAACGTCCTTGATGCATCGAGGTCGTTTGTTCCAACCGTAACGTGTGTAATTGTCGACATATACTTCTTTCCAGTCTTGTCGCTTATCTGCTGCATCAGTGCAGGAATATCGGCGATGAACCCTATCAAGTCGCAGCCGCCAAGCTTACGGCCTGCGACCTGTGACTAGGATTTCACCATCCCAGTTACCAGGAGACACGAAGCTCAAGTCCGTATGTTCTGGGATCCCCATAGGACGCCGTAGCGAACCCGAGTGACTTGAGACCCGATGCAGTCCCCCCAACCCGGTATTCCTTGTCGAAAATGTTATCGGCAAACAGGGCCGCATCGATTTTCGATCCGGCGATCCCGCGCCATTCCAGCCGCGCCTTGCTCACGCCAAAGCTTGGCATACGGGCCTCGGGAAGCCCGATATTATTTTCCGTATTGTAGGCCGCGTCCTGATGAAAATAAGTGCCAGAAAGGGTTATGGTCCCCAGGTTGTCTGGCAGCAACGGGAGATCATAGGCCGCGGAGAAGGAGAATGTGTTCCTGGCTGTACCGGCAAACCTGGTGGCGCTCAGATCCTCAAAGGTGATCGGGGTACCTGCGGCGCCATCCGAACAGCGGCGAGAGATATTCATCCCATTGGGGTTTAATGTAGGCATAGCTACCCGAAACACGAAGGCGGTCTGAGAGCTGAAGTGCAGTGTCGAATTCCAGTCCCTTGATCGTGGCGCTCTGAGCGTTGACCACCACTACCGTTATCCCGCCCAAGATAATGCTCCGCTGGGCATCTGAGAGCTTTTGCCGATAGGCCGCCAGATCGACAGTTCCGCGCATGCCAGCAACCTGGAACTTGGTCTTGACGCCGATTTCCACGTCCTTCAAGATTTCAGGTTTGTAGTTCACATAAGGACCTACGTTGGCGGGAAGAGTAAGAACGCCGATCTGATTAGAGCCGCCCGGCTTGAATCCCTTGCGATGTGCTATGTATAATAGAACATCCTCCGAGGGCTTGTAGTCGAGTGACGCGGTATAGGTAAATGCCTTCGATGAGGTAGACGCTTCTAACGGACTATCGATAAACACGGTCGTCTTTGACCAGGTCTCTCGTCCGCCCAATGTAACCGAAAGGCCTTCAAGCCCGACCATTGCACCTTTCAAGACCATCTGGCCGTAAACCGCTTTCTGCCCGTTATTGCTGGCCAGAGAGGGTGCGGTGGTGAAATCAATCCCATTAGGGTAGATTTGGCGCTCGATCGCCGCCGGCGGATTATGGTTCCGTTGATAATATCCGCCCACCCAAACGTCGATCGCATCTTTGACGCTGCCATGGATCTGAAGTTCTTCTGTGACTTGCGCGATCGGGCCGACGTTCCTTACAAATGAATCTATAAGCGTTAGTCCAGAAAACTCTAAACCATCAACGTCAGCCCCTCTTATCGAAATACCGGGCCTGGGCGTACTCGAAGCGGAATATCCGAATATATTCTTAATCGAGAATATATCATTAAATTTTATATTTGTTGTATTCGAAATTGTATGGACCTTCCAGCGATCAGCAAAGAATTGGTCGAGAGGCTCGCCATTGGAGGGAGGCGTCTGCTTGATCTTGAATGGTCCGCGTGCATTCTGCGCATCAAGTTCGGCTTGCAGCGTGGCCGTACCATAGGTGCAAACCACATTGAAAAAATTCGGACAGGTCGCGTTCTTGTCATAACCGGAGAACACACGCGCGACACCGCGAACATCGATGTTATCGTAAGAATAAACAGTGTCATTGGAAATCCAGTCTGCCGGCTCCATGCGTATCGAGGCCCGAAAACTGTCCTGATGGGAATCGCCTAGGCGCAAGCCTGGGATGTTGACCACTTTGGTGACGCCATCCCGCCGTGTCAAAAACCCTGCTACCCGGATAGCCAGCCAGCCCGTCACCGGAAGATTGATCGCCCCCTGCATCTCGCGATAGTTGAAATTGCCAAGGCTGCCTTGGGCATAGCCCTCAATTCCGTCGAATGTTGGCCGCTTTGAGGTGAACAGAACTGCCCCGCCGGTCGCACTGCCACCAAAAAGCGTACCCTGCGGACCTTTGAGGACCTGCACGGAATCCAGATCAAACAAGGGCGTCCCCAGCACACCCGACGGAACCTCGTTGAAATAGTTAATGACCGACGGGGGTGAGCCGTAACGGTCTGACACGCCCTGTCCCCGGATGTTGTAATTAATGCTGAGTGTTGAGTTGACATTACGGGCCGCGTTCAGTCCCGGGGTCGTCAGACCAATATCAAGAAGATTATTGATGCGCTGCTCTCGCAATGTTTCGTTACTTAGCACGGCGACCGCCGCGGGAACGTCGAGGGTGCTTTCCGCAACGCGCCGTGCCGTGACAATGATGTCCCCTACAGCGACGGAGTTCGCAGCGGAGTCATTCTGTATTTGAGCCCATGCAGGAGTCACGCCCACCAAACTGAGACCAGTTGCGACGCCACTAAGGCAGGAAACTAGCTTCATTGACATCCTCGATCCCCTATTCCTGTTTTGACTTTGCAAAACTTATGGAACGCCCGCCGCAGCTCATGTGACCCGTCACAATTCCGGCGAGTTCCTGGCCGGGCGTTGGCACTAGGCTATAAACGCGCTACATTAGCTTGGCAATCATTAAGTGTACCGCGGGGTACATCATATTAAATGACGGCCGGCGAATATGCCTGATTGGATGGAGGCCACGCAGTACGGATATGGTGATAGGAAAAAGGGAATCTCTGCGTTTGGCGCGACGTGCAAAGATCATAGCGGTCGCGCGCGAGCATTTCTGCGAGCATGGATATGCGGGCACAGCAATGTCCGCGATCGCAGCCAAGCTCGGAGGCTCGAAGGCGACGCTGTGGAATCACTTCCCGTCCAAGGAAGCGCTATTGACCGCTGTCGTCGAAGACACAGCGTCAGCGCTTCAGAGCAAGATATCGTTGCCGGACACCGGCGGCGACCCCATCAAGCATCTCGTCCGTTTGTGCCGAGCAATGGTGGATAATGCGGTGTCGCCGCTTTTTATCGCGATGCGTCGCCTGATATATTCTGAAGCGTCGCGCCAGCCGGAACTGGCGAATATCTTTCACGAGCGTGGAACATTGCGGGGCCAGAGGTTGCTTGCCGAACAGCTTCGCTTAGAATTTGGGGATATACTAAGGCCCGTAGATTTCGTGGAGGCAGCGCGAATCCTGCTATCTCTGTGCTGGGCCGGCCTACATGCGGACATGATGTCGGGCGTGAGAGTTGCGGCGTCTACAGTCGAACGTGACGCTGACGCTGCAAAGGCTGCGACGATATTTTTGCGGGCCTACGCCAAGGATCCGGCATCGCTATTCGCGTCGGAGGCTTGGCCTCCTTTGGAGGACGGTCGCCAGAATTAGTGGCAACCAGCCGCGCGGCGTCGCCCTGCGCTACATCCGCAAGGGCTTCGATCAAAGGAAATTTAATTGTTCTTGAGGATGTGCCCCCCGTAAAAACCGTACCACGCAGGCCATAAAATTTAAGAATGAGCGTTGCCTTTAGATGTTCCACGCGGTACGGTTAAATCATGCAGGGTATAAAACGGTCCTCGGGCGAACGGCCGCCAGCCGGGGCTTGCCAAACGCACCTTGCTTGCATTCGCCTGCCAAGGAAAACCCGCCTGGAGATTGCCTTAACATGTCATCTAATAATGCTATGACGACGGCAGAAAATGGATTGCCGCGCCACGTCATTGACTTCAAATTTGATACAGCGGGCGCTGCCGCCATTCTGGTCAATGTTCGCGGGCTTCACCCCTTGTTGAAACGCAGTGCTTCCGAACATGAGCGAATCGGGAAGCTGACCGATGAAGTTGTCGGGGCACTTAATTCGATAGGGGTGTTTAGGATGTCCACCCCTCGGCGGTGGGGCGGCATGAGGTTGCCCCTGCGGGGACGAGTGGATGTCGTATCCGAGATCGCGCGAGGATGTCCATCGACGGGCTGGGTTACAGTGGTATTTAACATTTCGGCGCTGGGTATATCGGTTCAAAGACCCGAGATGCAAAGGCGGTTGCTGGCTGATGGTGTATCACGGATTTGCGCCCCGGGGCCTGGCGGTGGCACGATCGCGCCCAGCGGCGACAAGTGGGTTGTGAACGGCAAATGGAGCATTGGATCGGGACTTCATCATGCTAACTGGGCAATGGTTCCGTCAACTTCACCTGACGGAAATTTAAGCTATGTGGCCCTGCCTATGTCGGAGGTACGCATCGCCCGGACATGGGCGATGTCAGGCATGAAGGGTACAGGTTCGGATACCATCATTGCAAAAAATGTAGTTGTGTCGTCCGATTGTTTCACCGATTGGAGCAAGGCGCTGGGCAACGACTCATATCTTTATGACGAGTTTTTGCTCGAGCCGACCGATTATGTGGCAACGTATCCGTCCTTTCGGACGGAAATGCTTGCAGTCTTGGTGGGAACGGTTGCCGGCATGCTGGAGATGGTTGTTGCTGACAAGCTGCGCCCACATTCTGGTACCATCTATCAACGTAAATTGGACTCATCTGTATACCAAGCGCGTGTCGGGCAGGCATATTCGGCGGTTTGGGCTGCGCAAGCCATCCTACATCAAGCTTCACACGACATTGATCGCGCCGCCGAAGGTCAGGTGATCATGGCGGCGAGCCAACGTGCCGAAAATAGGGGACAGGTATTAGCTGCAGTCGAACTTCTTCGATCAGCAGTCGATAATGTGATGAACCTCGCGGGCGCGTCCGGCTTTGCAGATGATAATTCCATCCAACGCCACTGGAGAGATTTCTGCTTGGCATCTCGTCATGTCGTCTGGAACTTGGAAACGGGCTATGAACGAATCGGACAGGAAGTTTTGGAGATTGAAAATGGTATCACCCCACCGTTTTTGCTGTGATGAGCTTTGTTGCAAAGCAACTGGCTGAACTGTTTCTCAATTCAGGGCACCCTAGGCGTTAGTCCTGGCCTTTGATGGTGCGGATGGATCGTAAACCTTTTGGGCTCGGTTGCCCAGCTCTTGCAGGTCAATGACCTGCAAGAGCTCTCGAAGACCCACGAGACGATCTCCAGGATGAAGACGCAGACCTGGCACCGGATCCTGACCCACTACCTGCCGCTGTACTTCCCTGAAATCGCCCGCTTTGCCGGCAACACCCGGTCCGACTGGTTCCTCGCGCTCATCGAGCGGTTTCCGACACCGGACAGGATCACGGCGCTGGACCGCGAGGTTTTCTCGGCCGCGGCGTGGCCGCTCATCGGCCGCAAGGTCTCCAAGCACGCCTCATCAACTACATTTACGAGACGGCGCCTGCCTCGACGGCTCTGCCGGTACCGGACGACTCAGTCGCCATCACCATGTTCCCAATGGTCAACGCGCAGGGCCGCAGCCTCATCCACCAGCGCGACGAGATCGAGCAGTTGGCCCATGCGCGGCTCGCCGATCACGTGGACTACCCGCTGCTGCGCAACATTCCGGGCATCGGTCCGATCAACGCGCTTACCATCCTTGCCGAGGCAGGCGACCTGCGCTGCTTCGGTCACCATCGCCAGTTCCTGAAGTTCTGCGGTCTCGATCTCGCGACCTGCCAGTCGGGCACGTTCCGAGGCCGCACGAAGCCGTCCAAGTACGGCAATGCGCGCCTGCGCCGGACCTTCTGGATGGCTGCTCAGGTCGCCGCGCGTCAGCGCGACAACAGCTTCCGCGACAAGCTCGGACGATACACCGCCGGGCACGCGGATGATGCCGACCGTCGCCGCAAGGCGATGACGGCGCTCACCGCCAAGATGGCGCGCGTGGCTCACGCCATCGTCAAGACGGGGACAGAGTACCGGCCGTTCCTTGAACGGTCGGATGCCAGGTGGAAGGGCCCCTCTCTGCAAGTGCCGTGAGGGCGCTCGTCGAGCGACCCTGTTGATAATGTTCGGGCCTTCCACCTGGGTGCGTATCTCGTCTTAAGGATGGTAAGGACCACGGCCGCCTCGGCGCCGCTGGAGCCTGTGTTTGCTATGGCAGGGAGCGATCCCGTTGACGGTGGAAGCCATCTGGCTCAGATTACATCAGCGTCGGCACGTGGCCGACGCAAGGAGACCTGCGGGATGAACCCGCCAACGCTTCCCGACATAGGACGTTATCGGTCAACACCGTATGGATGGTGTAGGTACGGCCCGGACCAGCTCGTCCAGGAACGGGGTGGCCGTCGATTTCATGGATGGGAAAAGCTGTCGAACATCTGCCTGATAGGCAGCACCGTGGTCAGGCGACAGGAAAAATCTAGGGCTTCTCTCATTTGACCAACTGTTCAATGAGTTGGTCTCCCGATGCTACGTTACCGCGACGTCGCCCGGCGCGCGCTACAGGTTATCGAGCGGGGGCATCGAAGGTGTTCTTGTTATCGTCGAAAATCTTGTTCAGCAGGGCCTCGCGATCGAGCTGCGGCTGCGGCTTCGCTTTGAACTTGGTGTTCCGGCGCCGTGGTTTGTTATCGGGCGCCTTATTGTCGGTCACGATCGTCTCGACGCAGCAAGAATCTGCTGGAGTATGAGAGACATTCCCTCGCGCGACAAGCACATTGTCGAAGCCCTTGAGCGCGCTTAACAAGGGGCTCAAGACATGGTTTCATCACCGGGGACGGTGACAAGGGGGACGACGATTCTTACCCAACAAGAGCTGGAGCGGCATCTGTGGGGTGCGGCTGACATATTGCGCGGGACCGGGACGGTCGATGCGGGCGACTATAAGCAAAGGAGAGAACGAAACGAATGATGCCAACCCGGTCAAGCCGGGGATCGGAATAACCTGCGTGATTCACCGCGCCGCGAACGCGAAACAGTGATGAGGATCCGGTCCACTGACACCATCATGGCCAGCGGCATATCGCGCCGCGCGAATAGGCCGGACACATCAATGAACCTGACCAGTCCAGCATCAGTCGTCAAAATTTCTCTTGCCCAGCAGGGGTCGTCTACACATGAATCACCTCACGCCGCCAGACGCTACCGGTTTTTCGAGGTGTCCAGCTTTATTCTCTGCCATCGCGCTCGCCGCCACAGCCATCTCCTGGCTGTTGTAAGCGAGTCCTGACCCTAGCCAACGCTCCAGATCTGCTTGCCAGTCCTCGTCCATGGCCAGCATCCAAAAATCCTGCTTATCATGAAACACGCATTCAACCCCGAGGAAATCCCAACAATCAATATTCTGCGAACGTGGTGCTAACTTTCAAAGCTCTGACCGACCATTTGTTCGCTGATTGTCCACAGCTTGGCTGCGCGCGATGGATTGAGCGCGTAGGCGCGTGGCCCGTGGTTGGACACGATCTCTGAGTCATTGACGTCAAACACGCGGCAATCCTGGCTGTAGCGGCCTCCGACTTCGTCGGCCGAGGCGACGAACGCGGCCCATACGGTGGTGGCAGCGCCTTCGGGAATGGATTTGTTGCGATGGTGGATATCCCGCTCGGAATCCGCGAACGCGGAGAAATCGTCCCGGCTCATATGGCGCGTGAGCGAGGTGTCGGTGACCACGCCGGGGTGGACAGCGGCCACCCGGACGCCGCGATTGCGCAGGCGCTTGTCCCTGCGAATAGGATATTGGCGGTTTTTGCGCCCCCATAGGAGGCCCATTCATCGTAGGGACGGCCTTCGAAATTGGGATCGTCGAGGTCTATGTCCGCCAAGCGGTGGCCCATGGACGACAATATAACGACCCGCGAGCCGGGGCGCAGCAACGGGATCAGCAAATTGACCAGCAGAAAATGCCCCAGATGGTTGACCCCGAATTGGGTTTCGAAACCATCCTGTGTTACCCCCTTGGGTGTGGCCATCACCCCTGCGTTGCAGATGATGACATCGAAGGGTTCGCCCTTCACCAACAACGCATTTGCGCACTGCCGCACGCTCTTCAGCGACGCCAGGTCGAGTTCAATCAGTTCCACATTGCCCGAAACGGGACTCCCAAGCTGAGCGATAGCAGCCCCGCCTTTGTCCATGTCCCGCACCGCGCCAACGACCCGAGCGCCGCGCACCGCAAGAGCCCGGGACGTTTCCAGCCCCAAACCTGCGCTCGCCCCGGTTACGAGCACCCGCTTGCCCGTAAGCTCCATGTTGCCAAGGACATCTTCGGTCGTCTGGTCCTTGTCGATCTGATATTCCATTGATCCTGCCCTATTTTCCTTTGAAACTTCAGTCGCGCCTTCAGTCGAAGATCGTCTCATGCTCTTCCAGAATGAAGATGGCTCGCTTGTGGGGATCCAAGAACCTGTTCTCATCTTCAAGAACCATTTTCCAAACCTCTTCCGGGCTGGAAAATTCGATCATCCGATGGAAATCTTCGCGTGACTCGAACCACATCTCCATGGCCAAATCGAAATCGGTCCCTGATAGCGTGTCAGCGAACGGCAGTATATCAGAGACAGAATGGAAATATTTCCGCATGTATTTTAACGGCTTGAAATCATTATCCAGAAAAAGTTTCTTAGCAAGCAATGAATGATGATTTTCATAATAGGAAATCAGGTCGGCTTGGGACGTACCTTCTTTGCGCTTCATCAGCCAAATTACTTTGAACATATTGCATCCTTCCTATGCGCGCGCCAAATCGGACAGGCGCATGCGCCCGGCATCTGTATGCTCCAGCGGATCGATCTCGAACCGCCGGATCGTCCCGTCGAGCGGCGTCAGCCATATCCCGCCAAAATCACGACGGCCGACCAGTTGGCTCACCAGCGCCGCAACGTGCGCGGGTTTGATGAAGTCCATAGCTGCTTCGCGAGAGGCCGAAGCTATCATCCGCGTGTCGACACCGCCTGGGCAGATAGCGTTGATGCATACATCGTCTCTGGCCAAGCGGGGCCCGAGCGAGCGGACCAAGCCCACGACCGCGAATTTGGTCATCGCATAAAGGGGATCTGCTTCGAAGCCGCGGACTCCGGCCATGGAGGCCGTGACGATGATGGACCCTCGCGACTCTCGCAAAAGCGGCAGGGCCGCCATGATCCCGTTCGTAACCCCTTTGATGTTGACGGTGATCAGACGATCGCAGATCGGTTCATCGAACCACGACAGGGGATCATCGGACGGCACGACGCCGAAGGGCCGAGCCTGGATGCCGGCGTTCAGGTGGAGAATGTCCAGCCGGCCCTCCTCCCGATAGATGCGCGATATCAAGTCTGTCCAGCTTCGATGGTCGCCCACATCCAGCCTGTGCGATGCGATAGAGAGACGGGCCAAGCCGGGGGTTTCGCCGACATCAATAGGATCCAGGTCGGCCACATGGACTAAAGCCCCCTGTTCCACCAGGCGCAAAGCAGTAGCGGCTCCTACGCCGCGTGCGCCGCCGGTGATAAGCGCGACCTTCCCCGACAGACTTTGACGCATGCTAACTCCTTTGGAAAATGCGCTTTACATTCCCAGCTCGTAGGAAAAATCGGTGCGGTCTCGTAGTCCGAGCGAGGGGCTGTTCTCGTCCGGGGGGATCTTGAACGACTGGTAGGTGCGGGTCGGCGTAGGGTGAAAGATGCCCCATTCGCCGACCAGGCGTCGATATGCTATGCGCCATTCGCCATTCCGATATTCGAACCGGTCCAGAAAGCGGACGCCGCCAATTCGCATATGCTTGCGGCCTTCTTCGTCGGGCTCGCGAAGTATTTTTGGGGAAATGCAATAACTCTCCGATATCGCCTGATCGCCATCGACTTTGATCAGGATCGTGCCCAGCGAATAAAAGCTCCGTTCGAACGAACTCTCCATCGACGGGATCGCCAGGTCCGCGAATTCCTTGCTGGAATGACTTGTGAAAAAACCATGCTCATCCACCGCGTCGGGGTGGTAGCAGGACATTAGAAGCTCATGGTCGAGCCGATCGATCGCTCGGCAATAACGGCCCAATACATCCCTGATCGCCTCCCGCGCCTCAAGTTCCTTTACGCGCGCTTCCAAGCGCTCCACAACGCCGCCCAGGCGGCTCAAATCCCCATATTCGGCATCGGCCATGTCCTGCTCCTTTTATTCAATCCCGTTCCTAAGGGAGTAAGGCAAGTTGCCTTGCTGACCGCTGGATGCGCTATGCGGTCATCATCTCCCTTTCCGAACGAGCAAGACGGTCATCCCATTCGCGGGTCGTGATGGGTTTGTCCCCAACCAGCGTAACGCGGTGCATCACGCGGCGCTGGGTATAGTCGAGCGATGCATAATGCGCAGTGCACCGATTGTCCCAGATCGCGAGCGAGCCCGCCGTCCAGCGGAACCGCACCTGCGTTTCGGGCGACCGGATCGGTTCCATCAGCAATGTCAGCAGCGATTGGCTCGCGCTCGGCGAGAGTCCCAAGATCTCACGCGTGAAATTCTCGTTCACTAGCAATGACTTACGTCCGGTCTCGGGGTGAACGCGGACGACTGGGTGGATCACGCCCTTGAAATGCTCGATCGGGCTTGTGTCTGTTGTGGCGATAACGGGGTAGCTATGCCGCGCTTCCATGCCTTCGATCAGATGCTGTATCTTTTCAGGCAGCATATCATATGCGGCCGCCAGGTTGCTCCACAACGTGTCGCCGCCAACGTCGGGAATAACTTGCGCGGTGAGCAGCGCGCCCTTGTAGGGATGGGGCAGAAAAGTGGTGTCGCTATGCCAGGCGGCGGTATAGAACTGGCCGTCGCGCTTCACCCATTCGCCGTTATTCTCGACTATCTGCACGCCTTCCAGCCCGTTTCCAAGCGTCCTGTTGTATGGATGGCTGTCGATCTCTCCAAACAGGCGAGCGATTTCGAGATGCCGCTGCGGTGCGAGATACTGATCACGGAAGAAGAGCACGTGATGGTCGAGAAAGGCCTTCAATAAGTCATTGCGATCCTGATCCGACAGTGGATCGTTCAGGTTCACGCCGGTGATTTCCGCGCCGATGCTCGGCGTCAGTCGATCTATCATGATAGCCATGTCGCAACTCCTGAAAGCTATGATTTATTGCCCGCAGTAAGGGCGGAGCATCCGATCCTCTCCTGCAAATAGGGGGTGGACACCATCCAGCGCGCGGCGATGACAAACAATATGCCGCCGACCAGATAACAGACGGGCAAACTCAGCAGCGCATAGCGCAAGGATTCATCGCCATAAGTTTGCGCCAGCCTATCGGACAACAATCCCACCAGTGGAACGCCCAGGCCCATCGCCAACACCATGATGCAAAAGGTCAGCATGGCCGATGCGGTCCCGCGTAATGTGGGACCCGCGAAATATTGGATCGCGGCCACGATCGGGCCGTTGCCTATCGAGGTCGCAATCGTCGTCAGGAGGAAGAATGTCCACGCCATTTGGGCTTCGCGCGTCAAGGCCACCATGATGACCATCGGGCAGGCCGCCAGATAGCCAAAGCCCGCCACCAGCGTCGGCGCCGCCGGATTGGCCCGCGCCCATCGATCGGATATATAACCCCCAATCAGAGCGCCGCTGATGCCGCCTGCGAACTGGATCGCCCCGAAAATCGTCGCCGTCCTGCCCATGTCGCCATCGAAACTTCGGGCGACATAGGAGGGAAACCAGAAAAACTGCGCAAGCGTCGCTATCGCACTGAACGTGCAGCCGAAGACGACGAACAAATAGCCGGGTTTTGCAAGCATGATCGCGATGCTGCGCAGAAATGGTAAGGGCGTCGATGACTCTCCCTCCCTCACGATCCGTGCAGGCTCCCTGACGGTCAACTTGAAAAGGATCGCAAGCATGATGCCCACGCCGCCCGCAATCAGGAACGCCGCGCGCCATCCCCAGAGGCCGGCGATCCAGCCGCCGCCCACAGAGCCGACCGCGACGCCGATCGGCACGCCAAAGCCATAGATCGCCATTGCCCGGGCGCGTTGCGAGTAGGGGAAATAGTCCATCAGCAAAGAGTGGGAGGACCCCATCCCAGCCGCTTCTCCCAAGCCGACCCCGGCGCGCGCCAGCATGAGTTGCGCCGGGCCATGGGAAAGGCCGAAACATGCCGTGGCCCCACTCCAGACCAGAAAGGCGGTGCCGATGATGCGGGTTCTGCTGAACCTGTCCGACAGCCAGCCGAACGGCACCGTCGTGATAGCTGACCGTGCGCCCCGTCGCCGACCTGCGCATTTCCGCCAGTGCTTCGGTCCTGGACGCTAAATATACCGAATGGCTCAACGCACCGCTGTTCCAATATGCGCCCAACGGTTTCGGCCTGATCCGAACCGTTTTCGACGCAAGTGGCAGGACAATGAGCAACGCGCCGAAACTATCGGCAACGCTGTCTGCGAGCTATGTGGTCCATAGCGGCTTTGGCAATGTAGAATTCTCGGCCAGCGACAGTTATGTTTCGAAATATTTCAACACGGTCGATCATTTGCAGGCTAGCCAGGCCCGCCATCTCCTAGGGGCTTCGGTAAAACTGACGTCGCTCGACGAGCGCTGGAGCGTGCAGCTTTGGGGCAATAATTTGACGAACAAGAAATATTTCGACGTGATCGCGCCCAATGCCTATCAGAACCGTGCTAACCCCGGGGCCCCGCGTACCTATGGGGTTACCGCCACAGCCAATTTCTAAGAGCCTGTTTTGGAAATCAGGGATGAAGGTCCGATGAAGGAAATGAAGGCCCCAGCTCGCTCCTGCGCTGTAGAGCGCCAAAGCATGATAGAATGACAAGCTGGTAGAGGTAATTTCATCCAACCGAAACTGTCCGCCATCAGCGCCTATGGCACAGATTTGAGGTTGTGACTTAAGGAGGATTTGGGCTTCGTCGTAGTGACGAAGGAACGAAGATGAAACCCAAATCCTCCTATTCAAAATTGTCGGCGAAGGCCCCTTCGGAGCAGGTGGTGAAGGACATCCGGCGGCAGACGCGGCGCCACTTCTCGGCCGAGGACAAGATTCGAATCGTGCTCGAAGGTCTGCGCGGCGGAGGACAAGTCCAAACTCCGCCGCGTCACTCGCGAACTGGACAAGAACCCCGCGCAATATGGCCGCTTCTCCGAGCGCGTGCTGGAGATCATCCGGCGCTTCGAAGAAGGGCAACTCGCCGCTGCTGATGGCCTGCGCGCGTTCGAGGGCTGGCCGGTGACATCCAGGCGGAACAGGGTCCCCATGCGGACCTAGGCATGGATGAGAATGGCTTTGCCATCATGCGCATCATCGAAGCGATCGTGCCCCATGCCGATCATGTGGTGATCTAGGACGCGACAATCGCCGTAGGTGCGCTCTATGCCGATGCAGCGGCGACCCAGCCCGCCTTCGCGCATATGGAATCCTATTTGCGAACCCTGCGGCAACAGGTGCGCCGCATCCTGACCGAGCGCGGCATCGGCGAAACCAAGGTCATCCGCGAGAAGATCGAGGAGTTCGCCGTCCACGCGTATGGGAGCGGCTTCTGATGCCGATGTTGCAGGTTGGACGGACGGAAATCGCCTATGACCTGCGCCGCTCCTCTGGCGCGACCGAACGGCGAATCACCGTCACGCCCGACCATGTCGAGGTGCTGGCGCTCGCGGATGACGACGACGAAGCGATCTAGGCCTTCCTGACCCGCAAACGTCAATGGCTCTTCAACGCCTTGCGGGACGTGGAGAAGGTCAACGCCGGACGCCATGCGGTGCCGCGCTTCATGACTGGCTCGAAGGTCCCCTAAGCGCGCGCACGGAATCTCCGATTGGCCAACAAGTCCGGCCGCTGGCAAAGGCCCGTGCAGCCTTCTTTAAAGTGAAGCAATGAGCGCGCTTATCCCCCGACGCTGACGCCGATCCAAAGCGTCCGTGGAGTGCCAAGGTCGATCGAACCGCCGGCATTGCGGGTCACGACATCCTCATCGAACAGATTTTCCCCGCGCGCGAGCAGGGCCACGCCACGCCCTAGCGACAAGCGCATGAAGGCATCGACAGTCAGCGCGTGGCGCAGCGCGTCTGTCTGCAGATCATCTTCATATTGTTTGCCGACATAGCGCAAGGTGGTGGACAGCACAGGTCCCTGAGCCGGTTGCCAGGCCAGAGTGGCGCTGGCGGCATGTCGAGGACTCTGCGCGGGCCACTTCCTGTCCAGCAAGCCCGTCGCGTGCACCCGACTGTCACTATAGGCATAGGAAGCAGACAGAAGGAAATCTGCAATACGCCCGGATGCCGACAACTCGATACCCTTGGCGGTGATGCGGTCGACATTCTGGCGCTGGCGCAGATTAGGATTGGCCGGATCAAGCGTCACATTGGCCACGGCATCGTCCAGCCTGTTGTAAAAGCCCGTGATCGACAGGGTTACGCCGGAGACGGGGGTCAGATCAAAGCCTGCCTCTGCCCCTTTCAGCTTTTCCGGCTTCAAGGAAGGATTGGCCAGAGTCGTGACCGGAAATATCACGAAAGGCCGGTATAACTCATTGAGCGTCGGGAGGCGAAAGCCGGTATAACCCGCAGCGCGCAGAGCAACGCTGCCGCCAAGCCGGACAAGCACGCCACCCCGCCCGGAAAATTCCCAACCGGATCGGTCGGAGAAATGATTATTGGCGGCCCCCACGCCGCTCGCGCGGAAGAAGCCGTCGCTGATCGTCCAGCGGTCCGCGCGAATGCCGCCGGTCAGGACCAGCGAACCGATCGTCCAGTCATCCTCCACGAACAGGCCGCTCGTCTGCTGCTCGCCCCCCGCGTGACGGCGCGCGGTGACAGCGCCGGTCGCGCTATATGCGTCCTCGAACATATCCCCGGTGGCGAAGCGGCTATCGGCGCCGATCCGCAGGACATGATCGGCTCCCACAGGTGGCCGCAACTCGATCTTGCCGCCAATGCCGGTGGAAGGCGTGTCGCGCTGGTCCAGGGACTTGCGGAAGGTGCTGGCGGAAATGACGATGTTGGAAAAGTTGCGGGCATGCAAATAAGCCAGCGCATCCACCTGCCAGCGACCTCGCGAGAGGAAACGGATGGATGCGTCCTGCCCCTCGCTCATGCTGTTGGCGCCGCGAAAGCGCAGGGTGCGATCATCGTGAAACAGGGTGACGCGATACTGAACCTCCGATGTCGCGGAGACGGGCGCCACCGCGCGCAGGTTGGCGGACCAACCGTCATAGGCCGCGGGCACGGTCGCGGCGACGCGCTGGTCGCGTGGCGTAGTCTGAAACCCATGGCCCCGGTCCCAACGGCCTGATAGCGAGACATAGCCGCTGCCGACGTTCGGCGACAGGCTGGCGGACAATTCGGTGGCGTCATGGCTGCCATAGAGCGCGCTCGCGGCAAAAGCGGGCAGTTGGTCGCGGGTTGCGCTGGCGAATTCTATCGAGCCCGCGACCGCGCCGGCGCCAAAGGCTCCGATCCCGCCGCCGCGCGTGACACGCACGGCCGACAAACGGTCCGGCACAAGCGCGCTGAAGGGAATATAGCCGAAGAAGGGGTCCGCCATGGGCACGCCATCGAGCAGGACCAGCGTCCGGCTCGACGCATTGCCGCCAAGCGCGCGCAACGTGGCTCCCTGCGCCGAAGGATTGGCTGATCGGCTGTCGGAGCGGCGGAACTGCTGAAAGCCGGCGACATCGGTCAGGATGCTTTCGATCCGCCCCGAGGCACTGCTGGCCATGCGGTCACGCGTGATCGTCACTGATCCATAGGCCGGCGTGCCGGGGGGCAATGGCAAGCCCTCGCCAGTGACGATGATCCGGCTATCGTCCGCGACCGGCCCGGAGGTCTGGGCCACGGCAATGGACGGCGCGGCCGCGAACAACAAGGCCAAGGAAAGATTTCTCACGCAACGCCCGCTCCCATATTGCTTCGCCGCCCTTCCATGAGCGCTAAGGCAAGCGGGCCTATGAACGAAGCAAAGTGCCTGTCAAGCGAGCGCGGATCCCTCTGCGACAGCAAGCATTTTGTCCAGCGTCAGCGGATAATCGCGCAGGCGGATGCCAGTGGCATTGTAGATCGCGTTCGCAACCGCTGCTCCTGCGCCACAGATGCCCAGTTCCCCGACGCCCTTGGCCTTCATCGGCGAGCTTTTATCGTCCAGTTCATCGAGGAACAGGACATCCTGATCCGGAATGTCGGCATGTACCGGCACGATATATTCGGCCATGTCATGATTGACGAAAAAACCGAAGCGCGTATCGACGTTCAATTCCTCCATGAGCGCGGCGCCCACCCCCATCGTCATGGCGCCAATTACCTGGCTGCGAGCCGATTTGGGGTTGAGTATGCGACCGGCTGCAAAAGCGCCCCCCATGCGCCGGACGCGTATTTCCGCCGTATCGACATCAACGCCGACTTCACAGAAGTGCGCGCCAAAGGTCGCCTGCGCATAGCGCTTGGCCAAATCCCCGAATTCGATGGCATCCTCGGCCCAAAGACCCTCCGGACCCGCCAGTGCGGCCAGACTTTGGGACTGGTTGTGCAGGCGAACCAGCCCCTCCTCGAACACGGCCTGCTCTGCGGGAAAGCCCGCCTTTTCCGCCAGTTTGGCACGCAGCGCGACGCAGGCGGCATAGACCCCGGCGGTCGAGCTGTTTGCACCGAACTGCCCACCTGAACCGGCGGCTACGGGAAAGCGGCTGTCTCCCAGTCGCACCGTCACGGCATCCAGGGGGACGCCCATCATCTCCGCAGCCGTCTGGCCGATGATGGTATAGCTGCCAGTGCCGATGTCCGTCATATCGGTTTCGACGATCACGCGGCCGCCGCCGTCAATCCGGACGCGCGCGGCGGAACGAGTGACCAGATTGTTGCGGAAGGCGGACGCCATCCCCATGCCGACCAGCCACCGGCCGTCACGCCGCTGGCCGGGGCGGGCAGACCGCTTGTCCCAGCCGAACCGTTGCGCCCCCTGCCTCAGGCATTCCACCAACTTGCGGCTGGAAAAGGGTCGTTGCGGTCCCGCTTCTGGATCATATTGCACGTCGTTGCGGATGCGCAGTTCGACTGGGTCCACGCCGCAGGCCTCCGCCAGTTCGTCCATCGCCACTTCGAGCGCCAGGAGGCCGACCGCCTCACCCGGCGCGCGCATCGCGTTGCCTTCCGGCAGGTCGAGCACCGCCAACCGGTGCGCGGTCATGCGATTGGCGCCGCGATAGAGCAGCCGCGTCTGTTGGGCGGCCATTTCGGCGCCTCCGCCAGGCAGGTCGCCCGACCAGACTTCATGCGCGATGGCGTCAATAACCCCGTCCCGGCCGGCGCCGAGGCGTATGCGCTGGATCGTGGCGGGGCGATGGGTGGTGTTGTTTGGGATTTGCGGACGGGCGAGCGCGACCTTAACGGGCCGACCGACCAGTCGCGCGCCCAGCGCCGCCAGCAGGGCATCCGCGCGCAGGAACAGCTTGGCGCCGAAGCCACCGCCCACAAAGGGCGACACGATCCGCACCTTGTCCTTCGGTATTTTCAGCGTCTTGGCGACTTCTCCGACGCTCCAGCCCACCATTTGGTTGGATGTCCAGAGCGTCAGGCGGTCGCCATTCCACGCTGCGGTGGTTGCGTGCGGCTCCATCATGGCATGGCTCTGGTCGGGCGTCGTATAACGCTGGTCGATCCGGATCGCGGCCTTGGCGAACGCACTTTCGAAATCGCCGACACTGGTATCGGCCGGCCCGCCGAAGCCGTCTGCCGCCACCGTTGCGCTGTCCATCTGCGCCGCGAGGCTGAAGCGCCCCTGCTCGACCGCATAATCGATCCGCACCAGCCGGGCAGCGTCGCGCGCATTTTCCAGCGTATCAGCGATCACCAACGCTACCGCCTGCTCATAATGTTCGATCTGCGGGCCGCCCAGCAGATGGGCCGTGTTCATATTGCCCTTGCCCAGCGGCCCTGCATTCTGGTGGGTGACAATGCCGAGCACGCCCGGAGCCGCCTCAGCCGCGCGCAGGTCGATGACGACGATCCGCCCTTTTGCGATCGCAGACCCGACGATCCAGCCATAGGCCGGGTTCGTCGCGGCGTCATGCCGCTCATAGGCGTAAGGCGCCGTGCCGGTGACTTTCGCCGGACCATCGATGCGATCATGAGGCACGCCGACCACGCGGCCGCGGTCGATGGGATTGTTGGCGGCGGGGCTGTCGAACCTCATGCCCGTGCCTCCTTCTGTCGAAAGACGGACGCGAGCGTCCTGGCCGTAAGCTGTTGCTTGAACCCATTCTGCGCCGTGGGGCGAGCGCCGGCCAGCGCCGCCTCCGCCACCGCGCTGGCGCCTTTGCCGGCGGCGGCATCGGCCGCTTCGACGCGCCAGGGCCTGGGCGCGATGCCACCAAAGGCGAAGCGCGCCTTGCCCTCCCCGCTGAACACCGCAGCTACCGATACCAGCGCGAAGGCGTAGGACGTCCTGTCGCGCACCTTGCGATACATATGGATACCACCGATTGGCCTGGGCAGCGTGACAGACGCGATCATCTCCCCAGGTCGAAGGGCATTTTCGACCTGCGGCGTGTCGCCTGGCAGCAGGTGGAAGTCCGCAATGGGGATTGATCGTCGAGCGCCAGCGGGGCCCACCGTGTCGACCGTGGCATCGAGCAGGCGCATCGCGACGGCCATGTCGGAGGGGTGCTGGGCAATGCAGGCCTCGCTCGTGCCGATGATCGCGAGGCCTCGACTGACGCCCTCGATCGCGCCGCAGCCGCTGCCCGGCCTGCGCTTGTTGCAGGGCATGCGCACGTCGTAGAAATAGGGGCAGCGGGTCCGCTGCAGCAGGTTGCCTGCGGTCGTCGCCTTGTTACGCAGTTGCCCGGACGCCCCCGCCAACAGGGCGCGGCTCAGCACCGCATAGTCGCGCCGCACGGTCTGGTCGGCGGCAAGATCCGTGTTCCGCACCAGTGCGCCGATCCTTAAGCCGCCCTCCTTGGTCCGTTCAATCCGGTCGAGCCCGACATGATTGATGTCGACCAGATGTGTGGGCGTTTCGATCTGCAGCTTCATGAGGTCGAGCAGATTGGTTCCGCCCGCGATGACGCGAGCGCCCGGCGTCGCGGCGACAGCATCGGCCGCTTCCTGCAGGCTGCTGGCGCGGCTGTAGGTGAAAGGCTTCATGCCCCGGCCTCCCCCGCAACGTCGCGAATAGCAGCGATGATGTTGGGATAGGCAGCGCAGCGGCAGATATTGCCGCTCATCCGCTCTCGCAATTCGGTATCCGACAATAGGACGTTTTGCAGGTCTTCCGTCGCATGACTGGGGATGCCGGCCTTGATCTCCTCCAGCACGGCCACGGCTGAACAGATCTGGCCCGGCGTGCAATAGCCGCACTGGTAGCCGTCATGCGCGACGAAGCCGCGCTGCATCGGGTGAAGCCGGTCAGGCGTGCCCAGCCCCTCGATCGTGGTCACCGCATCCCCTTCATGCATGACCGCGAGCGTCAGGCAGCTGTTGATTCGTCGTCCCTCGACGATGACGGTGCAGGCGCCGCACTGGCCGTGGTCACATCCTTTCTTGGTGCCGGTGAGGTGCAGATGCTCACGCAGGGCGTCCAGCAGCGTCGTGCGCGGATCGAGTTGGAGGTGGACCTCGCGGCCGTTGACAGTCAGTTCCACGGCGGCCATGCGCCCTCCTCTACTCATCTGTCCCCCCGCTGCGGCGGTCGCCTGCCGCCCCGCCAAAGGCAGTACCGCCGCGGCTGCGGCCCCGCCCTGCAGCACACCACGCCGAGTAACATCATCACGCGTCATGCGTTAAACCTCCGATGGCTGCTCTGCATTACGAAACAGGCCGGACGATGATCCCTCCAGTCACAGAAAAGATCGAGCCCGGCCCATAGTAGCAGAGCGACAGGCGACGCCAACATCACGAATCTGGCTCAAGACCATTGATGCCAAGAAGGCCGGAAGAAAATTGCTCTCGTTCCCATTTCTCCCTTGCCGATGGTGAGAAGCGCTGCTAGTTGCCCGCCTCACCCGCCGAGAGGGACCTTATCCTCCGGCCGCCAGAGCGGGCGTAGCTCAGGGGTAGAGCACAACCTTGCCAAGGTTGGGGTCGAGGGTTCGAATCCCTTCGCCCGCTCCAGATTTTTCAATAAAAGCAGCGATTTAGTACCCCAACACTGAGAACTGAGTGCCGCCGGGGTAACACGGGGGTAATTTCTCTCTTTTGCTAGGCAGGTTGCGCTCACGGGGCGCCCTGCCGGACCGCCCCCCCCCTTCGTGCCTCTGGCAGCTGTGCCGCCCCGCCACGGGTCGGGGGACCGCAGCGTCAGCTAATAGTCGCCTTGGAGCGATGGCCGGGTTCCTTCTGTTTCCGTTCTCGAAGTCCATGGAGGCGTCGCCGCTGGCATCCCGGCTACCAAAGTGCCGTCCGGGCGCGCCGCCGCTCCTCGATGACCTGCAAAATCCGCCAAGCGCTATCACCGACCAGAAACTGAGGGGTGTTGGGTGGTAAAAGTTTTGCAAGCGGGCACGACTGATTCGCGCCATTATCGGTCATTCGAAGATGCCTCGGAGGAGCTCAAGAGCGGTCGCCGACTGCACAGTTGCGCGTTGAAAGGCTACGCCCCGTAGCCTGTCCGTCAGCGCGGCATCGAAGCGGGCGAAGAGCTTGTCGATCGCTTTAGCCTTCACCAGTCGCTCCCGGAACAACCACATAGTCGTCGCATGGGGCACCGTGCCATCGAGACCGAGACCCAGAAAAGGCTGGAAAGAGAGCCGGTCCTTGATCTGGAATTCCGTTGCATCATCCGACAGCGAATAGAGCGCCTGCAGCAGAAGGATCTTGAACATCAGCACCGGGTCGAACGGCGGCCGTCCGCCCTTGCGACGGGGACTGCGGCGCAATGCCGCTGCCAACGGCCCGCGAAAACCTCGAAATCCACTACAGCCGCCAATCGCTCCAGCGGATTGCCAGCGACGCTCAGTGCCTCATATCGGTCCGCAAGATCAAAGAAACCAGGTTGCACCGCCATCTCTGCCTCCACTGTCGCGCTAGACAAGTGAATCAGGTCAAGCCGTCAGGCTCCAGAGGTTCTTCGAGGCGTCCAGTTGACACCCAATCCCCCATGTGAGTCGGAGGGGTTCCTCCTCATCGAGGACTCTAAAAAACCAAGGCGCAGTCTTTCCCCGTGAGGGCTGATGTAGCCCGATGCATTTACCTGCCTGCGACCGCGGTCCTGATCGTACAACGGCTGGCCACCAGGAGGTGGCCAGCCGCTTGCACTTCATCGGGTCAGAACTTGTACCGTGCTTCCACCGTGATCGTGCGCGGATCGCCCGGAAGGCGATTGGCAAATCCCAGAAGCCCTCCGAACGGAATGCCGCCCACATAATGGATTTTGTTGAAAGCATTTTTAAGATTAGCGGTCAGCGACCAGCCCGCATCGTGATCTTCCAGGCCGGCACGGAAGTTGACCAGAGCATAGCCTGGAAGAACCGAACCCTCGCTGAAAAGGCTTTGAACAGAGACATTTACCTTCGACTGAGCATAGACTTCCCCGTGCAAGGAAGCTTCGATCGACCCCGATACTGGCATCACATAATCCACATATGCCGAACCAGAAAATTTGGGAGTATCCGGATATGTATCGTACTTCACAAACTGCGGGCCGGGGACCGCGACCAGATCCGAACCAAAACGCGCATGGGTGTAGTTAAACGTTCCACCCAAAGTGAAACCACTTATCGGGCCGACTGAGCCGTCGACCTCAAGGCCGTATACTTTCGAGGTCGGCACATTGACGGTTGCCACTGCGGCTCCGGTAGGGAGAAGGAAAATTGCAACCGTTTGCCGGTCCTTCATCCACTCGTGATAGGCGGCGATATTGATGCGCTTGGGTACTCCGCCCGAATTGCTCTGGTGCTTCAGACCGACTTCGACATCGGTAACCTGTTCCGACTCAACGCTATCGCCACCCGCGGCAGCCGAGCCATTCAGCGGTGTTGCCGTTCCGTTAAAACCGCCGCTCTTGTAGGCGCGCCGTGACATAGCATAGAGAAGCGTGTGTGCGTCGAACTGCTCTTGCACTCCGAGCGTCCAGCTAAACTTATTGAATGTCCTGGATTTATCGTAGGAATAGCCCGCCGGTGCCGGGTTACCCAGAGCGATCCTGTTGGTATCGTCCGGCTCCAGGAGCTTCCGCACTTTCTCGGACGTATATCGGCCACCAACAGTGACCGAGAGACCAGTATCGTTTAGCGCATAGGTTCCTTGCGCATAACCGGCATAGGTTTTGTTCTGGAGCTCGTAGTGAAAGTTTGAAGAAAAACCACCAAGCAGGATGTCGAGCGTGAAGAAAGAGTTGGCGTTGTTGTAGCTTTCATCTGAATAGTAGCCGCCAACAACATAAGTCAGTCGGTCATCAAACGCTTTTCCCGCAAGCTGAAGCTCTTCGGAGAACTGCTTGGTCAGATTGGGAATGCCCTTACCACTACCCGGAGGTCCGTTATCGGCAATATCATAGGGCGTACCTTCATCAACGGAGTTAAACGAATCGAGATGCGTATAGCCGATGATGTTTCTGATTTCGGTATTATCGCCGATCGCAAGTGTCGTCTTGTTGGTAACAACCCAATTCTTCGATCTGAAGACATTCAATCCGTCGGCCGAAACCGTGTATGGGCCCCTTGCCTTTTGTTCGGCCAGCAACTGGGTCATGCCGGGGCGATTAGGGACCGCAAAATATGCGTCGTAGAAAGCGGGCACGAACGGAGCGCCTGCTGGCCCCACGAAAGCCTGAATTGTAGCGATACCTGTGGCCCGGTCCTGCGGCGTTGCAACACCTGCATATAGCGAGGCAATGGGGAATGCGTTCGGGACAATTGCTGAAAGCTCGGGTACGGTGTTCGACCCGTCCGTGTGGTAATAATCGACCATCAGATTGTTGGTCAGGCCGCCGGTTTTGAGCGCCACGCTTCCACGGATGCCATAGCGTTCATAGCTGGACACCTCGAAAAACCGAGTGATTTTGGTATGAGGGCGTAGGAAGGGGCACGCGGCTCTGATGAAAGGCGCCGTTTCGG